>NZ_MZNX01000006.1:294644-296121 GCF_004353325.1 Streptococcus downii
CTACTAATGTGCAAGATTCCAAATAATATAGCTGATCCGAGTACATCCAGTCCCCATTTCTTCCCTTTTTCCAGAGCAGTCATCACCAATCCACGATAAATCATCTCTTCAAAAATGGGACCTGCAATCACAGGATAGAAAAAATACATCAAAAATACCGTAACTCCTGTAAAAGTAGGAACATCCAGTTGATAAGCAATTTCATTTTTGGTAGATGGGAAAAGATAAAATGTGACGAAATTCCAAACAACAAAAGCAAGCAGAGCTAAAAAGGAATAGAAAAGATAGGATCCTTTAAACTTTCTACTGTTGATTTTCTGCCATTTCCCCGACCAAATCATAGCAATAAGAGCAAATAAAACCACAAGAAAATTCAACATCATATCCGACAAATAATAGGAAAAGTCAGATAGACCAGCAACAAGGTCACTGTGTAAAAGCAGACGAATGAAGAACTGGTCAGCAATGACAAGTAGAATGGCTACAAAAAAGTAGGAACATGAGATTATCTTTTTCATATATCACCTCTCTAATATCCAAACACCAATAAGCTGATGATGATTAAAAAGGTATTCCACAAGATGTGGAGTGTCATTGACCAATAAACTGAACGAGTATAACGAAATAGCATACAGAATAGCAGACCTGCTCCTGCATAAACGATGAAGTCTGTTAACACCCATCCATATTGTAAAACATGGATGAGACTAAAGAGTGTGGAAGAAATGATGACGTCAATATAGTATTTTTTAAATTTAGTTAGGGATGTCATCAGAAGTCCACGGAAAACTAACTCCTCAACTATCGGAGCAATAAAACTGCCGTAGAGAATACGTGTCACAAAATAACTAATTCCCGTCAAATTGGCTACGGTTTCTTTTATAGCACTCCCATTTTGCGTGCCGGGAAAGATCCGAGTCGTTATATTTACCCACAAAAACATCAATATAAAGGAAAGAAAGAAGATACCCAGATAGGACCAACGAAACTCGAATCGACCGTACTCTTTCCAACGTTGACTCTTTACAAGAACCACAGTAGCAACAATTCCCTCAATTACTATCAATAAAATTTGAATCCCATAAAATCCCAAATCAGATAACTGGCTCACTGAGTCTAATTTTGCTACAAGATTAAAAATCAAGTAATAGGACACAAGCACCAAAATGGTCCCTAGATAAAATTTCGTTTCTTTCTCTTTCATAGTTGATCCTTTTAAGTTTTATTTACGTCGCCTTTCAGCCAAACCTACCCAGAGTCCTTTCATCCAATCAAAAGCTCCGTAAGGGCTTGGTCCAATACCACAAACTGACTCAGGAATTTTTAATTTCACAACTAGTATTCTCTTTTGTTATTTACAATGCTTCAAAAACCTCTAAAACAACAAGGGCAGAATTTGACCAATACCGTTGTAGACTATATGCAGTCCAATAGGCCAATAAATGGACTTTGTTGCTCTAAATAAGACTGCAAATAT
>NZ_MZNX01000006.1:296171-412222 GCF_004353325.1 Streptococcus downii
CTACTAATGTGCAAGATTCCAAATAATATAGCTGATCCGAGTACATCCAGTCCCCATTTCTTACCTTTTTCCAGAGCAGTCATCACCAACCCACGATAAATCATCTCTTCAAAAACGGGACCTGCAATTACAGGATAGAAAAAATACATCAAAAATGCCGTAGCTCCTGTAAAAGTCGGAATGGCGAGTTGATAAGAAATTTCATTTTTGGTAGGTGGGAAAAGATAAAATGTGATGAAATTCCAAATAACAAAAGCAAGAAGAGCTAAAAAGGAATAGAAAAGATAGGAGCCTCTAAATTTTCGACTGTTAATTTTCTGCCATTTACCTGACCAAACCATAACAATAAAAGCAAGCAGAACCACAAGAAAATTCAACATCATATCCGACAAATAATAGGCAAAGTTAGATAGATCAGCAGCAAGGTCGCTATGTAAAAGCAAACGAATGAAGAACTGGTCAGCAATGACAAGTAGAATAGCTATAAACAAGTAATAGTGTGAGATTATCTTTTTCATTTTATTTTCTCCTATACTATGAAATAAGGACAGTATAACACGAAAACTGCCCTATTTTAGAAAATCGCATATTTGACATTTTTTCTTATAGAAATCTCTCATTTGCGATAGTGGATTAATCGATAAGGTCTTTGTATTGCTGTAATCGTAGTTCAAAAAGGGCTGTTAATTGTGGATTTTCTAATATTTGCAGAGATTGGATAAAGTGTTCAATCTCTTTTTGATTACTTCCCTTAGTTTGAAGGAAAACACTCAATTTCTTTAAAAATTGCCACAATAATTTCTCAAAAACATCATACGGACGAAGCATGCTCTCCAACTCAGACTCAAAGATTGGGATGTAAGAGAAAAGCTTACGCTCCATGAGCTCTGATATGATATTCAGATAGCCACTTTTCATATACAGTCTATTGTGTGCCAATTCTTTAAATTCCTTGGATTTTTCGAGTAAGGAGGTTGATAAAAAGATCAGATCTTGATTACTCAAGAAGGGCATGGTGTTACAAAATATATAGAGTTCAAACCAGGTCCAAGACTCGATAGCATAAAGGTAGGTGGTCAAACACTCACGATCCTCCTCTTCAAGCAGATAGCTTTTATCCAAGGAATGGATAGCATTTTTAATCACGACGGCATTCAAACGACGATAGGTATGCGCTATCTGTTCCTGCTCGATTTCCTCCAACAGTTGCTCTAAGCCAGCCATATCCTGATGGGCAAAGCGATCGACAACCATTCTACCAATTCGCATATGTGGAGATTCCTGATAATTATTAAGCTTGTGTCCAAACTCGTCGAAGGTTACATTTATCCCTTGGATAGCTAGGATCAGCTTATCCGCAGACAACATAGACTGCCCCAGTTCAAACTTGGATAGCTGGGATGCTGTCAGCCCATCACAAGCCACATCTGACTGCTTGAGTTTTCTCGCCAGGCGCAGTTCCTTGTAAAATTCTCCCAATTCTTGTTTTTCAATCATGGCCAAACTCCCCTTTAAAGATTCCCTTTACTATTCTATTCGTAAAAAATTTTACTTTTTTACATATTATAAAATATTTTAGCAAAAAAGCCAGCCCTAAGCTGACTCTTTATTCCATAGTATCAAAAGCGAGACTTGGTTTGGCATTGAGGTCCAAGCTTGCAAAGTTCTCCTTATTCCACTCGCTGACGCTGGCATAGGCGATCATACCCGCATTATCTCCGCAAAGACGCAGAGGCGGGATGATGACCTTGACATCTGTGATTTCGGCTGCTAGGCGTTCTCTGAGGCCTTTATTAGCTGCCACGCCACCTGCCACGACCAGAGTTTTAACAGGATATTTTTCCAAAGCCTTCTTGGTTTTAGCCATGAGAATGTCCATAACTGCAGCTTGGAAGGACGCACACAAATCCTCTGTAGACAGGCTTTCTCCCTTTTGCTCGGCATTATGGTGAAGATTGATAAAGGCAGACTTCAAACCTGAGAATGAAAACTCCAGATTGTCTTCCTTGATCATAGCACGTGGGAAATCATAAACATCCTGACCTTGATGGGCCAACTCGTCAATCTCGCGACCTGCTGGATAGGTCAAGCCCATGACACGGCCGACCTTGTCATAAGCCTCCCCAACTGCATCGTCTCGTGTCTCCCCAACAATCTTGTAATCGCCAGCCTCAGAAACATAAACCAACTCTGTGTGGCCACCGCTGACCAAGAGTGCCAACAAAGGAAACTCCAAAGGCTCCACACTCTGAGCTGCCATGAGGTGACCAGCCATGTGATTAACGGGGATAAGCGGAAGGCCGTGAGCCCAAGCAAAGGCCTTGGCAGCTGACAAACCAACTAGCAAGGCACCGACCAAGCCTGGTCCATAAGTAACTGCAACAGCTGTCACGTCCTCTTCGGTAATTCCTGCTTCTGCCAGTGCCTCCTCGATACAGGCTGTAATAACCTCAACATGGTGACGACTGGCTACTTCTGGCACTACGCCACCAAAACGTTTGTGACTCTCAATTTGACTAGCAATGACATTGGACAAGAGCTGATCGTCGTTTTTCAGTACGGCGACACTGGTCTCATCACAAGATGTCTCAAATGCTAAAATATATCTATCCTTCATCTATTTCTCTCTTCATGATGATGGCGTCCTCGACTGGGTCATGGTAGTAGGTCTTTCGCTCAGCGATGACCGCCATCTTTTCTTTCTTGTAAAATGCTTGCGCTCGTTGGTTTGACTTTCTGACTTCGAGGAAAATCTCCTTGTCTGTCGGCAATGTTGCAAACAAGGCTGACGCAATTCCCTGAGCCTGATAGGTCCCTTTGACAGCGATTTGCAGGACTTCTGCCTCAAATAGATTCTCCTGAACGGCTAGAAAGCCAATCACTTCTGTCCCATCATAAGCCAGAGCGTACCAAGTCTGGTCTTGGGACAGGTCTGCTTGGATTTGTTCCAGTGTCCAAGGACTGACTGGATAAACAGCTGCCATGACAGCGTAGATGGCTTGAGCTAGTTCAGGCTGTTTTTGGATTCGTTTGATTTCTATCATAGGCGTTTAATGTAGGACTCGCCAGACTCGGTGTGGTTCTTGAGCCAATTTTCCTCGGCTTCAACACGTTTGAGGTAATTTGGTACAAAGTCGTGCAAGGAGTCTGCTTCCTTGTCCCATGCCCACAAAGCTAGATTAGCTGCATTTGGCAAGGTTTCTTGGTAGCTAGCTTGTGGTAGCTGTTCTTGGATCTGCTCCACAAAGGCACCAACTTCTCCGACGAAGGTCACCTGTTCAGCATCCGTGACCTTTTCTAGCACTTCCGCAAAGGATAGGTGTGCTTCTGCCGTGACAGGTTTGGCATTTTCATAAAATCCTGCATAAACATTGTTGCGACGCGCATCCATCAAGGGAACAAGTAAGCCTTCTTGTTGGCGCGGTACCAGAGCCAAGAGACTAGACATGCCAACTAACTCGATGTTCAGGGTATGAGCCAAGGTCTTGGCAGTTGCTACCGCAATTCGCAAGCCCGTGTAGCTACCTGGGCCCTCTGCCACCACGATTCGATCCAAATCCTTGGGTGTCCAATCTAAACTGACCATCAAAAAATCGATGGCAGGCATGAGGGTAATACTGTGATTCTTCTTAATATTAATCGTCGTCTCGGCAAGAACCTGCTTGTCCTCTAAAATAGCGAGAGAAAGAGCCTTGCTGGACGTATCAAAAGCTAATACTTTCATAACACATTCCTATCTTTTGGTCTGTTTACTATTATACTACAAAAGCTGACGCATGGGAATTTTCTTTGCCCCAAACAAAAAGCCCTGCCACTTAAACAAAGAGGAAGGCAAAAAAAGTTGTAGTTTTTTCCTATCTTTTCCAAATATATAAGTGAACAAGGAATTTGAAAGGATCTTCATAAGAAATTTGGATAAGTCATATATGTTGCAACTCGATTTTCGATGCGAGAGATCATCATCGTAAACATAAGGATATCATCTGAAAATAGAAAAGTCCGCCCCTCTATCAATACGGGGTGGATTTTCTGTATACTTAGATGAATAACTGGAGCTTAAGCATTTAAACCGAAGTAAAAAACAAACCAGACAACATAGGTTACAAGAAGGAGAAAAATTGAATAGAGCGTCACAAAAGCAAGCTTCCAAAGGAATTTTGTTTTGCGGTGTTCTAGATACGTAAAAATAAGATTTCCACCATAGACACAGGCTACAAAAATTACAAACATCAAGAGGCGAACCCCTACTGCAAATTCAAACAAACTAAACATTCTTAATCCTCCTTGTTTAAAAGCTATAGGGAATATTCCCATCCATAAACTTCCCTTTCTCTTTCCATTATAACACCTAAGCGCTCTCCGACCAAATCCTACCTATCTTTTTGTTCCTTCTTTCCCTCCCGACTTTCTCCATTTCCGTCTTTTACTAATTTTTCATTTTGTGGTATAATTGAAATAATTGTAACGAATCAAGGTCAATCTAGACACAAAATGGAATGAAATCAAGCAAATCTCTACTAAAAGTTTGGAATAAGTTGACCTATAAATAGAAAGGAACTATATGATTTACAAAGTTTTTTATCAAGAAACAAAAGAACGTAGCCCACGTCGTGAAACAACACGCTCACTTTACCTAGACATCGATGCCAACTCAGAACTTGAGGGCCGTATCGCTGCTCGTCAACTTGTCGAAGAAAATCGCCCAGAGTACAACATCGAGTATATCGAACTCTTGTCTGACAAATTGCTAGATTACGAAAAAGAAACTGGCGCTTTCGAAATCACGGAGTTCTAATATGGCCTACACTCTTAAACCTGAAGAAGTCGGCGTTTTTGCCATCGGTGGTCTGGGAGAAATCGGGAAAAACACTTACGGAATTGAATACCAAGACGAGATTATCATCGTCGATGCTGGGATTAAATTTCCAGAAGATGACTTGCTTGGTATCGACTACGTCATTCCTGATTACTCTTACATCGTAGACAATATCGACCGCATCAAGGCTGTTTTGATTACACACGGACACGAGGACCACATCGGTGGAATTCCTTTCCTGCTCAAGCAAGCAAATGTCCCTATCTACGCTGGACCACTTGCCCTGGCTTTGATCCGTGGAAAACTCGAAGAACACGGCCTCCTGCGCAACGCCAAACTTTACGAAATCAACCACAACACTGAGTTGACCTTTAAAAATCTCAAGGCAACTTTCTTTAGAACGACTCACTCTATTCCAGAGCCTTTGGGGATTGTTATTCATACTCCTCAAGGTAAAATCGTCTGTACGGGTGACTTCAAGTTCGACTTCACGCCAGTTGGAGAGCCTGCAGACTTGCACCGTATGGCTGCCCTTGGTGAAGAAGGAGTGCTCTGTCTCCTCTCTGACTCGACAAATGCGGAAGTGCCAACTTTTACCAACTCTGAAAAAGTCGTTGGCCAGTCTATCATGAAGATCATCCAAGGCATTGAAGGACGTATCATCTTTGCATCCTTTGCCTCAAATATCTTCCGTCTCCAACAAGCAACAGATGCTGCTGTTAAGACTGGACGCAAGATTGCGGTCTTTGGTCGTTCTATGGAAAAGGCTATAGTCAACGGAATTGAGCTTGGCTACATCAAAGCTCCCAAGGGAACCTTTATCGAGCCAAATGAAATCAAGGACTACCCTGCAGGCGAGGTTCTGATCCTTTGTACAGGTAGTCAGGGTGAGCCGATGGCAGCCCTCTCTCGTATCGCTAACGGAACACACCGTCAGGTGCAACTCCAACCCGGCGATACCGTTATCTTCTCTTCTAGCCCAATCCCTGGAAATACTACTAGCGTCAACAAACTGATTAATATTATCTCAGAAGCTGGTGTCGAAGTCATCCATGGTAAAATCAACAATATCCACACCTCTGGACACGGTGGTCAGCAAGAGCAAAAACTCATGCTCCGCTTGATCAAGCCCAAATACTTCATGCCTGTTCATGGTGAATACCGTATGCAGAAAGTCCATGCTGGACTAGCGGTGGATACTGGTGTCGAGAAGGACAATATCTTTATCATGAGCAATGGTGATGTGCTTGCCCTTACTGCTAACTCTGCTCGTATCGCAGGTCACTTCAATGCCCAAGACATTTATGTCGATGGCAATCGTATCGGTGAAATCGGCGCTGCTGTCCTCAAAGACCGTCGTGATCTATCTGAAGACGGTGTCGTACTTGCAGTCGCAACTGTTGACTTCAAATCTAAAATGATTCTGTCTGGTCCAGACATCCTCAGCCGAGGCTTTGTCTACATGCGAGAGTCTGGTGACTTGATTCGCCAAAGCCAGCGCATCCTCTTTAATGCCATTCGTATCGCGTTGAAAAATAAGGATGCTAGCATCCAATCTGTCAATGGTGCCATTGTCAACGCTATTCGTCCCTTCCTTTATGAAAATACGGAACGTGAACCGATCATTATCCCTATGATCCTCACACCAGACGAAGAAGAATAAATCAACAAAACAGCCCCGTCTTCGGAGCTGTTTTTCTCTATGCTTTCTTTTCTTGATTCTTCGAAATACTACGATTTTTACCTTCCAGATAGACCATGAGAATGGAAATATCTGCTGGGTTTACTCCCGAAATACGGCTAGCTTGGCCAATGGTTTCTGGATTGATGAGTTTGAACTTCTGGCGAGCTTCAGTCGCAATCGAGTCAATGTCATCCCAGTCAATATTGGCCGGAATGCGTTTTTCTTCCATGCGTTTCATCTTGGCAACCTGATCCATGGCTTTAGAAATATAACCCTCGTACTTGATCTCTGTTTCAATCAATTCAATGACCTTGTCATCCAAGTCCTCTGCAGCTGGCCCGATAAAGGCCACCACATCTTGATAAGAAACTTCTGGACGGCGAAGGAATTCCTTGGCTGTCACCGCATCTGTCAATGGTTTGAATCCCATCTCTTCAACCTTAGCATTGGTTTCCTTGACTGGCTTGAGTTTGATGCTGTCTAGGCGTTTCATCTCATTATCAAATTGATTTTTCTTGATTTCAAAACGAGCCCAGCGTTCATCGTCAACAAGCCCAATCTCACGTCCCATCTCGGTCAAACGCATATCTGCATTATCATGACGGAGGATGAGGCGGTATTCAGCACGACTAGTCAAGAGACGGTAGGGTTCAATGGTACCCTTGGTCACCAAGTCATCAATCATCACTCCAATATAGCCGTCACTACGCTTCAAAATCAACTCAGGCTTGCCTTGGATTTTCAGAGCGGCGTTGATACCAGCGATAATCCCTTGACCTGCTGCCTCTTCGTAACCTGATGTTCCATTGGTCTGACCAGCAGTGAAGAGTCCTGAGATTTTCTTGGTTTCCAGAGTTGCACGCAACTGATGAGGCAAGACCATGTCGTACTCAATAGCATAACCCGTTCGCATCATTTCTGCATTTTCCAACCCTTTGATGGAATGAACTAGCTCGCGCTGGACATCCTCAGGAAGACTGGTTGAAAGTCCTTGGACATAGACTTCCTCTGTATTGCGTCCTTCTGGCTCAAGGAAGAGCTGATGGCGTTCCTTATCCGCAAAGCGCACAATCTTATCCTCAATCGATGGACAGTAACGAGGTCCTACTCCCTTGACCACACCTGTAAACATAGGCGCACGGTGGAGGTTGTTTTGGATAATCTCATGACTGGTACCATTAGTGTAGGTCAACCAGCATGGCACCTGGTCCTTGACATAGTCCTCATCACGTGAAGTATAAGAAAAGTGATTTGGCGCTTCATCCCCTGGTTGAATCTCTGTCACATCGTAGTTGATAGAAGAAGCCTTGACACGGGGAGGCGTTCCTGTCTTGAAACGACCGATTTCGAGTCCCAGTTCCTTGAGATTATCAGCTAGATTAATCGAAGCTAGGCTGTGGTTTGGACCTGACGAATACTTGAGATCTCCGATGATAATTTCCCCACGAAGGGCAGTCCCTGTCGTCACGATAACAGCCTTGGCAGCATACTCTTGATGGGTCGCTGTACGAACACCGACAACCTTGCCATCTTCCACCAAAATCTCATCAATCATGGTTTGACGAAGGGTGAGATTCTCTTGATTTTCAACTGTCTTGCGCATTTCCTTAGAGTAAAGTTCCTTGTCAGCCTGCGCACGAAGGGCACGGACAGCTGGCCCCTTCCCTGTGTTGAGCATCTTCATCTGTATGTAAGTCTTGTCAATATTCTTGGCCATTTCCCCACCGAGGGCATCCACTTCACGCACGACAATCCCCTTGGCAGAACCACCGATTGAAGGGTTACAAGGCATGAAAGCCAACATTTCGATGTTGATGGTCGCAAGCAAAACCTTACAGCCTATACGGCTGGCTGCTAGAGATGCTTCCACCCCAGCGTGCCCCGCACCGATTACAATAATATCGTATTCTTCCGTAAAATTATAAGTCATTTTCTCTCCTATTCCTCAAGATGAATGTGTATTAGTTGGCCGTCCCAATCTGGTAGGGCTGTTTTTAGAAAGGCTGGAACTAGATTGATCCCCTGAAGCTTATCTAAGTCAATCCACTCACAGGGCTGCATTTTCTCATCTTCCTGCATGGTTAAAGGAGCGTCCTCCAGTAGATCAACTAGATAATGAAATTCGATGTTGTGATAGGAAACACCGTCCTGTTCAAAACGATTCTCAACTACAAAGGCTAGTCGCCCAGCCTCAGCTTTGACACCTAGTTCTTCCCTCACTTCACGGACTACCGCTTCTTCCGTTCTTTCATTGGCTTGGATGGCACCACCGATAGTGTAATACTTGCCCTTGTCTTTTGTAACCAAAAGCTGATTATTTTGGACAATCAAGGCTGTCGCCCGAACTCCAAAAACCGTATTTCCCACTTTGGTCCGAAAATCCACTTGAGTCATCTCTTTCCTTTCCTCAAAACGACACAAAAACAGTCAAAACTCCAAAGAAGTGCAGGACAAAAAGACCTGCAACATCCATGAGCTTTGACCATCATTTCTATTGCTTTTATTATTGTAGCAAATTGAGAAAATTTGTCAATCTATATGTACTGACAAACTTGTCCATCGCGGTAAGCATTGTCAATCAAACCGCCACCGAGACATTCTTCACCGTCGTAAAAGACAACTGCCTGTCCTGGTGTAATCGCGCGTTGTGGCTCCGCAAAGATGACCTCCGCCTTGTCACCTTTGACATGAACTGTCACCTTAGAGTCAGGCTGACGGTAGCGGAATTTAGCTGTGCATTCTAGCGTAAATTCCTCTGGCATCTCACGAGTAAAGTGAACTTGACTGGCCTCTAGGCTGGTTGACATGAGCGAATCATGGTAGAAGCCTTGACCTACATAAAGGATATTCTTGCTGAGGTCTTTTCCGACAACGAACCACGGCGCATTGTCACCACCGTGTTGGCCACCGATACCCAGTCCGCCACGCTGACCGATTGTATAGTACATAAGGCCTGCATGCTCACCCATATCACGTCCATCCACTGTCATCATGCGACCTGGCTGGGCTGGTAGGTAGTTGCTGAGAAAGTTTTTAAAGTTCTTTTCGCCGATAAAGCAAATCCCTGTCGAGTCTTTCTTCTTAGCAGTCGCAAGGCCTGCTTCTTCTGCTAGTCTGCGTACTTCAGGCTTTTCTAAATGTCCCAATGGGAACATAGTCTTTTGGAGTTGTTCTTGCGAAAGTTGACTGAGGAAATAGGTCTGGTCCTTGCCATTGTCCACGCCGCGAAGCATGTGAACTGTCCCGTCCTCATCACGCGCCACTCGGGCATAGTGCCCAGTCGCTACATAGTCTGCCCCCAAGGTCATGGCATAGTCCAAAAAGGCCTTGAACTTGATTTCCTTGTTGCACATAACATCTGGATTTGGCGTGCGCCCTGCACGGTATTCCGCTAGGAAATACTCAAAAACGCGGTCCCAATACTCTTTTTCAAAATTGACAGAGTAGTAAGGAATGCCGATCTGATCTGCCACCGCAGCCACATCCTTGTAATCTTCGGTCGCCGTACAGACGCCGTTTTCATCTGTGTCATCCCAGTTCTTCATGAAGATACCAATCACATCGTAGCCCTGCTCCTTGAGCAAGAGAGCCGTCACCGACGAATCAACACCACCACTCATCCCCACAACAACACGTGTTTTAGAGTTATCACTCATGGTAAGTCTCCCATCTATTCGTTTATTCACGATTGAAGGTCGTGTGTGCTTTAACGATTGAAGGTCGCTTGAGCAGTATTCATTATAACACGCTTGGTTGGAGAAGACAAGAAAGAAGTTGATACTCTACCAACCTCTGGCTTTAGACACAGTTCAAATCCAAACTATTCTTTATAGAAAAAAGTCCTATAAATTCGAGCAATAGTTAAAATACAAACAAATATAATACCCAAAATAGATAATACTATTTTCACAAAACTCAGTTCCGAACCTATTACATAGATATGAAAAAGAGGGGCTAGTCCTACACATAGAGACAATAGATAACTAATAAATCTTATCTCACCAATTCCTGCAAAAAAATGTTTCATGTAACGATTCTCCATTTGCTCCATTAAATCAGTTTTATTTTAGACTATCATAAAACAATCAATCCTTCAACAAAAATCATTGGCGAAATACTATTCTAAAGCATTGATAGCTCAGATTTCTCAGAATAGAGCTGTCCTAACTATCGAATAGCTTGAATACATATATATCAATGCAATTCTAAGCTTAGAATTACTATAAAATAAATGTTTTGCGATTGTTCTAAGTCTTTGACTGCTTAAAATTTTACATTCTGAAGGATTCTAAAGCTAGAATAGCTCAAAACCATGAGAACTTAAGTATTCGAAACTTCAGAGTCATACGATCTCCATAGGAATTATCGTTTTTAGTAAGTGTGGTTAGGAGGTAATTTTAGGGAATCTCCTAAAAACAACCGCTTTTCTATTTTTATCAATCAAAAAATGTTAATAAATTCGTGCTTTAAAATTAAATTTTAAAGGTGCCCTTAAGTTTAAATATTTTTGATAAAATTTCTGTATTTTTCACAATTCAATGACTCGATGGCATTGTTGAGCCACATAGATATCGTGGGTAACGATAATGACCGTTTTCCCTTCCTTGTTCATATCTAAGAGAAAGTTTAAAACCAAATCTCGATTTTCAGGGTCTAGAGAGCCGGTTGGTTCATCTGCTAAAAGGAGCTGACTCGGTTTTAAAATGGCTCTAGCAACTGCGATTCGTTGCTGTTCCCCTCCAGATAACTCTGAAACCTTCTGATGTAGGGTTGATGACAATCCCACTCTCTCTAAAATTTCTTCTATCTTTTTAACTTTATCTTTCTTGGGCAATTTCACATACTTTAGAGCAAGCATGAGATTATACTCCACTGTTTCATTATCAATCAGAGCAAAATTTTGAAAAAGATAGGAAATGTGTTCGCGGATAATCGCTTGCGACTTAGCAGAATTGACAAGTACATTTTTCTGGCCGAAAATTTCATAATGCCCACTATAATCACCATCTATCAAACCCAATAGATTTAACAAGGTTGACTTGCCACTACCACTCTTTCCAACTATCGCAACTAAGTCCCCTTGGTTAATCTTTAGAGATAAGTTCTCCAAAATAACTTTTTTCCCAATAGTTTTCGTAATATTTTCCAACTTTATCATAAGATATCCCCTTTCAATAACTGCGCCACATTTCGTTTTTCCATCTTAGATGCCAAGAAAAGTACAAACAGAATATCTACGCATGTAAATCCTGCAAAAAGCAAGGGTGGAAAAAGAGCGTGAGCCAAGAATACCAGGGCTACAAAAGGAAGGCTATAGACAGCTAATAGAAGACCCAGCAAGGAACGATACCGATCTATCAATTTCCAGCCCATAAACTTCTTGGTGATGATATCTGTTCGCTTCAACAAGAAAGTTATTACTAGTAAGAAGTAGGAAATCATCATACTAAGGAGACCAAACAAAGCAAAGAGTAGGTTAAAATTCCGAACAGCATCTCGATAACTATCCACCTTCTCTTGTTGAATGGCTTGAATAGATGAAAATTTTAAATGATTTCCATCTGACAATTTCTCAACTAACTCTGTAATCTCTTTTTGATGTTGAATCGTATTTTCGATTTTAATGGGATTATTTAAACCTGTTGTTGACAGGGAGGCTTTTTCATCCCACATCATATCAGAATCATTGACCAAGTTAATAATTGGATTGTAGAGATTTTCCTTTCGCTTATCACTATATGGAAAAAATGACCAATCACCTTCATAGTAAGCAATCTCGATATCCATCTCCTCTATAGTTCGTTTTTGCTGCTCTTCATACTTCATAGAAAGATAGGCAATTAATTTCCCCAAGAGCTGATTTTTATCTTCTTCACCTTTTGTACTTACTGGCATCAAAATAACTTTTTTAGTGCCGGTATCTGGTAGCTTGAATCCCTTGCTCTTTAGAAAATTGCTATTAGCATAGTAAACATCCACCGTATCTGTTAACTGATATTGCTGAATCTGTTCTGATTTGACAAAATTTTTTACAGGAAGACTGCTACTTCGCACATAACCTGCCTGCGTTTTTTCTACCAAGTCTTGATACAATCGATAGAAATAATCCACTGCTTGCCCTGAGCCTGCCAACTGCTCTTGCCACAGGTTATCATTGAGTTGGAAGGTTTCTAAGGTCAGATAATTTCCTTGACTGATCCACTGTTTCTGGTAATCCAACTCTTTGTTTCCTTGCTCCAAACTTTTCCCCACCCCAACTAGCAAGACTGTCAGTAAAATGGTGGTTCCAATTTTCATCAAATAATTAAAGAGTAGACCAAATTTGAAAGATGAAAAACCTTTCAGCAGAGAGCTGATTGTCATTTTTTGAATTAAGAGATAAGTCAACCAACTGATAAAGAGATAAAGCTGCAAAAGCAAAAAATGAGACAACCACAGCATAGGGAACAAATCTTTCGGCTTATAATCAAGCAAGAAAAACACCCCTAGATTGATCACAAGCGCCCCACCTAGGAGGAGGTAGAGGTTGCCTTTCACAACATCAGCTAAAACAGCCCGATCCTGAAAACCAAGTAATTTTTGTACCCCAACTCTTTTCATCTCCATCATTGGCTGATACACTGTTACTAAGACAAGAAGCAAAATAGCCAAGGCAAAAACAATAGCAGATAAAAGCAAGTCTCGATTTATGACTTCCACTGCACTTTTGTAGATCGGCTCTAGCAAGGTAGTCTGGTCGGTCTTGAAAAAATCACTCCACTTCTGTAAAATCTGATCTCTATCCATCTCTTGAGTCGAACTAATCGTGTAGCGACCATTTAAACTACGAGATGTATCTTTGATATAGGTTTGAAAAGTCATAAGCTGAATAGGCTTGGCTTTTAGAAAGGTCGGAATCGTACCAAGTTTATTAGAAAGGTCTTTATTACTATAGACTCCCTCGCCATTTTCTGTAAAATCAAGGGAAGAAATCCCGAACTCTTGGTAGGGGAAGGTATCTTTATCAAAAACACCAGACTTGATCACCTCATCACCACTGTCTGTTTTGATGATGGAGACTTTGTATTCCTTTGATACATCCTCAAAAAATCGAAGAACAGACGCTGCAGGTTCATTGACATCTTTTAAGTATACATCCAAAGAACTCGCTGTCTTTCCCATTTCCTGAATCCGAACTACTTCTCGTGTGTAGTTTACATTAAAAACAAAAAAAGTGGTACACAGAAGCAGGAGTAACATACAGAAATTACTGATTTTTTTCATAAAGATACCTCCTCAGCACTTTATCATCTTGAATATAAAATACAATATACCTTGTCGTAGAATTTGTTAACCTTTTTCACAAATTATTTTAGCTTTCTTTTTTACTTTTTATACTACTATGATACAATATTTTTAATCAATTTCTATTTTTGTTAACTTTTTTCACAAATAAGGAGGAAAGCATGCGCTACGATTTTGGAAATGTTTATAAAGAAATCCGTGAGTCAAAAGGGTTAACTCAAGAGGAGGTCTGTGGGGATATTCTCTCAAGAACCAGCCTATCAAAAATCGAAAGTGGCAAGACAACCCCTAAATATGAGAATATGGAATTTCTTCTCCAGCAAATTAATATGACCTTTGAAGAGTTTGACTATATTTGCCATCTCTACCAACCTAGCCAACGAGCGGAAATCATGCAGACCTATCTCAATATGAGCTCAATCTTAGGGACTAGTGAACTTATCAATTTATTTCAAAAATGCCAAGACTACCTCAAGACCCACCACGACCTCCCTATAGAGGAAATCAGCGACATGCTTGAAGTTGTTATTTATATCCGTCAACATGGGACAGGGGAATTATCAGACCACGCAGAACAGGTTGTCAAGAAACTTTGGAGAAAAATTGAAAAACAAGATACGTGGTATGAGAGTGACCTAAAAATCCTCAATACCATCCTTTTCAGATTTCCCATTGAACACCTCCATCTCATCACTGGAAAAATCTTGCAACGCTTAGAAGTCTATAAAAACTATCAACATTTATATGACTTGCGAATGGCAATCCTACTCAACCTCTCTACCATTTACTTATACAATCAAGATAGAAACATGTGCCAACAAATCTGCTACACTTTACTGGAGGATGCCAAGAACAAGAAAAGCTACGATAGGCTTGCTATCTGCTATGTCCGTATTGGAATTTGTACGTATGATTCTAAACTTATTCAAAAAGGATTCTCCCTTCTGGAACTAACCGATGAGACCTCTATGCTATCTCATCTCCAAAAAGAAGTAGAAAACTATTATCAACCGAAAGAAATATAAAAAAGTCGAGGAAATTCCTCGACTTTTTATACTATTCTGTTCATTAGTTCTTAATACCAACCGTTGTTAAGCCAGAAGTTCTTGGCAGCTGTCCATGAACCGTAACGTCCTGCAACGTAAGCATCTGCTACACGTTCTTGGTTTTCAGCTGAGTAGTCACCGTTCAAGTATGAATCTGTCAATTGGTAACGTCCGATGTAACGTCCGTTTGTAGCTGTGTAGCTACCGCCTGATTCTTTTTGAGCGATCCATTCTTTGGCTTCTGCTTCAGATCCGCTAACAGTTGCTGCTGGTGCAGTGTAGCTTTCTTCTGCTACTGGAGCTGCTGGTGCTTCGTAAGTTGTTGTTTCAGCAACTTCTTCATAAGTTGTAGCTTCGCTTGTTTCCTCTGTAGCAACTGGTGCTTCATAGGTTGTCGCAGAAGCTGCATCTGTTGCAGTTGCTGTCGATGGAGCTGTTCCTTCGATGACCAAAACTTGATCCACAAAGATTAAGTGGATGTTTTCAATCTTATTTTTTTCTGCCAATTTTTCAACAGTAGTGTTGTACTTCTCAGCGATTTCTGAAAGAGTGTCACCTGGTTTAACTGTGTAAGTTACCGTTTCTTGCGCAGAAGCAAGTGCTGGTACAAAGAACGTAAGCAAGGCTGCTGCCCCTGCAAGAGTTGATTTGATTTTTTTAGTTGTTAATGTCATTTCTAAAAATTCTCCTTTTTACTATGCTTCTATCATACCGTTTGAATATTACCGTTTCTTGACGGTTTCGTGTAGAAATATTACAAAAATATTTTATATTTACTGAAACATTGATATTTTTGTCATAAAAGACAAGATTTTATACTATTTTTATCCATTTTTTCAGTTTTATAAGGGAAATAAGCACAGAACTTCATTCTTTGATATAATAGAAACAAGAATCTTTGTAAGGGGAAACAGATGCAATCACTTCGTTTTCAATCTGTCTTTGATATTATCGGCCCTGTCATGATTGGCCCATCAAGTAGCCATACAGCTGGTGCGGTTCGTATCGGAAAAATTGTCTCTTCCATCTTTAACGATACACCAACAGAAGTCGAATTCCAATTATTTAATTCATTTGCCAAGACCTATCGTGGCCACGGGACTGACCTAGCTCTCGTTGCTGGAATTTTAGGTATGGATACGGATGATCCTGACATTCCAAATAGCCTTGAGATTGCTCATAAGCGTGGTATCAAGATCGTCTGGACCATTCAGAAAGACAGCAACGCTCCTCACCCTAACACCACTAAAATTACTGTGAAGAATGAACACAAATCCATTAGTGTGACGGGGATTTCTATTGGTGGGGGAAATATCCAAGTTACGGAACTTAATGGTTTTGCCGTTTCTCTCAATATGAATACCCCGACCATCATCATCGTGCATCAGGATGTTCCGGGGATGATTGCCCATGTTACTGAAGCCCTCTCTCGTTTCGATATCAACATCGCTCAGATGAATGTGACTCGGGAAAAAGCTGGAGAAAAAGCCATTATGATTATCGAAGTCGATAGTCGAAGTTGCGAA
This sequence comes from Streptococcus downii, assembly GCF_004353325.1. NCBI lineage: Bacteria > Bacillati > Bacillota > Bacilli > Lactobacillales > Streptococcaceae > Streptococcus > Streptococcus downii. The sequence goes on from NZ_MZNX01000006.1 coordinate 312,528, forward strand.
GAGGCGATTGAAGAAATCCGAAAAATCCCTCATCTCCACAATGTCAATTTCTTTAAGTAGGAGGAAACATGTTTTATTCTATCAAAGAATTGGTTGAGCAAGCAGATCTAGACTTCCAAGGAAATGTCGCAGAACTCATGATCGCGACAGAATATGAACTGACCGGCCGGGAACGTGCAGAAGTTCTCCTCCTCATGGAGCGCAATCTAGAAGTCATGAAAGCCTCTGTCGAGCTCGGTCTCAGTGAAAATAAATCCCGTAGTGGCTTAACGGGAGGAGATGCGGCCAAATTAGACCGCCATCTCAAAAGTGGCAAGGCCTTGTCGGACTTTACCATCCTATCAGCAGCCCGAAATGCCATCGCGGTCAACGAACACAACGCTAAAATGGGCTTAGTCTGCGCCACTCCAACCGCAGGAAGTGCTGGCTGTCTGCCTGCCGTTCTTACTGCAGCTATTCAAAAACTTGACCTCAGCCACGAAGAACAGCTGGATTTCCTCTTTGCTGCGGGTGCCTTTGGCTTGGTTATCGCAAACAACGCTTCTATTTCAGGTGCTGAAGGTGGCTGCCAGGCCGAAGTTGGCTCTGCCTCTGCCATGAGTGCCGCAGCCTTGACCTTGGCTGCAGGTGGAACTCCCTATCAAGCCAGTCAAGCCATCGCTTTTGTCATTAAAAATATGCTAGGTCTCATCTGTGACCCCGTCGCTGGTTTGGTCGAGGTTCCCTGTGTCAAGCGCAATGCCATGGGAGCCAGCTTTGCCTTTATCGCGGCAGATATGGCCTTGGCAGGTATCGAGTCTAAGATCCCTGTTGACGAAGTCATCGATGCCATGTACCAAGTCGGATCCAGCCTCCCAACTGCCTTCCGAGAAACGGCTGAAGGTGGACTCGCAGCCACCCCTACTGGCCGTCGCCTACAAAAAGAAATCTTCGGAGAATAACCTTATCTAATAGGAGAAACTATGTCATCAATCTCAGCCATCTTTTTCGATCTAGACGGAACCCTCGTTGACAGTTCCATCGGAATCCACAATTCCTTTACTCATACCTTTGAACAACTGGGAGTTCCGACTCCTGATGCTAAAACAATTCGTGGTTTCATGGGTCCACCGCTTGAAACTAGTTTTGCAACTTGTCTCCCAAAGGAGCAAATCTCGGAAGCTGTTCAAACCTACCGTTCTTACTACAAGAAAAAAGGGATCCACGAAGCGCAGCTCTTCCCTCGAATGACGGAATTGCTTCAAGAACTCTCGCAAACCTATCCTCTCTATATCACCACAACAAAGAATACTCCTACTGCTCATGATATGACTAAAAATCTGGGAATTCATCATTTCTTTGACGGCATTTACGGTTCTAGTCCTGAAACACCACACAAGGCGGATGTCATCCGTTATGCCTTGCAAACGCATCAACTCCCTGCAGACCAAGTCCTCATCATTGGCGACACCAAGTTTGATATGATCGGAGCCCAAGAAACTGGCATTAAAAAGTTTGCTGTCACTTGGGGATTTGGAGAAGAGGCTGATTTACTCAGCTATCAACCCGACTGGATTGCCCATACAATCGATGATATCATCAGTCAGCTATAACAAGCTAATATCTTCAAACTACAGAGTAAAAAGACCAAGGTTCTGTCTATACAAAACCTTGGTCTTTGATTTATGATTAATTGTATGAGTCACTCTTACTCAATATGAGTTGTTTCATTTGCAAAGGAAATGATCGCTTCTTTTAGCTCATTTCCGCTGAGTGAACGGAACTCTTCAATTTTCTGATTGATGGCTTCTAGTGGCATGACATTTACCTTACCAACGAAAATCTTGTCCATAACTTGGTTATCAACCAATTCGGTCGAAACCAAAAGTTCTTCATAGAGTTTTTCACCTGGGCGAATACCTACTTCAACAATTGGAATTTCACTTTCTGTGTGCCCGCTTAGAAGCACCATTTTCTTGGCTAAGTCATAGATCTTGACTGGTTTGCCCATATCAAGGATAAAGACTTCTCCGTCCTTGGCATAAGCCCCTGCATGGATTACCAGACGGCTAGCCTCTGGAATGGTCATGAAGTAACGTGTCATACGGAAGTCTGTCACCGTTACAGGACCGCCTTCAGCAATCTGACGTTCAAAGACAGGAATCACGCTACCACGGCTACCGAGAACATTCCCAAAACGGACTGCACAGTAGGTTGATTTGCTACGTTGGTTAAAGCCAGTGACAATCAATTCTGCCACGCGCTTGGTTGCGCCCATAACATTCGGTGGATTGACCGCCTTGTCTGTCGAAATCATGACCATCTTAGGTACTTTGGCTGCATCAACAGCCTTGGCAACATTGTAGGTTCCAAGGATATTGTTCTTGAAGGCTTCTTTTGGATTGCGCTCCATCATCGGAACGTGTTTGTGAGCAGCAGCATGGTAAACGATAGCCGGTTTGTACTGTTCAAATACCTGTAGAAGGCGATCATAGTCCTGAATATCTGCAATAACAGGAACATAATCAATCCCTTGGAATGTACGGATCAATTCATGATAAACGAGGTAGATGGAATTTTCGCCATGTCCCAGCAAAATCACGCGTTCAGGATTGAAGCGACTGACCTGACGACAAATCTCTGAACCAATCGAACCGCCGGCTCCTGTCACCAGGATGGTCTTGCCTGTAAGCTCTGCACCAAGACGGGATTCGTCAAGACGGATTTCCTGACGACCCAAAAGGTCTGTAATGTCAATCTTCTGGAAACCACTACCTGGTTGGTGAAGCCCTTGAACAACTGTCTCAACCTTGGGCATCTTGTAACATTTGATACCGAGTTTATTACACATCTGCAGGATACGTTCGTACTCTGACGGATCAAGCGAAGGGATGGCTACGATGACGCGCTCGATTTGGTGACGTTTGGCCAATTCAGGCAGATTATCATAAGAACCCAAAACGGAAATTCCACCTAGTTTTTGTCCCTTTTTCTTCTCATCATTATCCAAAATTCCCACTAACTCAAGGTCACTAGTTGGGTGTTGGTAGCTGTTCATAAAGAGGGCCCCACCATCACCAGCACCAATCAAGAAGGTACGGCGGTGTTCTCCCTCCCCACTACCCTGCTTGCGCTTAGAATAAATCAGCTGCCAAGTGATACGAGGAAGCAAGATCAGGAAGGTACTCAATAAGATAAAGAGTATGATGAACCGGATAGAAAACAGAGGAAGAAAAGCGTAGCAAATTCCATAGGAAAATACACTACTGAGCATCACTCCGAAAAAGATTTTCATAAAATCCGTAATCTTGCTGTAACGACTAATACTCGCATTGAGCCCCCAAAATCCAATCATGATTTGATAGAGGAGAAAAGCCAAACCAGTATAGATAACATAATCCACAGGCGCTGGGTTAATCAAGCCATAAAAGAGAATGTAAGACACGATGATGGAAACCACCATACTAATAATGTCAAATACACCCCAGAACACCTGCTTTTGCTGTTTATTTAAAATTTCAACCAGATCAATCACATAATCTGTTAGTTTTTTATTCATAGGAATTTACTCTTTCTTAAAAGAATTTAAATATATATTGTTATTATAACATTTTTGAGCTATTTATCTTTTACAATACTATTTATTTTTTCTTAATAATTTCACAAAAATAAACTGACGTACAAAGCCTGGACAAAGTGCCACAATCGCCTGAATGGCAATGCTTTTCGCATATTCCATGTAGGAAATTTGCCCTCTTTCAAGCATGCGCTGACGAGCTTGGCGATAGAGTCTGAGGTAGCGCAGACCGCCTCGACGTTCAAACATCCCTGCACCGACACGAACCTGACACAAGATCTGATCGAGGTTTCCAGTCTTGGCACCTGCGGCAATCATATTGAGCCAGAGGAGATCATCCTCCATATAAAGCCCATCTTCATAGTTGCCTGCCTTGAGAACCATATCCTTCTTGAACATGACTGTCATGTGGTTAAAGGCGCTTCTCATTCTCTGATAAGCCACAATGTCTGCGTGCTGAGTTGGAACACGACGGTAAGAAACAATCTCGTCAGGATTGTCAATAAACTCTGCGATATGCCCGCCTAAGAGATCGAGATCTTCTTTCTCCATTAGCTGAAGCTGTTTCTCAAAACGATCCGGAACAGCTATATCATCTGTATCCATGCGAGCGATGATATCGTACTGACACTGTAAAACACCGTATCGAAGAGCCAAACCCAAACCTTGATTTTCTTCTAAGGGGCAACGCTTAACTGGAATCTCTGACTGCGCTTCCACTTCATCTAGCACCTGATAGAGTTCGGGCGTGAGCGGCCCGTCCTCAACAAGAACAAGCTCACTTGGTTTCAAGGTCTGGTTTTGAATACTCTTGATAGCATCTCTCAAAAACGTCGGATTTTCCTTTACATAGACCGACATCAAGACGCTGATTTTTTGCTTTTCAGACACAGTTTTTCTCCAATTTATAGATTTCCTTCCACTATTTTATCACAAAATTTCCTAGTTTCCTATTTTTATTTTAATTCTATGAAAAACTTAGTAAAAGAGTCTGTATATTTTCAAGCAAGATGGGCTGGACTTTCTAGTCCTCTCCTTGACATTATAAGGAAAAAACCTTAAAATAAGCTGTTATTAAAATCATCTTATCGAGGTTTTCATGAAAAAACAATCACTCTTTTTTGTTCTAGGAATTGTCTTAATCGGGACTGTTTTGCGCTCTCCTTTTACTGCTCTTCCAACCATTTTAGGAGATATCGCTCAGGGGCTAGGAGTCGAGGTTAGTTCTCTCGGTATTTTAACCAGTCTCCCTCTCTTAATGTTTGCTCTTTTCTCTGCTTTTGCAAGTCGCTTGGCGCAAAAGATTGGACTAGAGCATCTCTTTACCTACTGTCTCCTTCTCTTAACTATTAGTTCTGTCATTCGTATCTTTAATCTTCCCCTTCTCTATCTAGGAACCCTGATTGTCGGAGCGAGCATTGCTATTTTTAATGTTCTTCTCCCAAGTATGATTCAGGCAAATCAGCCTCAAAAAATCAGTCTCCTAACGACACTCTATGTCACTTCTATGGGGATTTCCACAGCTATTGCCTCCTATCTATCTGTCCCTATCATCCAAGCTAGTTCTTGGAAGGGCTTGATCCTTGTTCTCAGCCTCCTCTGCTTGGTCACTCTGCTAGTCTGGTTGCCAAATCATCGCCACAACCACTATCTAGAAGGCCAGCAAGAAAAGAAATCGAAAGAAAATACTCTAAAAAGCAAATCTGTCTGGGCCATCATTGTCTTTGGCGGTCTTCAGTCCTTGCTCTTTTATACAAGTATGACCTGGTTGCCGACTATGGCTATTAGTGCTGGTCTTTCTAATAGCGATGCGGCTCTTCTTGCTTCTATCTTTTCGCTGATTAGCATTCCTTTTTCCATGACCATCCCAAGTCTGACGACTCGTTTGTCAGACAGCCACCGTCAAATCATGCTGGCAATTATCTCTATCGCTGGTATGATAGGAATTGCCATGCTCTTGTATCCAAGCGACAACTTCCTCTACTGGCTAGTCGCTCACCTCTTGATTGGAACAGCCTGTAGTGCTCTCTTTCCTTATCTCATGGTTTGCTTCTCACTTAAGACCAGCTCGCCTGAAAAGACTGCGAAACTCTCAGGTCTAGCGCAAACAGGGGGCTACATCTTGGCAGCCTTTGGCCCTACCTTGTTTGGTTATAGTTTTGAACTTTTCCAGTCTTGGATCCCAGCGGTTCTTGCCCTTCTAGCCATCGATATCATCATGACTATCTCACTCTTTATGGTAGATCGGACAGATAAAATCCTTTAATTATTCTAAAATACTTCTCAGATATAAACAATGCAAAGCCAGACAGAGTCTGGTTTTTTAGGCGTTTCTATCAAGAAAAAGCACCATCCATCTGTTAGCAGAAAGGTAGTATTTTTGATATAATAAGATGTATAGAAACTAATTGTCATGCGAAAAATAAATTAGTTTATAAGATAGCTACTATTTCAAGTGAGGTGCATAGAATGGATGAACAGAAATACAATTTGGATCAAAGTATAGCAGAGTTAGATAAGCTCGTTGAGATAGCGACTAAAGAAGCAGACTCCCCTGACTTTACACTTATTACGGAAAAACTTAAAGCATTACAGGAGAATTTTCCAGAATCTGAAAATCTTGCAGAGGCATGTGCTAGAGTTTTAGTGAAACTATCAACGATGCAAACTACCGAAAAGGATCAAATGTTTATCATTGAAAAAGTACGAACTTTAAATAAAGAATTTCCTGATTCTCAGGATATTGCTTTATCGTATGCTACGGCTTTAGCTAATTTATCAATTAAACAGACTGAATTAGAAGAAGTTACTGAAACTACTCAAAAAATTAAAGATATTTACAAAAAGTTCAATGAGGCACAAGGTATTGCTTTACAGTATGCTAGAGCTTTAGTTACTCTATCTGCTAAAAAGACTGAAGCTGATGAAATCGCTGGGATCACTCAAGAAATTAAAGATATTTGCAAAAAGTTCAATAAGGCACAAAAGATTGCTTTGTCGTATGCTATGGCTTTATTCAATCTTTCAAACAACCAAAATGATATCAACGATCGTAAAGAAACTATATCTACATTAGAAGACTTATCATTAGAGTTTCAAAATTCTCAAGACATTGCTTTACAGTATGCTAACGCTTTATTCAATCTTTCAAACGCCCAAAATGACATCAAACAACGTAATGAAACTATATCTAAACTAAAAGACTTATCATTAAGGTTTCAAAATTCCCAAGACATTGCTTTACGGTATGCTAACGCTTTATTCAATCTTTCAAACAACCAAAATGACATCAAACAACGTAATGAAACTATATCTAAACTAGAAGACTTAACATTAAGGTTTCAAAATTCTCAAGACATTGTTTTACGGTATGCTATGACTTTGGCTAATTTATCAATTAAACAGACTGAATTAGAAGAAGTTGCTGAAACTGCTCAGAAAATTAAAGATATTTATATAAAGTTCAACGAGCCTCAAGATATTGCTTTACAGTATGCTTCAGCTTTAGTCAGTTTATCAAATAAACAGTCTAAAGCTGGAGAGATTGTTGGAACTACTCAGGAAATTAAAGATATTTACAAAAAATTTAATGAGCCTCAAAGCATTGCTTTACGGTATGCTATGGCTTTAGTCTACCTATCTGATAAACAGACTAAATCTGATGAAATCGCTAAAACTACTCAGAAAATTCAGGTCATATACGAAAAGTTCGAGAAGCCTGAGAACATCGCTTTATCGTATGCTACAGCTTTAGTCAATTTATCACTGAAACAAACCAACTTAGATAAATTGAATGATACGGTTTCTAAACTAAAGAAATTAGCTTATAATTTTGAAAAAAATGAAGATATCACTTTATGCTACGCTGAAGCTCTTGCCAAAATTATCACTAAACAACAAAATGAAGAGGAAAAACTTGAAATCATAGATAAATTAAAAAGATTACACGATAGATTCGTACAATCTGAAGAAATTACTGTTCAATATCTTACAGCACGGATGGATTTGGTAAAAAATAATCAAATAGAACAATCAAATCTCCTAAAGGATATCTATCAGTCACTAGAATCTATTCCGAGTATTAAAATTTTAAATATGCTCATCGAGATACTCGAAAACGAAGAACAATTTAAGCAAGATCAAGTTCAGATTTCCACTACTAATATCGTAAAAGCTCTGGATAAACTTTGTTTTGATTCATCTATTGAAGAAGGGAAAGATGAAAAAGAGAAAAATTTGCTTATTCGCACCTTAAAACTTGGTATCATCTCTGATACAAAATATGATATTTTAAAAGATTGGATAGAGCATTACGGAGAAGACTCAACAAAAATCAATAAACTAATTAAAATTTACACGCTTGTCCAACAACTCAAGTATGAGCTTGGATTGAAGGCTGAGGAAAAAAATAGAAAACTAAACTTCGGTCACTATACTTCAGGAGAAGCACTCCAAAGCATACTAGGAAAGAGGGAGGTGGCTCCATTCTCCATCTCAGGAAAGACTCGTCTGAATAACGCCAACTACATGAACGATCCTGAAGAAGGCGTCATTCTCGAAGACATTTTAAAATTAGAAAAACGCAATCCTTTGGAGCCTAGCTCTTGGTTCTTAATGAGTTTCACTACCAAAGTAGATGACCTAGCTATGTGGTCACAATATGGTAATAATGCAGAAGGAGTTTGCATTGTACTTAAAGAGGATAATTTTGCTCGTTATCATTCACTTAGTGACCTTCCTTGGTATCAAAAAATCTCAGATAAACAAGTCGGCCATAAAATAAACTCAAGTGTTGAAATCCAAAACGATAACTCTCTAAATGAATCCGACAAAGATATAGCTATTAAAGGCAATGAAAATGTACAAAATTCTGAAGACAAATATTCTACACTGAATACTAATATGGATTATTTATATCGCGTAGCTTATGTTCATTACTCCAATGACCAATTCAACATCGAAGAAAGTGAACTATTCACAAATGAAGAAGTAACACGATTAAAAGGACTGTTAGAGGATTTAAAATCAGAATTAAGGGACTATAAAAATTCTGGGGATCCATTCTATAAAAAAGCCATTGGTGACTGTATAGAAGAAATCCGCTACTTGTTCAAATCGGTCGATTACAAGTATGAGGAAGAATTACGTATTTTGCAATTTGCTAATTTAAAACCAGATAATGATGATATAAAAATTGATTACTCTCCTGAATTCGGTAAACTTTATCTGGAGAGAAAAGAAAAGATTCAAATCGATGAAGTCATTTTCGGTCCTAAGTTTCCAAATCCTGAGTACGTAACTCCTCTATTAAAACTTTTAGATAAGGAAATTAAGTATAAGAAATCTACGATAAAATTTAGATAAAGGCTGGCAACATCCTCTAAACTTCTAGTTTTTACTAGGAGTTTTTTATATATAAAATTTTTACACATATTTCTTGACAGGGCTTTCAACTTGAGATACAATATATTTGAAAAGAGTATATATAAAATTTTTATATAATGAAAAGGAGGTTTCCCATGTACTTCCCAACATCCTCTGCCTTGATTGAGTTTCTCATCTTGGCTGTACTGGAGCAGGGGGATTCTTATGGTTATGAGATTAGCCAAACCATTAAGCTCATTGCCAATATCAAAGAATCTACGCTCTATCCCATTCTCAAAAAATTGGAAGCCAGTGGCTTTCTGACCACCTACTCTAGAGAGTTTCAGGGGCGTATGCGCAAATACTACTCCTTGACTAATCGGGGCGTAGAGCAGCTCATTACTCTAAAGGAAGAGTGGACGCTCTATACCGACACCGTCAACGGCATCATAGAAGGGAGTATCCGCCATGACAAGAACTGACTATCTGACTCAGTTAGAAACCTATCTCCATAAACTACCTGAAGCTGACCGCATCGAAGCTATGGACTACTTTAAGGAACTATTTGACGATGCAGGTACAGAGGGAGAAGAGGAACTCATTGCCAGTCTGGGAACACCAAAAGAAGCGGCCCATGATATCCTCTCTGATCTTCTCGATAAAAAGGTCAATGAGGCACCTGCTCAAAAGAATGACCGTCAACTGCTACACATTGCCCTACTTGCCTTACTAGCAGCCCCTATCGGAATTCCTGTTGGAATTGCAATTATCTTAACCATTATCGGGCTTTTTATCGCAGCTGCCTCCGTCATTCTAGCCTTCTTTACTGTCTCTGTGACAGGGATCCTACTGGGCGGACTCTTTATCGTAGAGAGTTTTAGTGTCCTAGTCGAAGCCAAATCTGCCTTTATCTTGATTTTCGGGGCTGGTTTGCTTGCTATCGGTGCTTCTTCTCTTGTTCTACTGGGCATATCCTATGTAGCTCGTTTCTTTGGGCTCCTGGTCGTTCGCTTGGTGCAATGGATTCTTAAAAAAGGAAAGAGAGGTGACAGACATGCGTAAATTGACAAAAGGATTTCTCATCTTTGGTGTGATTGCTACGATCCTTGGTTTTATCATGATCATTGTAGGCGCCCAGTCCAATGGTATTCAAAGTTTGCTTGCCATGTCAAAAGATCCCGTCTATGACAATCGTATCGAAGAAGTGACCTTTGGAAATGAAGTGGAAAAACTTGATCTAGCCCTTGAAGAACATAGCCTGACCATCACAGAGTCTGTAGATGACAAGATCCATATCACCTATCATCCGTCAGTGTCTGGCCGTCACGATCTGACTACTGGCATGAGTGACAAAACACTGACCGTCACTGACAAACAAGCCTCCCAACATCGCTTTCTAGGTTCAGGAATCGAAGGCCTACTTCGTATTGCCAGCAGTTATTCTAATCGTTTTGACGAAGTTGTTCTCTCCCTACCTAAAGGAAGAAAGCTGCAAGCTATCACCGTCTCAGCCAATCGTGGACAAACTAATATTCGTCAAGCCAACCTTGAAAATGCGACAATCAAAACAAAAGGCTACCACTTAAGAATAACAGAAAGCTCCATCAAGAACAGCACACTAACGACACCTCATATCATCAATATCTTTGATACAGAATTGACAGATAGTCAAGTCAAGACGGAAGGGGAACACATCTATGCTGAGAATATCAAGGTCCACGGCAAGGTTGAGCTAGAAGCCCATTCCACTCTAAAACTCATTCTCTCCCAGAAAGAGACTGACCGTATCAATCTAGATCTTTCTTCTCAGCATGGTGGTATCTATCGTCAACCCAAAGAAGAACATCGTGGACAAAAAGAGAATGAACTTGCCAACCCTTATAAAACGGAAAAAGCAAATGTCAAGGACCTGCTCATCATAAAAGCCAATCAGGATATCTACCTCCCCAAGGAAGAAGAGTACTCTGCCCCACCTAGCAACCATTGATAAAAACGCTTTCATCTGCTAATCTAAAAATAGAAAATAACCATAAAAAAGGAGGTTCCACCATGACACAAGAATGGTTTGAAAGTGCCGATCTTGAGAAGAAATCGCCTCAGTCGAAATCGGAAATCCAGCCCGACGAGCCTGAGACTTCGGAAACCGTGGAGACTGAACCACAAGCAAGCGAAGAAATACCTGTCTCACCTGAAGAGTCGGAAACGCATGAGGAGGAAGCTCCCGAAACGATAGAAGAAACCCAAACCGAGGAAGAGGGAGAAGGGAAAGCTGAAGAGGAACACAACCAAGAAAACTCTGTAAAAGAGAAAAGCATCCTCAGCAAGGCTTTAGAAAGCCCCTATATCCCAGATATTGACCCTCGTAAAACTGCCCGATTAAAAGAAGAAATCGCACTATTTTGGACTTGGCTACTGGATGCTATCCAAGAACCAACTGCTAGCAAAACTACAGATCAAAAGCATCGTTACAGTGTCTTTGCCCTGCTCACTCTTCTGTCCTCGATTAACCTTTTCTTTAGTATCTATCATATCAAGCGCCTCTACTATGGCTATATGATTTCTATTGCTAATGGTTCTCCTAATCAGCTCCCACCTTTAGATCTCTTTGCTGGGCTTTCGATTCTGGTCGCTAGCGCTCTATTTTACTTTTCCATCATTTTGGGAGGCTTTACTGTCCGACGTGTACTGGACCAGGAGAGCGACTTTACATTCCAAGAAGCCTTTGATCGTTACAGCAGACTCTTTGCTATCCCACTTGTCCTAACAGCTCTAGCAAGTTTCTTTGCACTCTTTGGTGGCTTGCGATTTGCTGGCATCCTCACTCTTCTAAGCATGGCCATCTTTGCCCTTGGCAATCTCTTTGTGATTAGCAAGCCAAGTAAGACCAGTAGCCTCGACCCATTTTATCGATTCCTGCTAGCTGTCTTACTTGATGGCGCTATTCTCTTACCCTTCCTCATTGCAGAGTTAGCCCTGACAGTGGACTACCTTCGCATCCTGACATTCTTTTAACCAAAATCCCTGCCATTTATTAATGACAGGGATTTTTATACTTACTCTTTTTTGAACAAGGGCTACTCGATGCTTGCCAATTCCTCAAAATCTTTTCCCAAAATGGCTTGTACTTCTAGTTGATTGGCATCTAGTTGGTGGTAAAATGCTGTTGGTAGTGACTCTAGGAATTTTTCATAATCCAAGCGAGCGATGGATTCGTAGTCTTCGGCTTTTGAACCATCACCAGAAATCGCCACTAGGTCAATCTCCCAAACAAGTTCCTTGCCTGCCAGCTGTTCGGTGTAAGGCACTGGTACAAAGGGTTCCTTTGGCAAAATCGTCTTGACTCCCTGGGCTAGGTGATAGATACCGTGCACCTTACCTTGAGCATCTGGGTAAAATTTCACACTGGCAAGGTAGGCATCAGATCCTTGAACCTTCTTGACCAGCTCTTCAAAACGTACCAATCCATCCTCAGCCAAAAAGCTCTCGAGGTATTCCTTGTTGAGATAGATAGGTGACAAGAGTCCTTGGCAATATACTAGACGAGCTGCTTTGTCAGCTAGATAATGCTTGACCGTTTGTCGGAAATAAGCTTCAAAGTCAAATCCTTCTAGTCCTTCTACCGCTTGCCCCAACTTACTCGATAGGGCCTGGAGGAGAGTCTCTACAATCTCCCAGTCTGCTCTGGTAAGGAAGTCTGGAATCACCACTTGATAACCTTTTCGACTATCCGCATAGTTCACTTTAAAGAGAAATTGCGACTGGCCTACAATCCCACACTCCATGTACTCGAGACGATTGAGGGGCTGACGGAGATAGACCGCATCATAACTGTGTGACTCCAAGCCCTCCACCAAGGCCAAGATGGACTTGGCAGTCAAGACCTCCTGTTGTCCTAGAATGCTTTCTTTATTTGGGATAAAAAATGTTTTCGCCATAACTGGCCTCCTTTGAAATCGTTTACATACAGTATAATCCTATTTTCCTGAAAGATACAGAAACAAATTTTAGATTTTTAGATAAAAAGCATAGAAAAACAGCCCCTGAAGGCTGTTTGCTTTATACTGAAGCGACCTGATCCAAGCTTTCACCGATAGCAGCTAGGCGCTCCACCACTTCTGCTTGTGTCAATTCATTTTCTGAAACATAGCGGTTTCGTGGGTGAACACGACACTCGTGTGAGCATCCACGAAGGTACTTGTCTTCATTTTCTTCTGATGTCAAGATACGACGGTTACAGAAGGGATTGCCACAGTTGACATAGCGTTCACATGGTGTTCCATCAAACCAGTCTTTCCCTACGATGGTTGGATTGACATGGTTGACATCAACTGCGATACGCTCGTCAAAGACGTACATTTTCCCATCCCAAAGTTCACCTTGGACTTCTGGGTCTTTACCGTAAGTTGCGATTCCTCCGTGCAATTGGCCAACATCTTTGTAGCCTTCACGAACCATCCAACCTGAGAATTTCTCACAGCGAACGCCACCTGTACAGTAAACCACGACACGCTTGTCCATGAATTTTTCCTTGTTGTCACGAACCCATTGTGGTAACTCACGGAAGTTGCGGATGTCTGGGCGAATAGCCCCACGGAAGTGCCCTAGGTCGTACTCATAATCGTTACGTGTGTCAAGAACCACTGTATCTTCGTCAAGAAGGGCTTCTTTAAACTCTTTTGGAGACAAGTAAGCACCTGTTGTTTCAAGTGGGTTGATGTCATTATCAAAGTCGTTGTCTTCCAAACCAAGGTGGACAATTTCTTTCTTGTAGCGAACAAACATCTTCTTGAAGGCTTGTTCACTTTCTTCGTCAATCTTGAACCAGAGGTCTTCCATTCCTGGTAGGCTGTGAACGTAGTCCATGTATTTTTGAGTTGTTTCGTAGTCACCTGAAACGGTTCCGTTAATCCCCTCGTCAGCGACTAGGATACGGCCTTTGAGGCCGATTGATTTACAGAAAGCCAAGTGGTCTGCAGCAAATTGCTCTGCATTTTCAATTGGAGTATAAAGGTAGTAAAGTAAGACACGAATATCTTTTGCCATAAGATTTGTTCTCTTTTCTATTCTTAAATTTTCAGAATTTTTCATTCAACTATACTAGTATACCCACTTGGGAAAACGAATGCAATTTATTTGACCGGAAATTTATAGAAAACGCCCTGTCCCTGCACTTCATCAGTAACCATAGCGAATCGCAGATAATCCTCTCAATTTTTTAATCTGCTCAGCTTGACTTCCTGACAAAATCAGCTTATTGTCAATTAACACACGTGAGATGTCAACATTCATTTGACTCAGAACAAACGGAGTAGAGGTCCCATCATCCTTTAATCTCTTTTTATAAATCACTAACTGACTTTTCAAGGGAATCAGTTGAGGCGTATCCTTTATGTCTTCCAATAGGTGTTCTATGATAGTCATCGCTTCACAACGCCTTTCGCTTCCTCCTACAAACCATTTTAATGGTGTCATTCTTATTTTCCTCCTTAAATTGAAAAACTATCATTCCTAACTCTCGTACCAATATTTTACCCAAATACCCTGTGTAAAAAAGTCAGCAAAAATGGTAATGTCGCGACAATATTATTGATAACATGCACCGCATAGGATGGATAAATGCTCTTGGTATAGCGTGTCAAACCAGCAAAAATGATTCCAAATGTTGTAAAAACGAAAATATCTAACAGACTAGGCAGACTTGAAAAATGAGGAAGTGCAAATAAAATGGAAGGAAGGAGCAAATCAAGGCCAAATCGCGAATGTTTAAAGAAGGCGTGTTGAAGTAATCCTCTATAGAGCAACTCTTCCATCAATGGCCCCAGAAAGAACAAGGTTATATAGAGACCTAGCTCGGCAAAGTTAGTCCCACTATAACCGATCAATACGGCCCAACCTTCAGCAGTTGACTGAACGTGTTTAGCTGTTTGAATATTAAAAAATATATGAGCTACCGCTACTAGGGCTGTTAGGATTGAATACCAGAGCCATTTTTTTCTCGAAACGCGAAAGAGATAGCCATGGCCTGTCTTAACAAGAATCCCAATCATAACTCCACTAAATAGCAAACTCAAGATATTTCGAATCCAGAAGAAATTTCCTATCTGAGAAGAAAATTGCCAATAGTTTTGGACGATAAGAGTCAGCTGAGAAAGACCAAATACGAAAAATAGGTAAGAGAAGACAGCACTCATTTTGAAAAGAAGACGATACCTTTTCATGATAGACCTCCTGTAGATATATGTGTATCCCATCACCTAAACTCTCAGAATTGCTACTTTCATCTTTGCATCCTAAAAATCACTACCTCCCCTAGAGAACTAAGGAAGGCAGTGATCACATTTTTAGGAATTAGGAATGAATACACGAAATCAATCGATCTTATGATTTTTTGTTTTTCAAGAATTCGTCGTATTGTTTTTGCATTTCGTTCAATACTTTTTCGTAGGCACCTTCAGATTTCAATTTTTCCATCAATTCTGGGATTGCTTTATCTGGGTCTACAGTACCAGTGTTGATAGCTGTATCGAATTGTTGCATTGTGTTAGAGATTGCTGAAATTTCAGATTTGACACTGTCAGTGTTAAAGATGAATCCAAGCGCTGGAGATTCTTTAGCTTCTGCCAATTGTTTCTTAGAATCTTCGATTTGTTGGTCTGTAACGTTTTCGTTGATGTAAAGGATCCAGTTGTTACCAGTGTTCCAACCTGACATGTGAGTGTTTCCTTTGTATCCATCAAGGACGCGAACACGGTTTTCTTTACCTTCAACTTTTTCCCAGTTCTTGCCTTCTGGACCGTAAACAAGTCCGTTCAAGAGTTCTGGGTTTGTGTTCAAGAGATTCAACACTTCCATTGATTTTTCTTTGTTCTTAGAGTTGTTTGAGATGACAAAGTTAGCAACTTGTGTTGTTTGATTTTTCTTGATAAAGTTAGTGATTGGTTTGATTTGGATGTCTTTGTTAGCAACACGTGAAAGCAAGCTGTTACCATAGTCAGCTGGTCCTACTGTTTCTTCACGAACGAACCAAGTATCTTGTTGAAGGTCAAATGAAGTGTCGCTTGTTGCTACGTCTTTTGGAATATATCCTGCTTCATAGAATTTGTGAAGAGTCTTCAAGTGTTCTTTGAAACGAGGTACTTCGTAACGGTTTACGATCTTAGTAGTATCTCCTTCAAGGTCGATAACGAATGGAAGTCCATTTGGCACTGGGTAGTCAAAGTTATCAGATGGGATAAAGTTCTTCGTAACCGCAAATGGTACTACGTCTGGAGCTTTTTCTTTGATTTGTTTCAAGACTGGTTCAAGTGTTTCGTATGAAGTGACACCTGAAATGTCAATGCCATATTTGGCAAGAAGAGCGCCGTTAAAGGCAAAGTTTTGAGATGATGCAACGTTGGCTGCAACTGGAACAGCGTAAATCTTACCGTTTACAGTGTTCCCTTTGATGTAAGCTGGGTCAAGTGCTTTGTAAAGCTCTGCTCCTTCTTTCTTGTACAATTCTGTCAAGTCCGCATAAGCACCTTTTTGAGCATTTACGACATAGTTATCTGCAAAAGCGATATCGTAGTTTTCACCTGATGATGTGATAACTGACATTTTCTTACCGTAGTCACCCCATCCAAGGTATTGGATATCCAATTTAGCACCAACTTTTTCTTCGATGATTTTGTTAGCATTTTCTAGCAATTCATCCAAGTTGTCTGGTTTGTCACCGATTTGGTACATTTTAAGAACAGGTTTGTCACCTGAAGCTGAGTCAGCAGCTTTTTTGTTGTTACCTGAAAGGTTTCCACAAGCGGCAAGGCTTGCAGCCAAAGCGACTACGCTAGCAGATGCAAAAGCATATTTTTTCCAGTTTTTCATGATAAAAACTCCTTTTTTTATTTTTAAACTTATAAACGATTTAATGATTTGTAACTTCAGTCACTAAGATGAAGTTGGGAAGGGAGAAACGGTGTTTCTCAGCAAGTGCTACTCTTTCACACCACCGATGGTCAAACCTTTTACAAAGTAGCGTTGGAAGAATGGATACAGAATCGCGATTGGAAGGGTTGCAACCACAACCATGGCCATACGACCTGTTTCTTTTGGAAGAGCGACTCCCAGTTGGCCAGATAGGCCGACTGCTTTTGCAATGTAGTCCATATTTTGCTGGATTTGCATGAGCAAATATTGCAATGGATACAAGTTGTCACTCTTGATGTAAAGAAGGGCGTTGAACCAGTCGTTCCAGAAACCAAGAGCTGTCAAAAGCGTGATAGTTGCGATACCTGGAAGTGACAATGGTAAACAGATCTGGAAGAAGATCCGTGCTTCACTGGCACCATCGATACGAGCAGATTCTAGAATGGCTTCTGGAATGGTCTTCTTGAAGAAGGAACGCATCAAGATGATGTTGAATGGTGAGAGAAGCATTGGAACAATCAAGGCCCAAACCGTATCACCAAGTTGAAGCAAACGAGTCACCACGATATAGCCTGGTACCAAACCAGCATTGAACAACATACTGAGAAGGGCAAAGATTGTGAAGAATCTGCGGTACTTAAAGGTTGTCCGTGAGATGGCGTAGGCATAAGTGGTTGTAATGAAGACGTTGGTCACTGTTCCGACTACGGTTACAAAAACTGAGATAAAGAGCGCTTGGAGAATCTTATCTTTAAACTGAGCTAAGAACTGGAATCCATCTACACCAAATTTCGAAGGGAAAAAGCTATATCCATACTGGAGGATGCTCTTTTCGTCTGTCACCGAAATGATGATAACGAAGATAAAGGGCAATATACAAGAAAGAGCGATCAAACCAGAGATGATACTAAAGAAGATATCTGCTTTCTTACTGAAGGAGTGAATGCCGACATTATCGATTTTTTCTTTTTTAATTTTCTTTTCTGCCATATTCTCCTCCTTTCTAGAACAAAGCTGAGTTTGGATCGACTCGTCTTGCAAGCAAGTTTGATAGGATAACTAGAATCAAACCGACAACGGATTGGTAAAGACCGGCTGCTGAAGCCATACCGATATCTGCTGTCTGAGTCAAACCATTAAAGACATATACATCCAAAACGTTGGTTACATTGTAAAGCTGACCAGCATTGTGTGGGATTTGATAGAAGAGACCAAAGTCTGCACGGAAGATATTTCCGACTGCAAGGATGGTCAAGACTGTTACAAGCGGAGTCAACTGAGGAATGGTTACGTTGCGAATACGTTGCCACTTGCTAGCCCCGTCCACTGTTGCTGCTTCGTAATAAGTTGGGTCAATTCCCATGATCGTCGCATAGTACATGACACTGCTATATCCAAAGCCTTTCCAAATTCCTAGGAAAAGGAGAAGATATGGCCAAATACCTAAGTCAGCATAGAAGTTGATTTCCTTCATGCCAATGGATGTTAGGAAATGGTTGAAAACCCCTTTGTCAATGTTTAGGAAGGCATCTGTAAAGAAACTGATGATAACCCATGACAAGAAGTAAGGGAACAACATAGACGTTTGGAAAATCTTAACCATTCTCTTAGAGCGAAGCTCACTGAGGATAATGGCAATCCCTACTGATACAATCAAACCGATAAAGATGAAGCCGAGATTGTAAAGAACAGTATTTCGAGTGATGATAAAGGCATCTTTTGAACTAAACAAGAATCTGAAATTATCTAACCCGACCCATTTACTATTCACAATACTATCTATGAAACCATTACTGGTCATATGGTAGTCTTTAAAGGCGACCACATTCCCAAATACTGGAATGTAAAAGAATAGAATCAGCCAGAGAGCCCCTGGTAAAACCATCAAGAGAAAGATCCAGTTATCTCTCAAGGTCTTTGAAAACTTTTTCATAATTTCCTCCCTTTTTATTCCTAAAAACTGATTCTATCGAATTTTTAGGTTTGATAACGATTACATTATTAGTATACTCCTATTTGAAGGTCAGTTTAAACTACTAATTATAGAAAAAACTCCACAAATTATTTTATGTGGAGAAGTTTTTTATAAGAAATAGGTTTCACGAGAAACACTTTGCATACGATAAGTGTATTTCCGCTTTACTGATTGAAAACTTGTTCCAATATTGAGTGATGAAACTCGACAAAATGAACCTGTGCATTTATGATAGCCCCTGATTCGTTTTTCTCAATCTCTGGTCTTCCTTCGGTTTGTAAAAGAGCAGGATTGCCATCCTTGTAGCCAAAGAGAATCACCTCTGTCTCTGCTTCATTCACATAGCAAGCTAGGATATCAAACCGCCCAGAACCTGAACCTGCAATATAGCCATACCATTTAAAAGTATAATTCACCCCATCTACTTGCCCAAATTGCATTATCTGGTCTGGCACTGCAAGTCCATAGTAATTACCATAGGTGTCCAAATTAGTTGACTTGAATCCTTCACCTTTACTATCCGAATAGGATTCCATGGCTGTTTTTATCTTGTCTATTAAAGAACTATTATCTGTATCTGGCTCGCTCTCTGTAGTTACACTTGTTTTTAATAGAAATTCCTTAAAACGTTGCGCTAAATCTGTGTTTTCAGTCTCTTCAAAATTTGCAGTAGGGATAGTTTCCAGTGTCTTATCGGCATGCAAGACCTGTGCTTGCCCATCCTTCAGTGTAAATAGGTAGAAATGTTTGTCCTGATTGTCATAGTAGGCATCCAAAGCCAAGTAGTCATAAGCATTGTCACTCGATACTCCAAAAACATTCCATTTGACGCTTTTCTGAGAGACTGTTGTAGCTTCTAATTTTTTGATTAGTTCATTTTTTTCATCAAAGTTTGCATGCTCTAGTCTATGATAGGACTGCCCCATAGAAGAAGCCCAGCTTGCAAACTCTTCCTCCCACTTTTCAGTATTGTATTGAATTAGCTTCTGAAAATCCAAGTAATTCTTCATAATCAAGGCTTGATCAGTCGGATTAGATAACTCAAGTTCTTCCATGGCTGCAACTGTAGCAGCCATAGGTGACTGAACAGTTGTATCCTTGGATTCTTTTTCGTGCGAAAGAGCCTTTTGATAGGCATCTGCTAAATAGTGAAAATAGTTGGTTGTTTCCTTGGTTTGTTGCTCCCTTGGTATTGACGGACTAGTTGCTCCATCCTCTGTCATTTTATGGCAGGCAGATAAGACTAGCATGCTAGTAGCTAGGACTAGTAGTAGCTTTTTCATGGTCAGACCTCCAAACTATCTTTCTACCTTCATTATACTCCTTCCCTATCTCCAAATCAAAAAACATCTCCATGTATTTAAAAGGAGATGTTTAACTGTTTGTGATAAATGCCTATGTCGTATAAATCGTTGAAGCTGTCGCAATGGTGTGCCACTGATTAGCTGTAGTTGCTGCGAAATCCTTGTCTGCGTAGAAATCAGTAAATGGTAGGATTTCAACTTCTAGCTCATCGATGCGGTCAATCTGATCAGACAGATAAGCTTCGATACGGCTTTCTGCTCGTTTGATACGTTGCAAAAGTCCGCCCATACGGATATCGACTGTATCCAAGCCAAAGACCTTGTTTTCTTTCAACCATTGACGGCTAAAGAGGGCATGGAATTGTTCAATCTCGCTTCTGAGTTTTGGTAATTCTTGTCTGGCGATTTCTTGCAGACTTTCTTTATCGTTTGTTTGGTAGGCCTGACGAATGCGTCGTCCCACATCCACTTTACTGCTTAAAATCTGGTTCAACTGAGCCTGAGTTTCAAAGAGATAAGCATAGTTTCCAGCTTTTTCTTTGATTTCAGCAAGGATCACAGCAGCCTGAGCAAAGTGCGGTTTGTCCTGTTCAGGTGTCATGTGTTGGTCAAGAATTGGGCAGAGAACATCCTGATAAAAGACATAGCGGTTGGGATTGATACCACTGAGATTGTCCGGCAAGTCTGGCAAGAGGTTGGCTAGGTCGATCTGCATGAATTCCTCAACTGATAGACCCGTATTGGTCTTGAAGTGGGCAGACAAACGGTCGAGGTTATTGCGGTAGCTGAGTTCTGCCCAGATTTGCAAACTTGGCAGGATAGAAAACTGGGCAGTTTCCCCACCATTATCCCCCCAACCCGTTACAATGACTTCTTTGATGTCATTAGCACGACAGGCTTTGTTGGCTTCAAGAGCAATAAGACGGCTGAAATGGTTGTTGGGTGTGAAACCGATCCACTTCCAAGCACCACCTGCAAAGGCAAGGTCATGGCTAATCTTGTGATGGTTGCGGAAATTGCGGTTGTATTTTTCCTCGCTATCCTGATAATAATCCCAGTAAACCAAAGTTACACGGTCTTTGAGACGGTCTAGGTAGACACGAGTTTCCTCTGGAATTTCCACATCACGGTCGTACTGGCCATCCGCTGACATGAGTTTGAAGAACATATCACTCCACATCTGGCAGTGGAAACCATACTTGTCTGCAATATCTAGCACGCGCTCCAAGTGTTGACACATGAGGAGACTACGATCTACAACGCCGTTCAAGATAAGGTAGCGTCCCAAACCAACCAAGTGGGCTTCATCCATCCCGATATTGACCTTGCGAGTCTGCAGTTTAGATAGAGTGGCAAACATGCCATCAATCAGGTCATACACCTTTTCTTCGCCGATAAGGAGAATATCCTCCACATCACGGAGTTCTTGCACTTCCTTAACGCCCCATTTGACGAAGGCCGACAAGTGGGCCAAGGTCTGGATGCAAGGCACAAAGGTCATGTCAAACTGCTGGGCGTAGGCTTCTATTTCCTGCAACTCCTCTGCTGAATAGGCGCCACGGAAGTAACCAAAGTAAGGTTGCCCCTCAATCTGATAGGTGTCTTCCATGTAAAGTTCAAAGGTTGAGTAGCCCATGAGAGCCAAGACCTCAATCATCTGCTTGGCAGAAGCCACATTCAGAACCGCATTTCGAGAACAGTCTGCCATGTAGGCCAAATCTTCATAAGCTGCCTGCTCCTCAATCGCTACTTTATCACCTTCTACTAGAGCTGTTGCCAATAAGGACAAGGCGCGGTAAAGTTGGTGAGGTTTGTGATAAGTCAGTTGATAGTGGCCTCCCTCACCCTTGATAGAGATAGAGGCTTGGTCAGACTGAGCGACTGCAACTTCCACATCTGGTAAAGAGATATACTTTGTCAGTAAGTCGATTGCCTGAGTTTGTTTGGGACTAAGTCCTGTAAATGTCACCATTGGTTTTCCTCCTGTAGCCAGTTGACAAGGGCACCGTAGAGATTGGCATCTGCATGATAGGTGCAGGCTTGGATGACAGGTGCGACCGTGTATTCTTCGTAGGTTTCGACAAATTCATCGACAGCCTTTTTGACACCTTGGATGAAGTCTGGATTTTGGCTAATAGAGCCTCCCAGACTAATGACATCTGGGTCGATGAGATACTGAATATTGAGCAAACCTTGCGCCAGATTACGGTTCATGCGCAAAATAGCTTCTTGACAAAGAGCATTGCCAGCTGCGGCCTCTTGGTAAATCTTGCGTCCGTCCCAGTCAGTCTGACCAGACTTCTTAATTACGTAGCGCACCATATTTCCAGTTGACGCTAGTTGCGACCAGTTGTTGAGCTTTTCCGCAGGCTCGATAGTTGTCATGTAGCCAAACTCTCCTCCCAAGCCGTGGCGACCTCGGTGAAGCTTGCCATTGATAATCATGGCACCGCCGATTCCTGTCCCAATCACGACACAGGCTGCATTTTCAATCTCTGGATGAGCCAGCAGTTCACTAAGTCCAACACAGTTGGCATCATTTTCTAGATGGACAGGGAGTTGATGATGAGCAAGGGCCTCATACCAAGAAAAGCCGTGAATATAAGGTACGGCACTGATTCCCTCAATCACACCTGTTTCTTGATTGACCGCGCCTGGAACGCTCATGGCGATCCCACTATAATCTTGCTCTGACAAGCGTTGGTCTAGCCACGCCAGTAAAGACTCCAAGTTTTCTGGCGTCGGAGTACTTGTCTTATCTAGTATTTTTCCATCAGGAGTCAGACTGGCAAACTTAATCCCAGTCCCTCCGATATCAATGGTTGCAATGGTCATTGTTCTTCCCATAAAAAGGGGCGAAGCAGTAGTTAGTCCTTACTCTTTCGCCCCTCCTTTCTATCTCATAGTATTAGTTATCAAACACTTTAAAACTGTTAAATGTCTTCTTTTTTGATCAATTCTGTGCGAATTTCTTGTGGTGCTAAGAGTCCTGAATGAACTGGATATGGTCGCTCAAGCAAGTCAAGAATGGTTTGTTGCTGTTCTGATATACGCACATTTTCTTGACTCATATTGTAGTAACGAAGTACATACCCTTCTTCATTTTCAGCTACCTTAAAGGCTGTTGGGCAGACTTGTGGCAAGCTAAGCGCCGCATGGCTCAAGAGGTTGCCAGTCGCTGCAACACTTCCTTCTTGTTTAGCAAGCTGAAGACTAGTAAATGGTGTTTGGAAGGCTTTGGCACGACGGAAGGCGGAGAAGCGTTCCCCTGCTTGGTGGCATTCAAGTGCAAACTCGACTTCAAACTCGCGCAAGCACTGAGCCTCTGGTGTTGGGAAGTAACCCCAGTCACCTAGCTCACCTGAGGCACGAAGAATGGTCACGGCAATGGTATCATCTCCAAGGATTTCATACTCGTGCAATCCTTTATTGGCCACCGTCACCCCTTTTTCATCATCATACAGGCTGACAAAGGCTTGTTGGTGTTGAGGATTTTCAGGATTTTCCCATGAAGCTGCTGGTTTGTTTGGTCGTGTCACCACCTCATAAATGCTTTCCGAATCATTGCTTGGACGCGTATTATGAGTCTTGACCAAGAGACGGATACGGTGGTCCTTGGCTGTGTTAGTAAAGCGAGTCTTGAAGCGGATTTGTGGATTGTCAACAAAGACGGTCATCTCTGTTTCAAGAGGAAGGGTTGTCAATTCTTCTGAGCGTCCAGCTTCACGCGTCATAAACTCGATGATACCTCTTTGTTCTGCATCCAGTTTTTCATCTGCACTTACTGGAATTGTCAATTCATGCTTGAGCAAGATCTTGGCAAAACGAGCTGTATTTTCCAAGACCTCATAGCCTTTCAGCTCGGCGTAGATAGGTTCTGTTCCTTTTGGTTGGAAATAGATGTACTCATTTCCAATGTCACCACGGTCTTCAAAGCGAATAACATCCTCATACGCTTCATGAGTTGTCTTGTCGTAGACTGTGATATTCTCATCCACACTGACCGTCACAAATGGCGTATCAATCACTCCATTTTGGTAAATACCGTCACGGTGTTCTTGTTCTCCTTCGAGCAATTGAAAGGTTGTCCAAGAAAGTGGTGCCAGATGAACAGGTACTGTCACGCGCACTTGACGAGCGATACGAGCCTGACGGAACTTGTCTTTTGGTAAATCATACTCAAAATTAGCTCCCAGATCTTCGATTTTCGCTTCTACAGCATGTCCTTCCAAGTCTTCGACACGGTAGTTTGGCAAGGTCAAGGCTGCCATTTTCTTGTAGCCTTCTGTTGGGTGCAATTCTTTGAAATCACAAGTCGCTACATCAATCACGGTGCTGACTGTATCAACCTTGTCATGCAAGCCTGTGTTAATGACGGTAAAGAGATGGTCGCTTTGGGCTTCGTGGGTTGCGATTTTACCCTTCCATTCGTTGAGAAGGTTGGTCTTAACAAAGTTTCCGACTTGGCTGACCTTGGCAAAACGTGTCTCCATCTCACGGTGAACCTCGTCCACGCTACAGCCACAGATACTATCATGCGGAGCATTTTGTAGAAGAACTTTCCAAGCATAGGTCAACTGGTCCTTGTGGTTGTGGCCACCAGTGATGACAGTCAATGGCTCCACCACTTGCTCTAGGAGGTTGCTATTTTCTTGGAAGGCTTGTTTGAGGTAAATGCGTGATGAAGAAGTATTAGCAAGCGTGTACCAACCATCTGTTTCCTGACTTGTCAACTCACCTGTAACCGTTGATAGCTGCTCTGGTAGAGCACTTTCTACTGCGTGGACATAGTCATCAAAGGAACTATGAACAAAAGTCACATCTGGGAAGAGTTCATTGGCCACACGAATGGCCTCACTCAGATTTCGCTGTACAGGCTGGTGGTCACATCCGTTCATCATCAACCACTGGTTGGTCGAAGCATAGTCACGCACGTCTGACAATTTTTGTTTCCAGAAGGTTAGGGCCTCATCCTTATCAACAGGGATTTCATTTCCATTACTGTACCAGTTGGCAAAGAGGATACCGAGGACACGACTTCCATCAGCACCCTGCCAGTACATTTCTGAAAACTGGGAAGTAAACTGCTCATCTTCGAGGACTTGGTTGTCAAATCCAATCGGCTTGACACCACGACCAAAGGCCGCCACGTGAATACCTGATTTTTGAAGGATTTGGGGAGCTTGTCCCATATTTCCAAAGGTATCTGGGAAGTAACCAATCTGAGTGGATTTGCCCCATTTTGCACATTCAGCTTGACCAATCAAGGTATTACGGACGTTGGCTTCGCTGGAAATCAAGTAATCATCCTGCAAGATGTAAAAGGGACCAATTTTGAGTTTGCCTTCGTCAATGTAACGTTGGACTTTGTCGCGATTTTCAGGGCGAATTTCCAAATAGTCATCGAGGACAATGGTTTGTCCATCTAAGTGGAAACTCTTGAACTCAGGGTCATTTTCAAAGAGATCAAAAAGATTATCAAACAATTCCACCAACTGCATCCGGTGGCTTTCAAAAGGTAGATACCACTCACGGTCCCAGTGACTATGTGAGATAATATGTACAACAACATTTTCCATGAAGTAAAACCTCATTCTAACTTAAATTTTTATTTCTATCTAACTAAAGAACTGACTAGCGAATATCCAGATAATCCAAGACTAATTCACAGAACATCATGTTGGCCCAAGAGAACCATTCACGTGAGTAGAGAGTTGGATCGTCAACGTGGAAGCTTTCGTGCATAACACCTGTACCACCATCGCAGGCAACCAGCTGATCGAGCAAGAATTTCTTCTCTGCCTTATCTCTTGTTGTCAAGCCTTGGATAGATAGGGCAATCGGCCAGATATAGCGATAAAAGGTATGAGAACTTCCGAGACCACTAGCATATTCTCCTTGGTAGAAGTATGGATTTTCAGGGCTCAGAATGGTGCGACGAGTTGCTTGATAAACTTCGTCTTCAATGTCGCAATAGCCCAGATAAGGCGCCGCCAGCAGACTCGGTACATTTGGATCATCCATGATGCTAGCATTTCCTAAACCATCCACTTCAAAGGCGTAAATCTTTTCGCCCTTGCTGTTGGAGGTGTAGGCATAGTTTTCGATCCCTTCTTGGATCTCTGCTTGCAGACGTTTGGCATCTGCGATGATGCTTGAGCTATCAGCTAGATTCAATTCTGCAAAGATTTCTTGGACATAACCCAAGACAACGACTGCAAACATATTGGATGGAATCAAATAGCTATACTGACAGCAGTCATCACTCGGACGAAAAGCTGACCAGGTCATACCTGTCACTGCAAAGTCAGGTCCAAAACCATCATTTACCAGAGTGTCTTCCTTGCGGTCTGTATCCCGAACGAAACGATAAGGAGAGTTCTTGTGGTCTTGCTCTACTGTCCAGAGATGAAGTATTTCCTTGGTCGCTGCGACAAAAGTCTCATCAAACTGACTAGTCTCTCCAGTCTCTTTCCAGAGGAGATAAGCCAACTGCAAAGGATAGCAAAGCGAGTCCACCTCGTACTTGCGTTCCCAAATCCAGCCATTAAGGTCTGTATGGTCAGTTTCGTGGTGCCCCTTCCAGTTCTCCTCAATGTTAAAGGAGTTGGCATACGGATCTTTGAGTACTAAGGTCATTTGACGCTTGACCAAACCTGCAATGGTCTGACGCAGGAGGGTATCTCTTTTCGCCACATGAAGATAAGGTCGTAGCTGGGCTGTCGAATCCCGAAGCCACATGGCAGGAATATCCCCAGTCAAGACAAAAGTTGATCCATCTTCTAGAATCTCGACCGTATTGTCCAAGGTGTCTGTATAGCAACGCTCAAAGACATCTACCCACTCCGGATGGTCCTTAGCCCGCTCCGCTACTTCGTCTAGCCATTCTCTAACAATTTCTTTCGAATAAATCATCGTGCAGTTTCCTCTTTCAAACAAGTTTCATGTTCAGTATATAGTTTTTGAGACAGAAAATACATACACAAATGATAGTCATTTTTCTACAAAATTGCTTACTTTCGACCCCCATATCTAAAGGCCTCATTTTTCTGATATAATGTAGAAAAACAGCTAAAGGAAAGATTATGAAACCACTACTTGAAACCATCGATACCCGCTTTGGGACTGCTAGCAAGCATGCCTTTTCTCGAGGAAATACCCTGCCCTACACAGGCGTGCCTTTTGGGATGAATTATTTTGTGCCTCAGACCAGCGACCAGGAGGGAGCTTGGTTTTTCGATCCGCATCTGCCTATCTTTCAGGGGATTCGATTAACCCACCAACCCAGTCCTTGGATTGGCGACTACTCTTGGCTCCTTCTGACACCTGTCACCGGCCAGCTTGGGGGAGATAACCTCTTTCACCGTCAATCCTCCTATGATAGGGATAAAGCTTCCTTCCAACCTCATTATCTGAAGATTTTCTCCCTGCGCTATCAGATTGAAACCCAGCTTACACCGACTTGCTATGGCGCTTCTATTCGTTTGGAGCAAAAGCAAGGCAAATCCCTCTCCCTCTACCTTCACGCTGCAGATGATTTAACAATTGAGCAGGTAGATAAGCAGACTCTAGCCCTCAGACAAGAAGGCAAAACAGAGACCAATAAAAATCCACTGATACTCTTCACCGCCCTACAAATAAATACGGATATTCTTGCTGTCAACCAAGAAAGCGGAGACTGGCGAATTGACTTAGCAAGCAGTCATGCTGACATCCAGCTAGCAACTTCTTTCATCTCGCCTTCTCAAGCTCTGCTTAATCTACCTCAAAAGGACTTTGATAGCTGTAAAGCAAGTGCCCAAGCAGACTGGGAAAATCTCCTCCATCGTTTTGACATACTAGAGACAGGAGAGGCTGACCGGACCTTCTTTGATCACTGCCTCTACAGACTCTTCCTCTTCCCACAGACTTTTTATGAAGTGAACGAGTCAGGGCAAACCATCCATATGGACCTGACTACTGGTACTGTCAAGCCCGGTGTCCTCTTTAGCAACAATGGTTTCTGGGATACCTTCCGCACCACCTTCCCCCTCTTTGCCCTTGTCATACCGGAACACTATCACCTCTTTTTAGAAGGTTTCCTCAATAGCTACCGCGATACTGGGTTCCTTCCAAAATGGTTGGCTCCAGATGAACGTGGCATGATGCCTGGTACCCTGCTAGATGGCATTATCGCAGACAGCGCCTGCAAGGACATGGCCCCCGACCTAGAAAAAGAACTCCTTCAAGCCATGCTTGAAACAGCCACTAAGTCCGACCCTCTCGGCATCAATGGCCGCCACGGACTAGCCCAATACCAAGAACTGGGCTACCTCTCTACCGACCACCACGAAAGTGTCAGTCACACCCTTGACTACGCCTATAGCGATTTTTGTATCGCCAGCTGTGCCGAAAAGCTTGGTCAGAATGACATCGCGGAAACATATAGAACTGCGTCTCAAAATTACCGTCATCTATTTGATGCTGAAACAGGTTACATGCGAGCGCGAGATAGTCAAGGAAACTTCCGCCCTGACTTCTCTCCCTATAGTTGGGGACGCGACTACGCCGAATGCTCTGCCATTCAAGCGACTTTAGGCGTTCTCCACGACATCCCAGGTTTGCGTCAACTCATGGGTAGAAAAGAAGCCTTCAGCCACTATCTTTTGAAAGCCTGTCAGGACGCTCCTCTCTTTGAAACCACCGGCTATGGTTACGAGATTCACGAGATGAGCGAGATGGCTACCGCTCCTTTTGGGCAAATCGCCATTTCCAACCAACCGAGCTTCCACATCCCTTATCTCTTCCGCTACAGCGACTACCCTGACTACACTGCTCTACTCATCAAAACCTTGCGTCAGAAAGCCTTTCACCCCAGCTGGGAAGCCTATCCTGGCGATGAGGACAATGGCAGTCTCTCTGCTTGGTACATCTGGTCAGCTCTTGGATTCTACCCGATCTGTCCGGGCAAGCCAAGTTACGATCTCGGAATTCCTCTCTTTGACCACCTCCGTATCTACCTAGCCAAGGAAAATAAATGGCTGGATATCCATGCCGAGCAAAACCACAGCCATTTCAACTTTGTCAAAGAATGCCGATTGGACAAGGCTCCTGTATCTAGCATTCAACACCAAGACCTCTTGAAAGCTGAGCAACTGACCTTCACCCTCAGCTGGCTACCAAATCACTCCTAACCAAAAGAACCTTTGCATCGCGCAAAGGTTCTTCTTTTATGAAACTTGGACCTGAAGCTGGTCAACCAGCTGCCTATCTACCGTCAGATTTAGATAAAAATCTAAGTTTTTATCGCCTGCAAAATACAAGGTTGGTAGCGTCAGCCTTTTTTCAGTCTCGCCAACTTGAAACGCAAGGACTTGAATCTCGTCCCGATAAGCAACACCATGCACACCCGTCCCTGGTTGAATCGAAATCTTAGCTTCTAAAGGACTGCTAGATTCTCTTCGCTTCACTGTAAAGTGGACATTTTCTCCCTTGGTCACAACTAGACTTTTTTCTGAAAACTCTAACTGTTGAACAGCTTCTTTTTTCGACAAGGTAGGTGTTTTATAGAGTGAAATCTTGGTCAACAAAGGCAAAGCCTGTGCCTCTGTAATGATCACACGCACCTTCTGAGCCTCTACCATGGATCCTCGCAAAAGGCGTTTATAGCCAACAGTATAGCCGGATTCAAACTCCTGCCAGACACCATCCAACTCTACCTGAACACGGAAAGCAGCGATGCGTTGCCCCAAATTCAAATCTTCTCTTAACTCAATCACATCAAAAGCTTTAGGTGCACC
Source organism: Streptococcus downii (assembly GCF_004353325.1). Lineage (NCBI taxonomy): Bacteria > Bacillati > Bacillota > Bacilli > Lactobacillales > Streptococcaceae > Streptococcus > Streptococcus downii. The sequence continues at coordinate 342,411 of NZ_MZNX01000006.1, forward strand.
TAAATCAAGCTCTAATTGGATTGGCAACTCTGCATCACTTGCCCATGAACTGGTCTCTAGCCCATCTGTCAGATGATGACAGGCATAGTCTGGTGATAGAGCAGGGCCAGATACCGTGGCTCCCAAAGCCAAATCTTCTTTATATAGCTCGTCACGGTAGGCAGCAAATTCATAGAGACGCTGGATATCCTTTTCATCAAAGAGGCCATCTTGGTTCGGTGGGATATTAAGCAAGAGTGGAGTTCCCCGCCCTACCGAGTGAAAGTAGATTTCGACCAACTCCTCCAGAGACTTAGGATCCTGATCCTCATGGTAAAACCAGCCCGGGCGAAGAGAAACATCTGCCTCACCGATTGAAAATAGCGTCCCAGAGGGGTCTCCGTGCTGTAGATAATCTAATTCCGCCTCTGTCCCCAACTGGTCTGGCTTGACTTTTTGCCACAAGGAATCCCCTGCATAGCCTCGTTCATTGCCAATCCAGCGAATACTAGTTCCCTCTGTTGAGAAAATCAAACAATCGCCCTGCAAGTCACGAATGGTTTCAAACCAAGTCTCAAACTCATAGTTGACCTGCTGGGCCCCTTCCCCTCTAGCACCATCCATCCAAACCTCAGCGAACTTACCAGCATTCCCATAGGCAGGATTTGATAAGATTTCCTTCAATTGAGCCAGATAATAGGCATTGTAGTCCGCTTCTCGGTCCACGTGATAGAGGGGACTGTGAGCATCCCAAGGAGACAAATACACTCCCATATCCATGTCAAACTCAGTTACAGCTTTGGAAACCTCAAGGAGCAAGTCCCCCTTTCCATCCCTCCAAGGGCTAGCCTTGACCGAATAATCTGTATGGGCTGTCGGGTAGAGGATAAAACCATCGTGGTGCTTAACCACCAAAATCAGCTTTTTAAAACCCGTTTCTTTGAGTACCCGAACCCATTCACGCGCATCTAACTTGGTCGGGTTAAAACGCTTGGGATCCTCTTGCCCACTTCCCCATTCTTGGTCATAAAAGGTATTGGGGCCAAAATGGATAAAGGCAGCTAGTTCATCCTCTAAATAAGCTAGCTGGGCCTGACTTGGTAATGGTCCATGTGGTTTTATGTTCGTCATCATCTCGTATCTCTTTCTCTTGTTCACAAAGTTATCCACAACTTGTGGATAAGAAAGCATACCTAAAAACTAGTTTCTCCAGAATCCAGCTCTTAGACTTTGGACCTATTCCTCTAAACAGACCTTTGCCAAATAGCTCTGTACTAGGGTTTCTACTAGCTCTCTAGCAAGTCACTAATATACGGAACTATTATCAGGATACTTCAACACCCTGAGTTTTATGTCATTTCCTCCAAGACTTATCCACAGACTGTGAATAAACTATTGTTCCAAACTGCTCTCTCTTTGACTATAACAAAAAGCGATAGCAGCGTCAATATGGCTAAGATGCCTTCCTAAATCTCCTGAAAAGATTCTATAATTTGTACAATCGTAGCGCTTTTGCATTCGCCAGCTAGTTAGAATCAGTCAGTAGAAAATGAACTTTATCACATTGTGAACAGTACAGCTGTAGTACTATTGCGCCCACAATCTACTCGGATAATCGTTTCTAGCAAAAAATCCCGCAGATTGCGGGATTTTCTCTTGCATCAATGCGCCAACATTTCTTGGGCGATTTCTTGACCAGATAGGTTATCTGGGTAGTAGGTTGGCCAGTTATCCATCTCTTCAAAGAGGGCTTCTTGGCTAGTACCTCCAAAGAAGATATGGAAATGTTCTGCCTTAACTGGGGCGATATTGTGGTCACTAAACTGAACATACTTGAACTGTCCAGCATCCGCATCTGTCGCTTCAAAGAGGAAGCGCACACCACGATTGCCTTTCTTATAAGTCAAGATTTTCTTGCCGACATACTTATAGGTGAATTTCTTGCTTTGGCCACCTTGAACAAATTCCATAGTGTTGTCCGTGATGTTGATTTTGGTCACATCTGTCTGATAGCCTTTTCTATAGTAGGCCTTGTACTCATCCTTGGTCATCTTGCCAGTCAACTTAGCCTTGTAGTCAAAGACTTGATCAAAGGTTCCATCTTCAAGGAAAGGATAGACTGACTGCCAGTTACCAGTATAGTCACTCAAGGTGCGGTCTTTGACATCTGCATCCTCAAAGTAACCATTTTGAACTGTCTTGGTATTTTCTTCCTTCTCGGGCTCGATTTCTGGTCCTTCTTGGTCTGTTGTTTGTTTCAAAGCCTTGAGGTTTTTCTCCATGATAGAGATGTAATTTTCTCCCGCCTTGGTGTCCTCTTCTGTCAGACTTTCTAAAGGATTGAGGACATCTGTTTTGACACCTGCCTCTTTTGAGAGTGTATTGGCTAGGGCTTGTGAGGCATTTTCTTCAAAATAGATATAGGCAATTTTATTTTTCTTGACGTACTCTGTCAATTCTGCCAAACGTGCTGCTGATGGCTCTGCATCTGGTGAGAGACCTGAGATGGATACTTGCTTGAGACCGTAGTCCAAGGCAAGGTAGTTAAAGGCAGCGTGCTGGGTCACAAAGCTCTTTTGTTTCGCTTGAGACAAGCCATCTGTGTAGGCCTTGTCCAAGGCTTGCAATTTTTCGATATAGGCAGCTGCATTCTTTTCAAAAGTCTCTTTTTTATCAGGATAATCTGCTGACAAGCTGTCACGGATATGCTCTACCAGTTTGATGGCGCGTGCTGGTGATAACCAAACGTGGGGATCGTAGTCGTGATGGTGACCCTCACCGCCATGATCATGCCCTTCCTCTTCTTCCTCACCACCTGGCAAGAGGAGCATATCACCTGTCGCCTTGATAGTTTTCACCTTTTTCTTATCCAAGGATTCTAGCAATTTTGGAACCCAAGTTTCCATATTTTCATTTTCATAGACAAAGGTATCTGCGTCTTGGATTTTGGCAACTGCCTTGGCAGACGGTTCATACTCATGGGGTTCTGTACCAGCACCGATTAGAAGTTCTACATTAGCAATATCTCCTGCGACTTGCTTGGTAAATTCGTAGACAGGGTAAAAGGTTGTCACGATATTTAGTTTCCCATCTGCCTGTTTTTGATTGGAACAAGCCACTAAAAACAGGGCACATAGACTAGCTAGTAGTAAGCTAATTTTTTTCATTTCATTCTCCTATTTGATAAAACGTTTCAGTAGGCTGACTAACAAAAAGACAGCTACAAAGATAATGGTGATACTAGCGCTGGCAGGGGTTTCTGCATAGTAGGAAATGTAAAGTCCTGCTACCATTCCCAAAAATCCAATAGCACTGGCAAGCAACATAACGGATTTAAAGTTTTTCCCCAGACGAAGGGCAATACTAGCTGGCAAGACCATAATGGTCGACACCAATAGGGCTCCTGCTGCTGGAATCATGAGAGCAATCGCCACCCCTGTCACCATGTTAAAGAGGATAGACATAGTACGAACGGGCAAACCATCCACAAAAGCCGTGTCTTCATCAAAAGTCAGGATATACATTGGTCGCAAGAACAAGAAAGTCAAGAGTAAAACGACCGCAGCAATGGCAAAGAGGAAAATTACCTGCTCCTGGCTAATGGTCACAATCGAACCAAAGAGATATTGGTCCAAACTCATGGAACTCGAACTTTTACCCTTACTCATGACGATAAGTGACACTGCAAGCCCTGTAGACATGAGGATGGCTGTCCCGATTTCCATAAAGTTCTTGTAAACCGTACGGAGATACTCCAGAAAGACCGCAGCAATCAAGACAATAGCAATGGTTGAAATAGTTGGAGAAATCCCCAAAACCAGACCAAAGGCTACACCTGATAGAGAAACGTGACTGAGGGTATCACTCATGAGACTCTGACGACGTAAGATAAGGAAGGTCCCAAGAACTGGAGAAAAGAGACTCATGGCAATGACCGCCAAGAAGGCACGCTGCATGAAGTCATAAGATAACAAACTAAGCATGTTCCACCTCCTGGTCGCTTTCGTGAACGTTGAAACAACGCCATGGCGAGTCTTGGTTACGGACTAGATGAATATTGCGATCTGCGTAGTCCTTGACCTCCTCAGGGTCATGGGTAATCATCAAAACAGCCTTGCCATGATGGTGGGCACTATGGTGCATGAGTTCGTAAAATTCATTTTTGCTTCCAGCATCCATCCCTGTCGTCGGCTCATCCAAGACAAAGATATCTGGGTCAGAAGCAAACATCCGGGCAATCACTGCTCGTTGCTTTTGCCCTCCCGAGAGGGAGCCAATTCGTTTGTCACGGTGTTCCCACATACCAACCGAGTCTAGACTGGCCTTGATATGTTCCTCATCATGAGCATTCAAGCGACGGAACCAGCCCTTTCGCGGATAGCGACCCGACTTGACAAATTCATAAACTGTACTTGGAAAACCAGCATTAAAACTGGCTATCTGCTGGGGAAGATAGGCTATCCTAAGTTTTTTCCCATGAGTATTTGTCTTTGAGATGGTTACCTTGCCAAATCTTGGCTGCAAGATGCCCAGACTCGCCTTGATAAGCGTCGTCTTGGCAGCTCCATTTTCACCAGTCAGGGTGACAAACTCCCCGCTATCAACACTGTAGTTGATGTGCTCGAGGACAGGCTCTTTGTCATAATAGAAAGACAAGTCCTCTACTGTAATATACCGCATTATTTGATTTCTCCTACTAAAGCAGTTAAAAACCGCTGGATAACTTCTTGTTCATTTGGAGTAAACTGACTTGCCACTTGTTCATAGGCTAAGAGCGTGTGTTCGTGATGGTGGTGGTGTTCTGCCGCTACTGGTCGAGCTAGCTCTGTCAGTTGATAAAAGATCACACGCGCATCCTTTGGATCTCTGGATGTCTCTAACATGCCTTCTTTGACTAAAGACTTGATGGCCTTGGTCACTGCTGCCTGACTGACATTGAGGCGACGGGCCAACTCCGAGTTGGTTAGGGATTCTTCCGACAAGAGCATGAGGATGTGTTCCTGAGTATTGGTCAAAGCTACATCACTGGTGCAATGTCCGATCAGAATTTCATGCTGGTTCTCAGATCTCAAGATTACCTCGTTTAAAAAGTTATCGATTTCCTGTGCAAGCTGTCTCATGTGTTACTCCTTCCCAAGCTATCTTTTTCGTAAAAAATAGAGATAACCACCGATTCTTTACTGGTTAATTATATCATAAACCAAAAAAGAGTCAAGGGAAAAAGGCGTAAAAACATTTCCCTAGACTCTTCTAGATGTAAAATTTAACCTATTTTTGCTTTGGTTTTCGACTCGATAAGATACCTGCCAAACCAGCTACCATTCCCATCAAGAGCAAGAAGATGGACTGTTCACTTCCTGTATTTGGGAGAGCTTTTTCTGAGACAACTGCCTTCTTGCTAAATTGACCTGCCACCTCATAAGTAAGTGGTACATTTGTAGTCGCATCGCTAGCAGCTGCATTCGTTTGAGGTGTTTCTACTGGTAGACTAAAAGTTGTAGAATCCACAGAAATCGTCCGTGAGTTCGGATTGATCTTTTCATACTGGGTCAAATCAGCGGTTTTCAGATACTCTTCAAAGGCTGCATCCATAGAAGGACCTTCTTCACGCGCGCCACCCAACATAGTGTAGCCATCACCACCCGCAGCTAAGAAATCATTGGTTGCAAGATAGTAGGTTTTTGCGAGGTCCAGTAGTTCATAACGACCTGTTGCACGGTTTTTAACCTGGATGGCCAAGACACGTTTGCCTGATGGTAGGTTGGTATCATAGTAGACCTTCACACCCGAAACTTGCAAGAAGCCACCACTTGGCTCTAACAATGGTTGCCCGTTCTCATCCAAGACTTTCTTGCCATCCTTATCGACCTGCAAGATAGATCCGAGTGATTTTTCAAACATATCCAAGACTTGTTGCCCAGTCACTTGGATTTGTGAGATGGTATTTCCAAACGGAAGAACGGCAATGACATTTCCTTTAGTAATTGGTTTGCCTTTTGCAATGGTTTCACGCAAGCCACCGCCATTTGTCACTGCGATGTCAGTCGGATGGCTAAATCCTGTTTGACCATACTGATAGAGCGAGTCCGCTACGACGTTTCCGAGGTTAGTTTCACGAACCCGAACATTTTCACGATCTCCGTTGAGTTCTACAGGGCTGTTTGAAACGACTTCAACAGCATTTTCAGCATCGTATTTTTGTTTAATGTCTTTGACTAGTTTTTCAACTGTTGGATTGGCTGGTAATTTTTTAGCATCAGCAGCCGGAATCTGAGTTGGATTGCCCAAAAGCTGACGTGATTTGTAGGTGATTTTTCCTACATTATGAAGGTAACTCCCTGTTTGGTTATAGGTAACATTGTCTCCATAGGTCGTTGATTCTACTGTATGAGAGTGACCATCGATTACTGTTACACGTTTCCCTTTCAAACGAGGATTTTTAGACAAGGCTTCTGCCAAGGTTGAACCACGCCACTCAACTGGGGTTGTGGTATCCACACCCAAGTGAGCCAGCACAACATAGTGTTTGTAGTCCTTACCTTCTGCACGAGCCTTAGCTTGAACTTCTTCGATGACCTTATTGACTTCAGAGATTGGATCTGTAAAAGTTACCCCTTTGACATTTTTAGGGTGAGTTTTGGTAGCTGTTTCAGGTGTTGTCACGCCGATTACAACAAACTCATCACCTTCCACAGTCTTATCTTTATCAACGATTGTAGAAGCTTCAAAGAGACGAGCACCATTGACGTAGGTATTTGAGCTAAGTAATGGGAATTTCAAGATTTCCTTGTATTTCTTAGCTTCGTCCAAACCAAAGTCAAACTCATGGTTTCCTACTGCCATGGCATCATACTGCATCTGATTGAGAATTTCAGCACGCGCTTCACCCTTCGTAGAGTTAGAAATCGGTAAACCTTGGAAAGCATCTCCCGCATCAACAACCAGAGTGTTTTGATTTGATTTCGCACGTTCCTGCTCAATAACTGTCGCTAACTTGGCATCTCCAATTACTCCCTTTTCCTCTACAATACGACCATGGACATCATTGGTGTGTAAGATAACGGTGTCCTTTTCTTCGCTTTTAGTAGATTCAGCAGGAGCTGTCGGAGCTTCTGTAGGTGCAACTGCTTCTGAAGTCGCCGAAGTTTCCGGTACCGCAGGGCTCTCAACAGGAGCTGGAGTCGCCGACGTAGCTGGAGTCGCTACAACAGCTGAACTTTCTGCAGGAGTCGTTGCTTCTTCAGCATAGACTTGTCCAGCTAAGAAGGCTGGAGCTAGCAGGGCTGTCGATAAGACAGGTAACAAAGAACGTTTGTTCATTTTAAAATCCCTTTCTTTTCTTTTTCTCTTTTATATTATACGCTATTTCTAAAAATTTTGAAACTTTTGACCTATTTGCATCTTAAATATTCGCCATTTAAACAAAAAAGTCTGGGTTCAAATCCCAAACTTTTAACTCTTTTTATTGGAAATCTTTGATATTCCCATCATAGGTCGCCCAGTCCTTGCTAAAGAAGCGGTCATTCATCTTGTAGTCTGGAGCTGGTTTTGGATCCGTCAAGAAGGGATTCACAACCTTATCAAAAGCCAACCAGCCCAACCAACCTAAGTGGATAGTATCCTTGATAAAGTAAGGTTCTCCTCCGTTTTTTGAAAAGTCAGCAATGTTGGTAAAGCCTTGACTTTCTAGCTGGTAACGAATTTTCTCCACTGCATGTTGATACATTTCTTCACTGAGCTCTGTATATTCCATCCATTTCTTGTTGACGGGCTGGATAACAAAGAGCACATTGACTTTTGATTTAGCAAATTGATTGAGAACCAGCTGCAAATCATTGTATTCAGACGACTTTAGGAAGTTATAATTTTTTTGATACCCTTCCCATTTTTTTAAATCTTTTTTGACCTCATACGTGTAGAAATGATTCTCCATCCCCATATCGTTATTGGTCGTATTTGCCTCTGCATCCTTACGGGCAATTTCTTCTAAAGCGTCATAGGAAAACTGATCAGGAAGATCTTTTAAATAGTTTTCTACATGTTCTTTGTACTTGAGTTTCCCCCGAATGGAAAATTGACCAAAAAGAGAGGACTGCTTTTCATTGAATCGTGCAAAGACGTTGATGATAAGTCGATCAGCATCTGACAAGTCCTCTCCTTTTGAAAGCTTTTGAAGGATGCCTTTCAATGCCACACTCGGGTTCTGCTTCAACAAACGCGTCGCAGCATGCTTAGCCGAGATGTCCCCAGATTGATTTTCTAAAAAAGCTGTCAACTGGTCGCTATTAAAGAATCTCTGAAACGCTGCTGGCTCGTAATCCGTCTCTGTAAACCACTGAGGAGAGATGACAAACACCGCCTGCTTTTCCTCAATTTCTGGCAGAATCTGCTGCAAACCGAAATATTGATTAAGCGAGGCCGCTCCTGCCTGACCCATAAAGTAAGGGCGATAGGGACGATTGTATTTTTCTGCTAAAACAGCTGGATGGACACTATCAAATCGAATCCATTCACTTGACCCTAGAAAAGGGACAAAACGCATATTGGGATCCGTTAGCGCCCTCACTTTTTGACTTCTCTCTTTAAAACTTTCTCTACTGATGGAAGCTGCAGAGTACTTCTCCTCCGTCAGATTATGGCTTGTTGTACTTGGATAAAAAAAGATGAGTAGAAGAACCAAAAATCCAGCGATGAAGATAGGCCCGAAGATCAGCCACAAGCGTTTAAGCATTCTTTAACTCCGCAATACCTTCTACAATTTTATTAGCTGTATTCCAGTCATCACGACCGAACTCTGTCACTGGAACACGAATGTCAAAACGGTTTTCAATCTCAACGATCAATTCAACCGTTCCCATACTATCCAAGACACCAGCGTCAAAAAGATCTTCATCCATCATGTCAGAAACATCTTCCATAAACAACTCATCAATAATTTCAATAACTTCTGATTTGATATCCATTTTTTATATCCTTTTATTTTTTAAACCATAAATCATTCAAAAATCCAGAAAAGATTAAGAATGAAACCATCACGACATGGAAGGTGACAACCATGCCAAGCAACTGAATCCAGCGATTCTCAGGTAAGGAACCCTTTCCAGCTTTTTTCCGTTCTTTATTGAGTGCTTTTTTCTTACGAACCCAAGCGTCATTGATGACCAGCCCAATCCCATGGAAAAGTCCATAGGCGATGTAGTACCAGGTCACACCATGCCAAAATCCCATAATCAGCATATTGAGAATGTAGGCTACACTTGAGGTCACATTGCGATTTTTAAAGACCTTCTTTCTGGTCAACACCATGACCATCCGCATAAAGACAAAGTCACGGAACCAGAAAGACAGACTCATGTGCCAGCGATTCCAAAACTCTTTTAAATCCCTTGACAAAAAGGGCTTGTTAAAGTTGATAGGACTATGAATACCCATCAAGTTTGAAATGGCTAAGGCAAACATAGAGTAGCCCGCAAAGTCAAAGAAGAGCTCCAGACCAAAGGTGTACATGACCGCTAAAGCGTAGAGGTTAAAGAAACCACCTGTCTGCAAGGCCAAATTTTTCAACGGAGGCAATAATGTCTCTCCTAAAATGTGAGCCAAGATAAACTTGTAGAGGAAGCCCAGCATGATATATTTGACAGCCTCTTCTAGCATGTCCATCAACTCATCCCGCTCAGGAATGGTCTCGTAATTTTCATTGAAGCGTTTAAAACGATCAATGGGACCACTTGAGAAAGTCGGCATAAAAAGAAGAAAACGCAAGAATTGCCAGATTGTTAAATCCTTGATGACACCATCTCTCAACTCAACGATAACCCCAACTGCACGAAAGGTTAAGTAAGAAATCCCTAAAAAGCCAAACAAAGATTGAGGGCCATGAATAGCAGGAGATACTTTCACAAAGACGATTGGCAATAGAGATAAAAAGCTAACCAGGTAAAATATCCATTTACTATCCCGTCGCTTCCTGTACCCTTTGTAGAAAAATACAAGCAGTACTTGCCAGATAACATAAAGGATAAGAGCGCTTATTTGATCGGTCTTTCCACCTGTCAACATGGTGACGATAAAGAAGAGACTGACGAGCACTTCATACCAAGCAAAGCGTTTCTTGAAAAAGAGCCCGATAAATATCGGTAGGGTCGCAGCAATCACATACAAAAAATAATAAAGATTGCCATAAGGTTCCAAATGAGGTAGCTGTTTGTAAAGCTCCATCATCTATTGTTTACCTCATTAATCAAGCCCTTAATATCAATTTTACCATTAGGCGTTAGTGGTAAACTATCTCGATAGAGGAATTTCGATGGCATCATATAAGACATCATGATATCTGCTAGGTCTTCCTTAATAGCCTTGGTAATATCGATATCACGTTCAAACTGCTCGCGGACACCGTCCTTTAGGATAACATAGGCCAGTAGATTTTGCACCTTGTGGTCCTTGTTATAGCGTGGTACTGCGACAGCAGACTCGATAAAGCGAGACTTGTTGAGGTTTTGAGAGACATCTTCTAACTCAATGCGGTAACCGTTGAACTTAATCTGGAAGTCCATCCGTCCACCGTAGAGAAGCAAGCCCTCATCTGTCATAGTTCCCACATCTCCTGTGTGGTAGGCCGGAAGACCTTCAAACTCAAAGAAGGCTTCTGCCGTTTTTTCAGGATTGTTCATATAGCCTTTTGAAACAGCTGGTCCAGAAACAATGATTTCTCCCTGTTCCCCATTTGGCAGTTTCTTGCCTTCCTCATCAATGATAAAGGTTGGAGAATCCGCCTTAGTATAGCCGATTGGCAGGCGTTTGAGAGTCGTCAACATCTCGTCTGTTACAGCAACTGCTGACAAAGCCACTGTCGCTTCTGTTGGGCCGTAAGCATTGATGATACGGGCATTTGGGAAACGCTCGCGCAGTTTTTGAGCTGTTTTGACAGTCAATTCTTCACCATCAAAGTAGAAATGCGTGATTCCAGGCATTTTCTCACCATTGAAATCTTCTGACAACATAGCCATATCTGCAAAGGAAGGCGTTGAAGTCCAGATAGCGATTGGCAATGAAAAGATCGTCGCAAAGAGCTTTTTGAAATCCTGAGTAATGTCTGAAGGAAGAGCGAAAAGCGTACCACCAAGTGCCAAGGTTGGCGCCCAGTACATGACAGATAGGTCAAAAGAATAAGGTGGCTGAGCCAACATTTGTGGACGACTTGGCGTCGCAAATTCCTTGTCCGTAATCATCCAGTTGGTAAAGCTGAGGAGATTATCATGGGAAATCTGCACTCCCTTTGGCTTACCAGTTGTACCAGAAGTAAAGATAATGTAGTAGTTATCATCTCCCTTGACTGAATGCGTGATCTCGTAGCTAGAAGCTTGAGCAAAGGCTTCTTGAACCTGAGCTAGATTCAACATCGGTGTAGAAACCTGCTCCAACGGAAAATCTGAGATAGCAATAATCAAGCTCGGCTCTGCTACTTCAACAATAGCAGCCACCCGTTCTAAGGCTGAATGGCTGTCAATGGGAATATAGGCATGCCCCGACTTAGTCAGCGCTACAAAAGTAGCCAACATCTCATATTCCTGACCACCAAAAACGACGACTGGTGATTTCTCAGGCAAGCCAAGTCTATCAATAGCTGTAGCCAAACTATCTGAATCAACTTTCAGATCACCATAAGTATGCTCTTGACCTAAAACATTGTAGACAGGATATGTTGGCTGTGTTTGAGCAAAGTGCTCAATCGTTTCAATCATATCTTTTATCGGTTTATTAGACACGGTTCATTTTCTCCTTCAAACTAGAACTCATTATAAATAAAGGTCCCTTGACTCTGACCAAGGTAACTGAAAAAATAAAGCAAACCAAGTAAGATTACAAAATATAGGACAGTCTGTCCCAAAAACATATACAATTTTCTGTGTTTTCCCATAGTTAGTGTGTTCAATTTTCTATGATTTTTCAAAAAAGCTATGCAACTATGCATTTACTATCTTATCTTCCTAACATTTTACCATTTTATCAACCTTTTTTTCAACTATTTACCATAATTCAAAAGTTTGTTTTAGCTTATTTTAAGATAAGTTAAAATATTAATGTTTTGGCCATCAAAAAAGAGCCTGAGATTTCCATCTCAAACTCTGTTGCCAATCACTCTTTTATCTTAGAAAAGTGAAAATACGAGAACTGCTAGGGCCGCTCCGAGGATAGGTCCTACAACAGGAATCCAAGCATAAGACCAGTCCCCATCTCCCTTGTTTGGAATTGGCAAGATGCTGTGCATGATACGAGGTCCAAGGTCACGAGCTGGGTTCAAGGCATAACCCGTTGTCCCACCTAGTGAAAGACCGATACCAACAATCAAGGTCCCCACTGCAAAGGTCCCTAATCCTGCCTGAAGGTCATAGAGCCCCAAGGCAAAGATTGTCAAGAGCAAAACAAAGGTTCCAAGGATTTCGCTAACCAAGTTGGATACTGTGTTCTTGATTGCTGGTCCAGTACTAAAGGTCGCTAGGATATTGCCTGCATTTTCTTCTGCCTCATAATGCGGTTTGAATTGCAACCAAACCAAAATCTGAGCCACCATCGCTCCTGCGAATTGGGCTAGGATATAAGGGAAAACAGAAGCCCAAGAGAGCGTTCCTTTTAAGGCCATCGCAAACGTCACAGCTGGATTTAGGTGGGCTGGACTGAGCGTGCCAGATACAAAGGCCGCAACGGCTACAGCAATTCCCCATCCCATAGTAATCACGATCCATCCTGAATTGTTGCTCTTGGTTTTGGGAAGAACCACACCTGCAACAACACCATTTCCTAGGAGGATCAGGATTAAGGTCCCCAAAAATTCTCCAAATAATTCTTTCATCATATCTTTGTCTCCATTTAAATGAAGGGGCTGGCGACAAGGAATGCTGCCCTCCCCTCTCTTCTAGTTTTTCTTAATTTTTTAGTTCTGCCAAATCGTTTTGAGCAAGAGCTGCTTCGACATCCGCACGGTAGGCTGCTTTTTCTTCTTCAGTCCAATCATAGAATCGTCCCATTTCATCCAGAACAGGCTCCACAATGCTATCCAAACTATCACGCATAAAGAGCATGTGGTTGGTACGACGAAGAAGAAAGTCAACTGGGCTAAGAGCCAACTCATTGCGCATTGCATAGTGAAGGGACAAGGTATCTGCCAAGCTGAGTCCTGGCGCTTGTTCCAAGCTGTGAGCAAGTGCAAAGACTTTCGGTGCATTTGAACCGTAAAGATTTGCGAGATACTGGGCTTCCTTGCTATCCAAGCCACGTGAAACTCCAAGTTGAGCAAAGGCTTCAATTTCTGAGTCCACATTTGCTGGGTTCAATTCTCCACCTGAAACAGGGTAAGTCTTCGAGTTGATGAGTTTAAAGCTACGGTCAAATTCGGCTTTGAGGATGTCAACCACACGCTCCATAGCTCCTTCAGCCATCTTACGGTAGTCTGTGATTTTACCACCAGCAAGAGTCAACAGGCCATTGTCATCACGGTCCAAGCTCGAACCACGAGAAACTGCAGATGGGTCCAAATGTTTCTCAGATGTGCTGCTTTCAAGCTTGCTGACAGCAGATTCAACATCTTCACGCGTTTTTTCTTTCGAGAGATAAGCTTCGACAGTCGCAATCAAGCTATTGAAGCTCTCATCACTAATGGTTCCATTATTCCCTCCATTGTAGTCAGAAGCGCTATTGCCTGCAATCAATGGACGAAGACCAGCCCAGCTGCTTTCGATATCATCAATGGTAATATTTGCTTCTGGGAAGCGGTTGTTGACAATGCCAAGTAGATAATCTACATCTTCCTGCGTCACTTTTGGATGTTCCAAATCGCCTGTGTAGTCTGTATCCGTTGTACCAAAGTAAGTCTTGTTTTCACGTGGGAGGACAAAGACCATCCGGCCGTCTCCCAAACCTGTATCAAAGTAAACTGGCTGTGAAACCTTGATCTTGCTTGAATCCACTACCAAGTGAACTCCCTTAGTTGGGCGCATTTGTGAGAATTGGGTTCCCTTATTGGACAAATTACGTACCTTATCGCTCCAAGGTCCAGTTGTGTTAATAACTAGGCGAGCCTTGATTTCAAAGACTTGGTCTGTCAACAAATCACGAGCTACAACACCTGTAATCTTGCCACTTTCATCAAAGAGGAAGCCTTCTGCCTTAACGTGGTTGGCAATGAGGGCACCGTCTTGGTTGGCACGTTTAATGTTTTCAATCACGAGACGCGCATCGTTGTTACGGAAGTCAAGATAAACTCCACCTCCTACCAAGCCTTCTTTCTTCAAGTTTGGCTGGCGTTCCAAGACTTCTTCCTTACTCAAGACCTTGTTAGCAGCTGGCGTGTTGCTAACACCTGCCAAAAGGTCGTACAAGTCCATGGCTACTTTGAGACGGAAAAGGCTAAAGGTCGCTCCATCTTCATCGTAAACTGGCAAGAGCATTGGATCTGGTTTTGGAATGTGTGGAGCGATTTGTTGAACCACCGCACGTTCAGAAACTGTATCTGAGACTACTTCCACGTCAAATTGTTTGAGGTAACGCAGACCTCCGTGGACCAATTTTGTTGAACGGCTAGATGTTCCTTCTGCGAAGTCCTGCATTTCAATCAATCCAGTGTCAAGTCCACTAGCTGCCGCTTGCAAGGCTACCCCAGCACCGGTAATCCCACCACCAATAATCAGGAGGTCCAGGGTGCGTTCCTGCATTTTTTTAATTGATAATTCTCGTGTTTTCTTTGAAAATTCCATATTTACACACTTTCTAACTGAGTCACTTTATTCTTTCAGTATTAGTCATCGATTTCCGCAAAGACTTGCGTTGCTTTCACAGCCTTCTTCCAGCCCTTGTAGAGTTGTTCCTTGCGAGATTCGTTCATCGATGGCTCAAAGAGTTCTCCAGTCTCATTCAAGAGCTTCAACTCATCCAAGTCCTTCCAGTAGCCTACTGACAAACCTGCTAGGAAGGCTGCTCCTAGAGCAGTTGTTTCCAAGTTTTTGGCGCGTGCGATGTCGATTCCCAAGATGTCAGCCTGGAACTGCATCAGGAAGTTGTTCATAGCTGCACCGCCATCTACCTTCAAGACTTGGATAGCTGTCTGAGCATCTACTTGCATGGTGTCGATGATGTCACGTACTTGATAAGCGATAGATTGCAAGGTTGCCTTGATAAAGTCTTCTTTGCTTGTTCCACGAGTTAAGCCAAAGACCGAACCACGAGCATTTTGGTTCCAATATGGAGCACCTAGACCTGTAAAGGCAGGTACTACATAAACTTCGTCATTGTTGTGAGAATTGAGAGCATATTTTTCAGACTCTGGTGAATTTTCAACCATGCGAAGTCCATCACGAAGCCACTGAATGGCACTTCCTGCGATGAAGATAGAACCTTCCAAGGCATAGTAAACCTTGCCGTTGATTCCATAACCAATCGTTGTCAAAAGGTTGTTTTCAGACAACTGCATCTCTTCACCAGTGTTCATAATGATGAAAGAACCTGTTCCATAAGTATTCTTGACCATACCTGGTTCAAAGGCCAACTGACCGAAGAGGGCTGCCTGTTGGTCCCCAGCCATACCTGAAATTGGTACTTCTCCACCGTAGAAATGGAATGGAGCAGTCTTGCCGTAGATTTCAGAGTTAGAACGAACTTCTGGAAGCATAGCCTTAGGAATGTTGAGGATTTCTAAAATCTCATCATCCCATTTGAGTTCTTTAATGTTATAGAGCATGGTACGAGCCGCATTTGAGTAGTCCGTCACATGAGCCGCACCGTCAGTCAATTTCCAAACCAACCAAGTATCAATGGTACCAAAGAGCAATTCTCCTTTTTCAGCTCGCTCTTGAGCACCTTCTACATGGTCCAGAATCCAGCGAACCTTAGTCGCTGAGAAGTAAGCATCGATGATCAAACCAGTCTTTTCATGGAATTTTTCCACATAACCTTGGCTTTTTAGTTGTTCAGCTAAAGGTGCTGTCTGGCGTGATTGCCAAACGATAGCATTGTAGATAGGGAGCCCTGTTTTCTTATCCCAGACGACAGTTGTTTCACGCTGGTTGGTAATCCCGATGGCTTCGATTTGACTTGGTTTCACACCACTTTCGATGAAAGCACCCGCGATAACTGACTGAACAGAGTTCCAAATTTCATTGGCATTGTGCTCAACCCAACCTGCTTGAGGGAAAATCTGAGTGAACTCTTTTTGACTAGAGCTGACCTTTTCTCCTTTTTTGTTAAAAATGATGGCACGAGAACTGGTCGTTCCCTGGTCAATAGCCATGATGTATTTTTCTTGTGACATGTGCTGTCCTCCTGATAAAATCTTGAGGGGGTTCCTCTTTACAGTAACTAGTATACAAAATAAAGCGCTTTCTTGTTTATCAATTTTTTTAAAATTTTAAAAAAATGTGAGGAGATTGTGCGAATTTCACAAAAAAGACCTGAAAATTCAGGCCTTTTAAGCAAAGAGCATCTGACGAATCTTCGCCAAATCCTCCATATCCAAATCATTTTTTAAATAATAGACCGGAGTCTGTTCTTTCTTATGAATGGGGTTGTTGGTAATTAACAAATCATAATGTCGACTGGGGTCATAGGCTTCAATAGTAATGAAACGATTGTATTCCAAATACCGTTTCAAAAGGGCAGCCATCCTAGAAAAGACAAGGAAACCAGATGTCAAATCCAGACCAATCCTCATATGTTGGCCACCATTTTCTGCCATATACTCTATCAACTGAAGCCATTCCCAGAGAATTTTCTTATCCAAATCCGTTCCCTGCTGAAAGGCAGGTATAGCATGAAAAATTCTCTCTGCAGTCCCTCTAAAATCATGTTCCATCAGCAAATAGGGATGGCGATTCTCTGTCTGGTATCTGTACTGATCTTGCAAGATATAGCCCTTGTATAGATAAACTTGACCACAGAGCTGACTGAGTTCATAGGTGACATGGTCCTCTGTGTAGTCCCCCAGCAACTCCTCTTTCTTCATCTCTTGAATCAATTGCGTAAGCAAATCGGCTAATTGCCCTCCAAAACCAAGAATATACTCCATAGTATGAAGAGGAAGAATACGATGGGAAAGGAGAAATGAAAAGAATACCATCATCTCACCATCCTCAGTTCCTAGAGGGATATGTTGCCCAGCAAAAAAGGACGGAGCCTTTCGAAGCAAACGAAGGTAGAAAATATTGTCAAAATACCCCCGCATTTTTTCTTCTATGACTTGAAACTGACAGGCATTGACCCGAAGACGCTGTTGACTGATGTGAGCCCAGAGAACCAAGTCCAATTTCTGACCTGAAGACAAGCTAGCACCGCAGATTTCTTCTAGGGTAGCAATCTCTTGTTTTCTCTCAGCTTTCTGCATGTGACCTTCCCACTCCTGACTGGACCAAATCTTGCGAAAAAGGCAGAAATAGAAATAGCGAATCTGATGCTCTGGACCTCGCCAACGGCCATTTTGGATGGATAAGTCAAACTCTGACAAAATCTGATTTAGACTAGCTAAGTGGCGACCAAGCGTGGCCTCGCTAATCATCAATTCTTGAGCCAGTTGATGGGCTAGGAACTGTTGGTGATAGAGAAGGTAAACCAAAATTTGGTACTTAATGGCATTGTCTAAAAACAAGCTCCGAATCTCTCTTCCCTTGGTATCTGCACTAATCGACAAACGCAGATTTTCATCTTCCAAGTGAATGGTCAGCTCTAGCCCTCTTTCCCAGGCATTTTCGTTAATCAGAGAAATGTACTTGGTTAAGGTCGCCTTTGAAAAACCTGTTTCTTCCATGGCTTTCTTGACTGTTGTCTGCGAATCTTGTAATAGAAAGGAAAGGACTAAAAATTGACCAGATTCTGCTTTTTCCATCAAATCGCCTAAATACATTTGTTACCCCTTTCATTCTCTCCTACAAGCATAGCATAAATCTTTCAAATGCTGAAATAATCTGTTTCTCATTTTATTTTAAGGTTGATTTCCTCGTCATTATTCCACAGAAACAGCAAACACACAACTCCCCCTTTGGGCATTTTTATGCTAAAATAGTAGCTATGGATAAAATTATTAAAACAATATCAGAAAGCGGAGCCTTTCGTGCTTTTGTCCTTGATAGCACTGAAACCGTCCGCACTGCTCAAGAAAAACATCAAACTCAAGCCAGTTCAACTGTCGCACTTGGTCGCACCCTTATCGCTAGCCAAATTCTCGCAGCCAATGAAAAAGGAAATACCAAACTAACAGTTAAAGTTCTTGGAACAAGCTCTCTCGGTGCCATCATCACGGTCGCAGATACCAAGGGAAACGTCAAAGGCTACGTTCAAAATCCAGGTGTTGACATCAAAAAGACTGCAACGGGTGAAGTCCTTGTTGGACCTTTTGTTGGAAACGGTCAATTCCTCGTTATCACAGACTATGGTACTGGAAATCCCTACAACTCCATGACTCCCCTCATCTCTGGGGAAATCGGTGAAGACTTAGCCTACTACCTGACTGAAAGTCAACAAACCCCTTCAGCAGTCGGCCTCAATGTTCTTTTGGATAAAGACGACAAGGTCAAAGTTGCCGGAGGTTTCCTTCTCCAAGTATTGCCAGGAGCCAAGGAAGAAGAGATTGCCCGCTTTGAAAAACGCATCCAAGAAATGCCAGCCATCTCAACCCTTCTAGAAAGCGATGACCATATCGAAGCCCTCCTCAAGGCCATCTATGGTGACGAATCCTACAAACGTCTATCTGAAGAAGAAATCCGTTTCCAATGTGACTGCAGCAAAGACCGTTTTATGAACGCTCTTGCCAGCCTTCCAAATTCAGACCTTGAGGAAATGAAAGAGGAAGACCACGGGGCAGAAATCACTTGTCAATTCTGCCAAACAACTTATAACTTTGATGAAAACGACCTGGAGGAACTCATTCGTGACAAATCTTAATACACCTTTTATGATTGGAAATGTTGAGATTCCCAATCGTACTGTTTTAGCACCCATGGCTGGTGTCACCAACTCAGCCTTTCGTACCATCGCAAAAGAGCTCGGAGCTGGACTCGTTGTGATGGAAATGGTCTCTGACAAGGGCATCCAGTACAACAACGAAAAAACACTGCACATGCTTCATATCGATGAAGGCGAAAATCCCGTTTCTATCCAACTCTTTGGTAGTGATGAAGACAGCCTCGCACGCGCAGCAGAATTCATCCAAAAAAACACCAAGACCGATATCGTCGATATCAACATGGGCTGCCCAGTTAACAAAATCGTGAAAAACGAAGCTGGCGCTATGTGGCTCAAGGACCCAGACAAGATCTACTCTATTATCAACAAGGTCCAATCTGTCCTTGACATCCCCCTCACCGTCAAAATGCGTACTGGATGGTCTGATCCATCCCTAGCCGTGGAGAATGCCCTCGCAGCTGAAGCTGCTGGTGTCTCTGCTCTCGCCATGCATGGCCGTACCCGCGAACAAATGTACACAGGCCACGCAGACCTCGAGACCTTGCACGATGTAGCCCAAGCACTGACTAAGATCCCATTTATCGCCAACGGTGACATCCGTACAGTTCAAGATGCTAAACAACGCATCGAAGAAGTTGGTGCTGACGCAGTTATGATTGGCCGAGCAGCCATGGGAAATCCCTACCTCTTCAATCAAATCAACCACTACTTTGAAACAGGAGAAATCCTTCCTGATTTGACCTTTGAAGATAAGATGAAAATCGCCTACGAACACTTAAAACGCTTAATTAGCCTCAAAGGAGAAAAAATTGCAGTCCGTGAATTCCGTGGTCTCGCTCCTCACTACCTTCGTGGTACATCTGGTGCAGCCAAGCTTCGTGGAGCTATTTCACAAGCTAGCACCCTAGCAGAGATTGAAGCCCTCTTGCAATTAGACAAAGCATAATAGAAAAAACCGTAACTCGCTTGGAGTTTACGGTTTTTTAGATACTAGGAAAACCTAGGTACTATTATTGAATCAAGGCAACACTCGAAACTTTACCATCCGCACCTGTTGTAATTTGGATGATTTTTCCTCCACCGATTTTGGCATTATACTTGCCATCATCAAGAGTGTAAGAGTAGCCTCTGATAGAATAGTTTTCTTTCTTTCCATCTGCAGTTTCTACTGTAAATTGGCCCCCTGATGAAACCGTAATAGTTTCGCCATTCGCTCCCTTCCAGTTGCCTGCAGCTGCTGAGAAATCACCATCGACCATGGTTAAAACACCCTTGTAGCGTTTGTTGTGTTCTGCTTGCTTGTCTTGAAGTTTGCGGTCAGTTGTTGGATCATAGCTTGACTGGTTAGACTGGGCTTGAGAGCCTTGCTGAGTTGATGGAGTCTGAGAAGGGGCTTGTTGACTAGGAGCTGCTTGTTCTTGTCTTGATTCAGGTGCCGGTTTCGCTTGTGACTGATCTGGCGTTGTAGAAGACTGACCAGAAGATGCCTGAGCCTTTTCAGATGAAGCGGAGCTTGAAGATTTTTGAGTCTTGCTTTCTTTGCTAGAAGAAGCCGCTTTAGAACTTGATGATTGACTTGTTTTTGCAGAGCTACTAGTTTGAGTGGTTTCGTTTTTATTTCCACAAGCTCCCAGTAGCAAGGTAGAAGCCAACACAGTCGCTGCCATCAATTTGATATAGATTTTCTTTTTCATTTTTCTACTCCTTTGTAACATTTTTGAAATATTAAGAAATATTTTTGTAATATAATTGTAGCATTAGGCCTTAAATCTGTCAACTTTTTAGAGAAACTATTTTAAAAATTGTTCCTTCTACTATTTCTATTCGTAATCGAAACGAAAAAATAGAAAATTTCTTAGATTAGAGTCCTATTTTTTGCATCGCTCTTGTGTAATTCTAAGAAAGATAGCCATTCATAAAAAATGATAATAAATAAAGAGGTCGGGAACTTTGTCCCGGCCTCATTTTTATTTCAATCGATAGGTTTTTCTTGGTTTCTTTTTAGGTACTCGTTTGAGTCCGACTTCTTCTACATATTCGCCGTATTTTACGAGAAAGTTATTGCTGACGATTGGGCGACCGGGGTTGATGAGATTGACCAGTTCAGTCCCTTCATAGACAGTAAACTCTTCCTCCAGCAGATAAAGGAAGGTCGGGTTCCAGTCGAGACGGCCTTGGATTCGTTTGATGGACTCTTGGATAATGGCATAATGGTCAAAGGCGAAGGCTTGCTCGTCCAGCTCCACTCCCTCTAGGAAACATTTGCCTGTCTGAAAATCGACATCTACGAAAACGACATCCTTGGCATCGTCACCTGCCTGAACGAGATCTAAGGCACGACTAGGTAGGTACACTAAATGGGCAATGGTCACTGTCCAGCCCCGTGGATCACGACCAGGGGTCGATACGGTCATCAATTGCTCGATTTTCTCCAAAGGTAGATCGAGATTGATTTCTTCTCTCACTTCGCGCTGACAGGCATGTGCAGCATCTTCTCCCTTGTCCATAAAGCCTCCAACCAAAGCCAAACAGTTTTGATAAGGGTGAGCCTTACGACGAATCAGCAAGAGCTTGATCTTTCCTTCGACAAAGCAGTAGGCCACCATATCCACTGTCACACTTGGTTTTTCATATTGAGGGAGTTCCTGCTTGTAGTACCAGTCTAAAAACTCCTCCTGACTGGCATGGATTTCATAATATTCTTTTTCCGTCATCCCGGCTGGAATCATCGTATCTGCCATCTTATGCCTCCTTTCGAACTGCCTTAGTCCATTGGTACCAACCCACTAGACTGTTCAGTGTGTAAACCCAGTACATCCCTTGGATGTGGATATTTTCACCCCACCAGAGATAAATACTAAAGAGATTGGTTGCAATCCAGAAAATCCATTGCTCACGGTAGAGACGTGTCATCAAGAGTTGACCAACACCATTGGTCGCATCGGTAACACTATCACGGAAAGGGCGAGCGCTATTGATACTTTGGTAAGCCAAGCCCATACCAATCCAGATAATGGCAGTCAAGGCCAAGTACTTGAGCCAGTCAATCACAGATAATTTCTTAGCTTCAAAGTGGGATTCTTCTGGTTTTCCTTGGTCATTGATACGATTAGACAGCCAAGCATAGAGACCAATCGGCTGCATGACAAAGAAGTAAACGGTCGTCAAGACTTCGCCATAAAAAGTCGCATTCATGGCCAAAATCAAATAGATAGCCGAGTTAATAGCCCCAAAGAGATAATTGCTTGCACGCCCTTCTGCTACCAAAATAACACAGATAATCCCCGTCCAGGATGCAAACAAGCTCAGCAAGTCATGACTTTCTGTATTTTGCGTGAACTCTAAGATCAAGGGAACACTTGACAAGGCGATGAGGTACAACCACTGGAAAAGACTACGGCCGACAAAGAGATCTTTCCAGAGTAAGCGCATGGTTCCTGCAAAACCAATCTTGCGGGCTTCGGCATGGACATTTTTAAAATTTTCGATAAATTGTGTGATTTTTTCAGTTAGCTTTTTCATCATTTTCTCCTAATCTGCTTGGTAAATGGCATCAATAGCCACTTTTGCTGCTTCATAATTGCCTAGATAATCCTCCGCTAGATAAACTAGTGGAATCGTGGTTAAATATCGCTCTCTCATCTGATCCAAATGCTGGGAAAAACTGTAGCGAATGTGGTCTTCTGCCATGGTCATATCTCTAAACCCGTCATTGACATAGGACCCAACAGGTTGCACAAAGAGAATCAAGTCCCATTTTTCCTTGGCCAAGATCGAAACAAAGAGATTGTCAAAGGTTTCTCCTGATAAGTCCCCTTGGTCCTCAGTCTCCATGTAATAATCATAGTAACCCTTGGTTACCAAGGAGTTTGTATCGGCTATCACTAGGCCTCGATTGGCATTACTATCGATTAACTTGGAGGTCTGGTCATACTGTCCCAAAAGGAGATAATAATAATCCTTTGGAGTCAATTCATCGTCACGGACATTGTTTTTGATCTGGTACTCACGTGCGTATTCCAGGCTAACGGGCGCATCGTAATACCTTGCCAAATCCTTGGCCAGAGTGGTCTTCCCATTGCTGGCACTTCCCATAATCAACACTTTCTTAGTAAACTGACGACGGAAGGGTTGAGCGATGTATTTCCAATATTTGCTTGGATTTTCTCGAATCATAGTTGCTGAGATACCAAACTTTCTTTCTTGCAAGACGGTTCCAAATCCACGTCTAGATAGCTCTTGCTGGTATTCTTCTTCTCCCACAAAAAAAGTCAGTTCTTGCTGGTTTTCATCATAGGAAATCTCCGCTAACATCTGGTCCAACCACTCCTGCCAGCCCATAGGGGAACGGGGAAGGTTGGTCTCATCCAGCTTACAGACAGAGGTCAATTCGTCATCACGAAAAGCCTCTCGGATATAGCGAAATCGTTTTTGAAGACTTAAACCTACCTGATCACCTCGGTCTCCCTCGTAGCCTGAAACGACTACCCAGACCTGATCACACTGACGCTTCGCTCGCTGGATCAGATCGATATGCCCCTGATGGAGAGGGGCAAAGGTCCCAAATACCACTGCTGTTTTCTTTTTCATACTCGTTTGCCTTTTTATAATTTTTGATATTTTTGTTTTCTATGTTTTTATTATATACTATATTTTTGTTTTGTCAATAGTTTTTTATCATTTTTTATAAAAAAGTAGCAAAAAAAGAATCAGGACTACTCCTGATTCTCCATTTTTAAGCAATATCAAATTTTAATTGACCAGCTTTGACACCAATCTTGAGGGTCTTGCCTGCTACCAGTTCTCCCTTAAGAAGGAATTCTGCCAACTTGTCTTCCACTTCTGTTTGCAGGGTTCTGCGAAGTGGGCGAGCTCCCATTTCTGGATTGTAACCTTTGCTTGCCAGTAACTTCAACGCTGAAGCTTGCAGTTTCAAGTCGATACCCTTCTCTGCCAGGCTAGCAATTAATGGTTTAACCATGATCTTAACGATTTCCTGCATGTGTTCGCTATCCAAGCTATGGAAGACCACCTTTTCATCAATACGGTTGATAAACTCTGGTCGATAAGCTTTTTTCAACTCTTCAAAGATTCGTTTTTCCATATTTTTCTGGTCAAAACGAATGTCTTTGGCCCCAAAACCGACCGTTTTGTCGTCACGAAGAGCCGTCGCACCAAGATTTGACGTCATGATGATAATGGTATTTGAAAAATCAACCTTGCGCCCCTTGCTATCTGTCAAGACACCGTCGTCCAGAACCTGCAAGAGGACATTAAAGATGTCTGGGTGGGCCTTTTCTATCTCGTCAAAGAGGAGCACAGAGTAAGGTTTGTTGCGAACCTTCTCGGTCAACTCCCCACCTTCTTCGTAGCCTACATAGCCCGGAGGAGCTCCATTGAGACGGCTAGCTGCGAATTTCTCCATATACTCACTCATATCAAAGCGGATAAGGGCTGATTCGTCATCAAAGAGGACTTCTGCCAGAGCCTTGGCTAATTCGGTCTTACCAACACCCGTTGGTCCTAGGAACATAAAAGAGCCAATCGGACGCTTGTGACTGCGAATCCCTGACTGGTTGCGGCGAATAGCACGGCTAATACTTGAAACAGCTTGATCTTGGCCGATGACACGTTTGTGTAGTTCAGCTTCCAAGTTCAGATATTTCTTGGCATCAGTCTGAGTCAGTTTTTGGACTGGAATCCCTGACAATCGACTCAAGGTGGTCAAAATTTCAGATTCTGTTACCAAGTCTTTATAGACAGGCACTTCTTGTTCTTTTGCGATTAGCTGGGCCGCTTGTTTCCACTTGCCATCCATCAGAGCCTTGTCAGCTGGACTCAAGTCGGATTCGTCTGCTTTCACATGCTTGGATTTGTTTTGCACTGTTGCTGCCGCTTCATCCAAAAGGTCGATAGCAGAGTCTGGTAAGTGACGACTGGTCAAGTAACGATGCGCCATCTTGACAGCTGTTTCAACGGCTTCATCTGTGATTTGCACACGATGGTGTTTCTCATAGGTCGCTTTCAAACCTTGCAAAATAGTCATGCTGTCAGCTAGACTTGGCTCTTCAATCGTAACTTTGGCAAAACGACGAGAAAGGGCAGCATCTTTTTCGATGTGTTTTTGGTATTCTTCCTGAGTGGTTGCACCAACCGTTCTCAAAGTTCCACGCGCCAAGGCTGGTTTCAAGATATTGGCCGCATCCAGAGTCGAGTCAATACCGCTTCCAGAACCCATAATGGTGTGGAGTTCATCGATAAAGAGAATCACTTTGCCATCTTCCTCTATATCCTTGATGATGTTGTTCATACGTTCTTCAAAGTCACCACGGAAACGTGTTCCCGCGACAACATTCATCAAATCAAGCTCTAACACGCGCATCTTTGCCATTTCCGCAGGTACATCCCCACTGGCAATACGCTGAGCAAGTCCAAGTGCCAGAGCTGTTTTCCCGACACCCGCATCTCCAACCAAGACAGGATTATTCTTGGTCTTCCGACTCAAAATCTGAATCATACGTGCGATTTCCTTGTCACGACCAATAACTGGTTCTAACTTGCCAGAGCGCGCTTGCTCCGTCAGGTCATGCGTGTAGTCCTCTAGACCACCACTTTGAGCTTGAGGCATACCCATCATATTGGCCATGGAACTTTGCTTGTCAGCTACTGTGCGATGACGTTGACGCAAAGCCTTGAGATCTTCTCTAGTCCAGCCAGCACGTTCTTCTAGATTGCGACGAAGAGCAGCAATTCTGACCTGATCTTTCTGGTCTTCATAAGAAAAGCCTGCTCTCTCCAAGATGCGAGTTGCCAAGGCATTGCCGTCATGCAAAATCGCATAGAGGACATGCTCTGTCCCTAGCACCTTAGCATGGACCACTGAGGCCACATACTCTGCTTCTGCAAAGAGAACCTCCAAACGATGGGAAAAGGGCAATTCCGTAAAGGTTTCGTCCTGGCTATAGTCCGTTTCAGTCAGTTCCAACGCAACCTCTTCTAAACGGTCCATTTCATAAGGATAATCATTTAGAGTCGCCCCTGCTACACTGTAACTGTGATTGGACATGGCAATCAATAAATGCCAAGACTCTAGATATCGAGCTCCAAAATGGCTTGCAACCATGTAGGCACTTTCGATACATTCATTCAATGCTTTTGAATAGTTCATCTTACTTCTCTTTTCTATCTACCTCTTGTAATAGCTGTCGGAGCATATTGGCACGGACAACTGAAGATTCTTCCCCTAGGACACGATCCGTTGCTACTGAAGTCAGCAAGGTCATCTCCTGCTTGGTCATCAAGTCCTGCTCCACCAAAAGTTGGAGAATATCCTCATAAATCTCCTGACTAACTCTCTCACCAATCGAGTAAAGCAAATCGCAGAGCATCTCGTGATGACTGGAAAACTCAATTCGCCCTATGCGAATGTAGCCTCCACCACCACGCTTGCTCTCAACCAAGTAACCTCTGCTTTCAGTAAAACGTGTCTTGATGACATAGTTGATCTGACTTGGCACAACCTGAAAGGTATCTGCCAACTGGCTCCGCTGCAATTCCACGATACCAGATTGGTCTAATATCGCCTTGATATAAGCTTCGATATGATCTGATGTATTTTTAAATCTCATAGTAAATCAAACTCCTTCTTTGAACCTTGACTATCTTTGACTATACTATCATTTAACACTCTATAAGTCAAATTTTTAAGGCTCAACCATTGGAAATACTGACTTTCTTTAAAAACAATTATGCATTAAATCGCCTTAGTTTTTCTTGAAAGTTCCTAAAAAGTCCACAAAAAAGAGCCCTAAAAAGGGCGTAATATTGACAAGTTCAGCAGGCAAGAAACTATCACGGTCAAACGTGCTTTTTACTTTATGGACGATAATTCTACTAAATCATTTAATAATTCATGTTTAAATAACTTTTTGCACTCTTTTTGAAGACCTAAATTGTATCACCTTACATTTCTACTACTCTAATTAGGTATAAGATATAATAACTCTCCTAACTAATTATTTATATTGAGTTTTCAAAACAAGTTGTATTTATTGTTGCACTTATAATAGAACCAAGAATGAGCTAGTCAAAACTAGCTCATTCTATTACCTTTCATATTTTGCATGTGAAATAATTATTTCATCTGTTATCTCACAATTTTGATATCTTTTATATACAGAGTGCCAAGGTCCGTTTTTTGAGTGAGTTAAACCGACTAATTCACTTGCTGTTAAATCACCATATTCTTCAAAAGTTTCTAAAAGAATAGGAACTACTTTTTCAAATTCTTTTACGAGGAGCATTCTGCCAAGAGCTTGGGAAAGATGAATATCCTTTAAAATATACTTTGGAGCACTATCTGTTTCTATAGTGTCTGCACCATACTTTTTAAATTTTTGATAAACCTCTTGTACGACTGGTCCATAATCATAAGCGACTATTTTTTCAGGAAATAGCCGTTCCTCATATTTTAATAGATATTTTTTATATGCTAGATAAATTAATTTTTGTAATTTTAAATGCGAGGTAGCTTGAATTGCCAAGAAGAACTTCGCAATATCAATCGCAGAAAGTTTTAAGTCTGATTTTACAATCTCTTCAAATTCTTCAAAATCCTCACAAATCATTACATCTTCAAAGAATGAATCAAACTTAAGTACGCTTTCCCACGTACTATCATCAGATGTAAATGAATGTATTCCGACATCGTCCCGCTTAATTTCTTTGAGCCGATCTAAAATACTTCTAATTTCATCGTTATCTAACTTTCCTTCTGGAGCAGTCATATGAAAACCAACTCTTTTACCTTCAGTATATGAACTGGCAACTATAATAAAATGTTGAAACATCTCTCACTCCTCCTTTTCTAAATCTGCTTGATGATAGTCTTTTGGTATTAAAGTATATTTCCGTT
Organism: Streptococcus downii; assembly: GCF_004353325.1. NCBI lineage: Bacteria > Bacillati > Bacillota > Bacilli > Lactobacillales > Streptococcaceae > Streptococcus > Streptococcus downii. The sequence goes on from NZ_MZNX01000006.1 coordinate 370,249, forward strand.
TTTGTTTATGTATTTTGTGAGATTCTTCGTTTGATTCAGAATCACTCACACACCAAATCTGTAATTCCCATGGAAAAAATTTATTATTGCCGTTCTTAAAATATATATGTAAACCAACATAATTACCCTCGTTTCTCATATACATTCTGTCGATAATATCTACTATGCTTTTATCCTGGTTTAAATTATTGTAAATCAACACTACATTATCTACAAGTATTCTAAAGCCTAAAAAATCATTAAGAGATTTGTTTATAGGTACTTTTCCATTCTCATGTTGAGGACCTAAATAATATTTTATTTTTTCACGAATTGACTCTGATTGCTTAATTCTATATCTAATTCCAGAATACTCTACTTGTAAGAGCAATAATTTTATAGTAAATTGATTTAACTCCGCCTTATACAGATCAATCAGTCTTTGAAATTTAGGATTTACGCCTCTCTCATCTGCTACTTTATCGATTGTTTTCTTTAAGTTGTAATTTAAAGATGGCTCCAAGCTCTTTGAGAAGTCACCATGTAATTTATTGATTCTCTTAATAATTTCAACAACACTTTCATAATCATAAGATTCTATAACCACCTTAGATAATCTCCTACCTATCTACAAATAAAATAAACACAAACGTCACATCTATCCCCTGTGTTTACCTCGATTCTTTATGATTATATTATACACTTTCTCTTAATGTACCTTTTTTTGTACATTTTGTCAATCATTTTAGTTATGTTTTTTCCTCATTTTATTATAAAAAGTATGAATGATATTTTAATGCTATTTATAATACCTGATAGATAAAAATTCTAACATACTAGAAGAATTTAAAAGTAATTGCTTAAGGTAATTAACTCAAATTTATATTTTTCCAGCTCATACATACCTACCAAATATTAGCCACAAATCACGATACCTCTAAGTTGTTCGATGTCACTTCTACCGTTCCCCCTAAAAACAATTGAAGTATGAGATTAGGTAGATTATTGACTATAGTACTACAAAATCAGGAAAATAAAAATGGAACTTAGAAAGTTTAACAATAAAATTGTAACGATTACAGACGTTGATAACCAGACCTTTGAGGGAATTGTCTTTTTGAAGATAAGGGTACTTTTGATGAAGAGTATAATGCTTTATCTGTTAAAACAGGTTTACGATGGATGAGATTGTTTGAAAATGAAATTTTTAAAGTTGAAATTGCTGATAAAATCGGCCAGTCAAAAAGCCCTTAGATTTATTTCTAAGGGCTTTTATTCTACCAGTAGTTTTAATCGTGATATGTCAATAATGCTCCTTCTCGATAACTACGAGCAAAATCTAGTAAGATTTCACTTTTGAGACGATCATACTCTGTTTTATCAATATCCAGTAATCTATAGAGTTCTTTTAAAGTATGCTTTTGTTTTTGGGAAACAATAAATAAATTATAAAATATACCACGTTTCTTTTCGTCTAGGTCACTACTATAAGAGTCTATCATTTTGACCATCTCGATAGCTTTGGTTTCAAATGCGCCTAGAGTATCTCTAAGTTTGACTAACTTCTTCAGCGACTTGTAACTTTTCAAAAAAAAGAATAATCTTCACCAACTCCCTATTTTTCTACTTATCTAATCCCAATTCAGCCAAGATTTGACGTTTATAGGCAATTTTTTGGACTTCCTTGTCTTCGGTCTGGGACCAGTCTAGTTTGATTTCAGAGACGATCTGTCCAGGTCGATTTTTTAGGATGTAGATGCGATCACTGAGATTGAGGGCCTCTTCGATGCTATGTGTAATGATTAAGGTCGTCAGCTGCAGCTGTTTGTGAATCTCCAGATACCAAGCGTGGAGTTCCATCTTGGTCATCTCGTCCAAAGCGCTAAAAGCTTCATCCAAAAGAAAGAGCTTGTGTCCGAAAAGGTAGGTACGGAGCAAGGCCACACGTTGCCGCATTCCACCACTCAATTCATGAGGATACTTGTCCCTTACGGCTGTCAACTGGAAGGTCGCAAGGATTTCATCCGCTCGAGCAATGGCTTCTGCCTTATCAACCTTTTGAATCAAGAGTGGCAGGATGATATTGCCAAGCACCGTCTTGTGTTCCAAGAGTAAATCCTTTTGCAACATATAACTCACGCGTCCCTTGGGATTTTCCTCGCCATCAAGGACAATTCGCCCAGACTGGACTTCTAAAATCCCAGCGATTAGGTTAAAGAGAGTGGTCTTTCCAACACCACTTGGACCTAGGATAGAAACCACTTCACCCGAAGTCACCTGCAGGTTGATGTCCTCTAAAATCTTTTCATCGCCATAGGCATAGCTTACGTGTTCTAGTCTAATTTCTGTCATTATTTTACAAATTCGTTAGTGAAGCCTTTGTCTGTCAAGTCTTCTTTAAGGATACCATTTTCTTTGTCCCATTTGTAGAAGGCATTCCAGCGATCAGCGTCAAATTGTCCCCATTTTTCCTTGTCACTTGCGTATTCTTTCGACAAGTATTTTTGCGATTCGATGACAAAGTCACGTTTTTCCTTGAGTTCAGGTGCATTCTTTATGAGGATATCTGCAGCTTCTTCTGGATGTTCCATGGCATATTGGTAGCCTTTTTTGATAGCTTGGATAACTTTACGAGCTTCTTCCTTGTTGTCTTTTAGATAGTCGTTGTTTGCGATGATAACGGGTGAGTAGTAGTCAAACTCCTTGACATAGTCTTTCAAGTACATAAAGTTAGCCTCTACGCCTTGAGATTTGGCAAGGATACCATCCCAACCGTAGTAGATCCAAGCAGTGTCAAAGACACCATTGGCAATTGGTGTAATCGAGTTTGAGTCGTTGTTTGGTACTTTTTCGACCTTCTCAAAGTCTCCACCTTGTGATTCTACCAAGGTTTTCAACATAGCAAGCTCAGTCGGGTCATTCCAAGTACCGTATTTCTTACCAACCAAGTCCTTTGGACTGGTCACATTGTCCGATTTACGTGAGATGATTCCTGATGTATTGTGCTCTACGATAGCGGCAACGGCAGTGATTCCTGCTCCTTTTTCCAATTTCTTAGCCATGTAGTCTTGGAAATAGATAGCAAATGGCGTCTTGCCATTAATCACCAAATCAGACGAACTTTCTTCTGGTGGCAATTTCAAATCAACATCCACTCCAGCTTCTTTAAAATAGCCTTTTTCCTTGGCTACATAAAGCCCTGTGTGGTTGGTATTTGGTGTCCAGTCTAGGATAAAGTCAATCTTTTTGAGTTCTGCTTCTTTGTTGTCCTTAGAAGCAGTTCCTTGGCCACAAGCCACTAACACGACAGCTACAAGAGCTGTTACAATCGTTAAAAACACTTTCCATGTTTTCTTCATTTTCATTTCCTCTTTTCTTTTTCTAAAACGCTCTATTTAAGTACGTTTCCATTTAATCACATATTTTTCGCTAATATCGACCAATTTCATACCCAGAAGGCTAATAATCGACACCAGAATAATAATGGCAAACATGGTATCATACTGAAACAGTTTCTTGGACTGAATCATGTAGACACCTAGTCCTTCAAAGCCTCCCAACCACTCAGATACCACTGTTGTGATAAAGGCGTAGGAGACACTGACCCTCAGACCTGCATAAAAGTAAGGCAGGCTGACTGGGATTTTAAAATGCCACAGGATTTGCCAAGGCTTGGCCCGCATCAGACTAAACAAGGTCAGCATATCCTTGTCACAGTGCCTAAAACCGTCCAAGATACTAACGATAATAGGGAAGGTTGTCGTCAAGATAATCAAGACAATCTTGGGCAAAATCCCATAACCTAGCCACAAGACCAAGATTGGGGCTATGGCAATGGTCGGAATGGTCTGGACAACCACCATCATAGGGTAGATAAGGTCATTGAGCCAAGCCAGACTATCCATGAGCACAGCCATGATACAAGCAATCAAGACTCCTAAAACTAGACCTAGCAAAGCCACTCTCAAGGTCGCCCAGCTATGGTGCCAGAGAAATTCTCTGTCACGAACAAAGGCCTGGAGAATTTCAAAGGGAGTTGGTAGGATAAACTTGGGTAAAAGTTTGAATATTCCCGCTAACTGCCAGACCGACAAGACTCCAAGAAAGCCCAAAAGACTAATGTGTCGTCTCAGTATACTTTTCAAGTTTCTCATCGATGCTTAAAATCTCTCCTATATTTATTTTGACATTGGCAAAGACATTATCCGCTTCCTGCCCTGCCACTTCTAGCGCTTCTTTGAGAATGCGCATAAGCTCATCAAACTCCCCTTCCAAGACCGTTTCAAAGGGTGTCACCACCATGGTCACGGACTGAGCTTGCAGATAGGTAATAACCTGATCAATAATAGCAATTCGATCAATCCCCTGCGATAGGGGCAAGACTTGCAAGGCAATGCTTGCTTTCATAAAAACCTCCTTTTCTCAGGCTTCCTTTTGACAAAAAGAAAACCTTTCCCATATATACGGAAAAGGTGCAGAATTCGACTAAGTATCCTTCCCTACGCTGGCATTACCCAGATCAGGTGCGGTCGAAGTTTAACACTTCCTCTCAGACTGTACACAGACTCCCGTATATTATATGAACATATGATAACGTAAATAAATGGATAAGTCAAGGAAACTGCTTACAGAAAACTATGAAAAAGAGTTTGAAGGCAAATGCTTCAAACTCTATCCTAGCTTTCTTATTTAGCCTCGTACCAAGTTGCTCCTTCATTTTCATCTGCAATGAGGGGAACACTGAGCTGGATGGCTTCTTCCATGGTTTGTTTCACTAGAGCTTTAACGGCTGCTAGTTCTGATTTCGGAACCTCAAGGACGATTTCATCGTGCACTTGCAAGAGCATCTTAGTCTGATAGCCACCTTCAACTAGAGCTTTGTCTAGCTGGATCATAGCAATCTTGAGAATATCTGCTGCTGAGCCTTGGATAGGAGAGTTGATGGCAGTTCGCTCTGCAAAACCACGAATGTTAAAGTTGCGTGAATTGATATCTGGCAACTCACGACGACGTTTGAAGAGGGTCTCTACATAGCCCTTATCACGCGCCTCACGAACAACTTCATCCATGTAGTTTTTAATACCTGGGAAGCGTTCAAAGTAGGTATCGATGTAGGCTTTAGCTTCCTTACGGCTGATACCTAGATTGTTTGCCAAGCCAAAATCTGAAATCCCGTAAACCACTCCGAAGTTAACCGCCTTGGCATTGCGACGGTCGTTTGGAGTCACATCCTCAGGACGTTCAATTCCAAAGACACGCATGGCTGTTGAAGTATGGATATCTGCTCCATCTTGGAAGGCCTTGATTAAGTGCTCATCCTTAGAGATATGCGCCAAAACGCGCAACTCAATCTGTGAATAGTCCGAACTGAGTAGTACACTATCCTCCCACTCTGGCACAAAAGCCTTACGAATGAGACGGCCTTGCTCCAAACGCACAGGAATATTTTGCAAGTTTGGATCCACACTAGACAGACGCCCTGTCTGAGTCAAATCCTGCACATAGCGTGTGTGAATCTTGTCATCATCCAAAATCCAATCCTGCAAACCAACCACGTAAGTCGATTGAATCTTAGCAATCTGACGGTAGTCTAGAATTTTCTTAACAATTGGCGCAATAGGGGCTAGACGCTCTAGCACATCCACGGCTGTCGAGTAACCTGTTTTGGTTTTCTTGGTGTATTCTAGAGGAAGGCCGAGCTTTTCAAAGAGAAGCACGCCCAACTGCTTGGGTGAGTTGATATTAAACTCCTCACCAGCCAGTTCATAAATCTCCTGAGTTAGCTTTTCAATGACAAGCTCATTTTCAGCCTGCATCTCAAGAAGGGTTTCTTTTTTGACCTTGATTCCAACAATTTCCATCTTGGCAAGGACAAAAGCCAGAGGCTGCTCCATGTCATAGAGGAGATCTAACTGTCCATGGTCACTGAGTTTTTCAAGCAAAACAGGCTCAGTCTCAACCAAAACAGCAACCTTGCGAGCTAGGTGTTCCAAGAATTTTTCCCGTTCAGGAATTGCCTTCTTGACCCCCTTGCCGTAAAAGATCTCATCATCGACTATGTAAGTCTGGCCATAAAGACTCGCAATGGTTGAGATTTCATTGTTCTCGACTGTTGAGAGTAAGTATTTTGCCAAACGACTGTCAAAAGCAGGAGCCTGGAGATTCAAGCCCAAGCGATTTAAAAGAACCTTAGCTTTCTTAAAGTCATACACTTTCAGAGGTGTTTTTTCTAAAAATTCCTTGAGAATCGGCTCCTGCAAGAGCTCAAGTTTATCTGTAGCGTAAAGTTTATCCCCACAGGACCAGGCAAAACCAACTAAGTCATCTGTATGGTAATTCTCACCAAAGAGTTCCAAGTGGAAGATAGAGTCTGCGCTCAGCATGTCTTGACTGACTTGGTCAACGATGGCGAAATCCAACCTCTCAGCCACATCCGTCGACGAAACATTTAAAGCTTGCTTGAGCTGTTTGAAGCCCATCTCATCGTAGAATTTCCCGAGATTTTCCACATCTGGGCCATTATATACCAAGTCATCAAGGCCAATCTCAATCGGTGCCTGAGTCTCAATGGTCGCCAAGGTTTTAGACAGGAAAGCTTGTTCCTTGTCATTGATGAGATTTTCCTTCATCTTAGAAGCCTTCATCCCATCGATATTTTCATAAATACCCTCAAGCGATCCGTGTTCTAGCAAGAGCTTGATACCCGTCTTTTCACCAATCTTAGTGACACCAGGGATATTATCAGACTTATCCCCCATAAGAGCCTTAAGATCAATAAACTGAGCCGGTGTGAGGCCCATTTTTTCCATAAGATAGTCTGGCGTAAAGGCCTCAAACTCAGCCACACCTTTCTTAGAAATCTCGACCACCGTATGCTCATCCGTCAACTGGATCAAATCCTTATCTCCGCTAACGATTGTCACATCAAAAGAATCCTTCTCAGCCAAACGACCTAGGGTCCCGATGATATCATCGGCTTCATACTGGGGCAGTTCATAATGGCGAATCCCAAGATGATCTAACAACTCACGAATGAAGGGAAATTGCTCACGAAACTCATCTGGAGTTTTAGCGCGACCACCTTTGTAGTCTGCATACATCTCTGTTCGGAAAGTCGTCTTACCTGCATCAAAGGCTACCAAAACATGGCTGGGCTCAACCCGCTCTAAGACATGATTCAACATGAGTTGAAAACCGTAGATTGCATTGGTATGAAGGCCATTAGCATTTTTAAACCGATCCAACTGCTGATAGAGCGCAAAAAAAGCTCGAAAAGCAACAGAAGATCCATCAATTAATAATAATTTTTTCTTGTCCATACACCCATTATAAAGGAAAGAGGGGAAAAATACCATCGGAAAGAATAGGCAAATGGTAGCGAAGTCCACTTTTTTATATTCTTTCTAGATTCTAGCTCCGTTACTGTCCACTCGATAGCCATCCACAGTGGTATTCACTGCTAAAGCCCCTGAAGCATTAACGTAGTAATACTTTCCTCCTACTTGGAACCACTGGCTAGACTTCATAGCCCCTGAACTCTCCAAATAATACCATGTTCCATTTTCCTTGAGCCAACCTGTCTGCATCTCCCCTGATGCCTTTAGATAGTACCAATGCGAGCCATCCTTCACCCAACCTGTTGACATGGTTCCATTTTCTTTGAAGTGATACCAACTGCCATTTATTTTCTTCCAACCAGTTGCGAGATTTCCGTTCTCACGGTAATTCCAAATACCGTTTTGCTTCTTCCAACCATTCTCCACCGATTCTGTTTCCATATACTGGACGTATCTCCTCATTCCACTATAGGACAGGTAACTAAGCCACTTATAACCATCCTGCTCTACGATTTGATCGTAGCTAACATTTTCACCAGGATAGTAGTAGTCGATAACTTGCGCTGTACTTGACGGCTGGTTTCGAATGGCAGACTTTTGAGTAAACGTGTGAGTCCCACTAGATGCCAGCCCTGACCTGATAGGATTTACAGTTCTACCACCATTCCCTACCAAGTCCTTAAAATGAATAAACCCTGTCATGGTGCTAGCTTTAACTATTCGACGGTTATACCTCTCTCGAACTCCATAGTTATACTCTTCAATCTCAATCGTATCCCCTAATACATTAGATACCCAGGCCACGTGCCCATAATAACCTTCTGTCGACCAAGCAATAGCCCCAACTTCTGGCTTAGTATCCACACGATAGCCTTCTCGCCTTGCACGATGTCCCCATTCATTCGCATTTCCATAGGCAGGAGGAATCTCAAAGCCATTTACACTACTCAAACGAAAGGCCGCAAAAGAGGTACACTGGCGAGAATACATCCGCCACTGATCGATTTCAACACTACCATTTTTGTAGTGAAGCGGATAATCATCTCCACGCGCTACACTGTCGGCTTGAACCGATTCCCCACCAAACAAAAAGGTACTCGTAACGAACAAAGTAGCCAGCCCTACACTCAACTGAGTACATCTACTCTTCTTAACTCCTGATTTAAAAAACGTCATTCATTCTCCTTAATAATATAAATTTCCGAGGTTACCCTCGTTTATACTATTCGGGAGAAAAAGAAAAAAGTGAGCAAAGCTCACTTCATTTTAGGATTCTTAGTCTAGATAGCGAATCAAGTTCTTTTCTGTCAAGATATCTGAGTAGGTGAAGGATTCAACGTAGACATTGGCTTGTTTGTCTCCTTCAACATCCCCAAATTCAACGATAAATAGAGATGGATACACCTCAATTAGCTTACCCAATCTATTTTTTTGGCGCTTACGGCCATTCTCCAAAGTCATTTCAACGACTTGTCCCTCATGCGCCTTGATCTCTTCTTTGATTTTTTTCATCTTGGCTACATCTGTAAATGCATCTGACATTTTATGCCTCCCTCTTTGAGATACTTGAAAATTTATTGTATTCTTTTTGGAAAATCAATTCCACCGTTCCACGAGCTCCACTACGATTTTTCTCAATGATAACCTCAACCTTGTTATTTGGAATTCCTTCCTCTTCTTCACCCGCACGTTCACCCGCACGATCGTAGTAGTCGTCACGGTATAGAAAAGCTACGATATCCGCATCCTGCTCGATAGAACCCGATTCACGAATATCAGACAAGACTGGTCTCTTATCTTGACGCTGTTCCACTCCACGAGATAGCTGACTAAGAGCAATGACTGGAACCTTTAATTCCTTGGCTAGAATTTTCAACTGACGAGAAATTTCAGAGACTTCTTGTTGGCGGTTCTCACGACCAGTACCTGTGATAAGCTGTAGGTAGTCGATCAAAATTAAGCCTAGATTGCCTGTTTCTTGAGCCAGTTTACGTGAGCGAGAGCGAATTTCCGTGATCCGAATCCCTGGCGTATCATCAATATAGATACTCGCGTTGGCTAGATTCCCTTGAGCAATGGTATATTTTTGCCACTCCTCATCAGTCAATTGACCAGTACGGATAGAATGAGACTCCACCAAACCTTCTGCTGCCAGCATACGGTCTACTAGGCTTTCTGCACCCATTTCTAGCGAAAAGATAGCAACCGTCTTGTCCAACTTAGTCCCGATGTTCTGAGCAATGTTCAAGGCAAAGGCCGTCTTACCAACCGCTGGTCGCGCCGCTAGGATAATTAACTCCTCCTCATGAAGACCTGTCGTCATATGGTCCAAATCACGGTAGCCCGTTGCAATACCTGTGATATCCGTTGTTTGTTGTGACCGAACTTCTAGGTTCCCAAAGTTGATATTTAGAATATCACGGATGTTCTTGAACCCACTACGATTGGCATTTTCGCTAACATCAATGAGCCCCTTTTCAGCCTGAGCAATGATTTCATCTGCAGGCTTAGAAGCCTCATAAGCTTGGTTGACAGACTCTGTCAACTTGGAAATCAAGCGACGTAGCATAGCCTTTTCAGCTACGATTTTAGCATAATATTCTGCATTAGCTGAAGTTGGTACAGAGTTGACAATTTCAACAAGGTAAGACAAGCCACCAATATTTTGGAGATCCCCTTGACTATCCAAAATCGTCCGAACCGTCGTCGCATCAATCGCTTCCCCACGATCCGACAAATCTACCATCGCTTGGAAAATCAACCGATGAGCATACTTAAAGAAGTCACGAGAATCAATGTATTCTCGGACAAAAACGAGCTTACTCTCATCTATAAAAATAGCTCCCAGAACAGATTGTTCTGCTAAAATATCCTGAGGTTGAACTCGCAGTTCCTCTACTTCTGCCATCCGACTTTCCTTCCTTTTACAATCTTGTCAAGAAGTTGTAAACTTAACCTTCTTTTACACGAAGATTGATGATACTTGTAACATCTTGGTAGATCTTCACTGGTACATCAATCAAACCTACTGCTCGAATTGGTGCTTGCACTTGAATATTGCGTTTGTCAATCTTGATACCAAATTGCTTAAGCAATTCTTCTGCAATCTTCTTGTTGGTGATGGATCCAAATGTACGACCATCTGGTCCAACCTTTTCAACAAACTCTACAACCGTTTCTTCTGCTTCTAGCTTAGCCTTGATGGCTTTTGCTTCAGCAATCATTTCAGCATGAGCCTTTTCTTCTGATTTTTGTTTTCCACGCAACTCACCCACTGCTTGAGCAGTCGCTTCCTTGGCCAAATTCTTTTTAATCAGGAAGTTTTGAGCGTAGCCAGTTGGCACTTCCTTAATTTCGCCTTTTTTTCCTTTTCCTTTAACATCTGCTAAAAAGATTACTTTCATTCTTCTTTCTCCTTTTCCTTTGCTTCTTCCAAGATTAGTTGAGTCAATTTTTCTCCTGCTTCTGTTAGACTCATATTCTCGATTTGTGCGGCAGCTAGATTAAAGTGACCTCCACCACCCAACTCTTCCATAATGCGTTGCACATTGATTTTACTACGACTTCGAGCCGAGATAGAGATAAATCCTTGTGTATTTTTTGCCAGAACGAAACTAGCCTCAATACCAGACATAGCCAGCATAGCATCGGCAGCCTTACTGATAACAACTGTGTCATAAGAAATTGAGTCCTTAGCTTGGGCAATCAAGATATCTGAACCTAACTTACGACCTTGTAAAATGAGTTCATTTACCTCACGGTACTCTTCAAAATCTGTCGCAGCAATCTCCTGGATAGCAATACTGTCACTTCCCCGTGTTCTTAGATAGCTAGCCACATCAAAGGTTCGGCTCGTCACGCGAGATGTGAAATTCTTGGTATCCAGCATCATACCAGCCATCAAAACACTGGCCTGCATACGACTCAAACGATTCTTCTTAGAATTTTGGAACTGAATCAATTCTGTGACCAACTCACTGGCACTACTTGCCCCACTTTCAATATAGGTGATGACTGCATTCTCAGGGAAATCCTGATCACGTCTATGATGGTCAATAACAATAGTTTGAGTGAACAAATCATAAAAATCTTTTGACAAGGTCAAAGCCGTCTTGGAATGATCCACCAGAATCAATAATGAACGGTTTGTAACTAGCTTCATCGCATCTGTAAGAGATAAGAGTTTCGTGACATCTTCCTTCTTCAAGAACTGGATAGCGCGTTCGATATCTGCTGGCATCCGATCTACATCATAGACAGCATAACTGTTTTCAATAATATTACTTGCAAACAACTGCATACCGACAGCAGAGCCCAAGGCATCCATATCTAGATTTTTATGACCGACTACAAAAACCTGGTCAACACTTCGAATCTTATCAGAAATGGCTGTCATCATGGCTCTGGTACGTGTACGAGTACGTTTGATAGATGCAGCAGTCCCTCCACCAAAGTAGACAGGATTCTTGGTTTCGTTATTTTCCTTGACCACCACCTGGTCACCACCGCGAACTTCTGCTAAGTTCAAGTTGAGCAAGGCAATTTTCCCTATCTCTTCATGGTTTCCATCACCATAAGAAAATCCCATACTTAAAGTTAGGGCCAGTTGCCTCTGTTTTGACTCTTCTCGGAAAGTATCAATAACAGAGAATTTATCATTCATCAATTCCTCGAGTACTGTGTAATCTGTGAATACATAAAAACGATCCATCCCCACACGGCGAGAGAACATAGCATACTTACTTGCAAATTCTGAAATAAAATTGGCTACAAAACTATTAATATGGCTGATATCAGAGTCAGATGTCGCATCCTCCAAATCATCATAGTTATCTACCGAGATGACTCCAATGACTGGACGGCTAGTTACCAATTCGACAGTTGCTTCGTACTCCCCAGAAACATCAAAGAAATACAAAACACCCGAAGCCTTGTCCATATGAACGGCATAGCGTGTTTCGCCCAAGGTAGCATACGAACCAGGATTCCCAACAGAAGCCTTGATGATGGTTTGAATTAACTCAACATCAATTTCGCCTTCTTCAGTAGTCAAAATTAGCTCAGCATAGGGATTAAACCATTCTACTTCTCCGCTTGATAAGTCTAATTTCAGGACTCCCACCGGCATTTGATCAAGCAAAGTACTCAAGCTATTTTCGGCTTGGTGATTTACATATTGGATTTGTTCAATTTCGCTCTTTTCATACTGTTTTTTTTGCCATACAAACAAAAGCAGATAAAACAGTACAAATAAAAACAAAACAGTGATTGTTACAGCAAGATTATGTGAAAAAATAATCAGCAAAGTTAAGATTCCGAAAGTTGCAAGTCCTAGCAAGACTGCAGAAAACGGGATTAAATTATTTTTTTTCATTCTAAACCTCTTGCGCATTATTATATCACAAAAACCCTTAAAAAGCGACCTTTTAAAAGATGCAAGCCTTTCTTTCATGATTGATTTCTTTTAATCTCAGACACAAAAGTAGGAGGGATCCATCACCCTCCTACCCACGTGTTCAGATTACTATCATCTAACGTTCCACGATAAGAGCTGTTCCCATTCCTCCTCCGATACAGAGAGTTGCTAGACCAGTTTTAGCATCACGTTTCATCATCTCATGTACCAGAGTCACTAGGATACGGCAGCCTGAAGCTCCAATTGGGTGACCAAGAGCAATAGCACCACCATTGACATTGACAATATCTGTGTTAAATCCAAGTGTTTTCCCAACCGCACAAGCCTGGGCAGCAAAAGCTTCATTTGACTCGATCAAGTCGAGATCATCAACTGTCAAATTACCTTTTTCAAGAGCCTTGCGAGTTGCATAAATCGGCCCACATCCCATCATCTTAGGATCCAAACCTGCACTTGCATACGAACGAATGCGGACAATCACTGGCAATCCTAATTCTTCAGCTTTTTCAGCACTCATGATTAGGACTGCTGCCGCCCCATCATTGATGCCTGAGGCATTTCCCGCTGTAACAGAACCGTCTTTTTTGAAAACAGGACCTAGCTTAGACAAGCTCTCCAAGCTGGCATCTTTTCTAGGAAATTCATCTGTATCAAAGACAATAGGATCACCTTTGCGTTGAGGAATGACCACTGGAACAATCTCTTTCTTAAAGCGTCCAGATTCTATAGCCGCCACTGCTCGTTTTTGTGATTCCAAAGCAAGAGCATCTTGTTCATCCCGGCTAATACCATATTCTTCAGCCACATTCTCAGCTGTGATCCCCATATGGTATTCGCTAAAAGCATCAGACAAACCGTCCTTAATCATGGTATCTACCACTTTTGAATCTCCCATACGGCCACCCCAACGGAAACTTGGCAAAACGTATGGCGCCTGACTCATGTTTTCTGCACCACCAGCCACGACAATATCTGCATCGCCGCACTGAATCGCTTGAGCAGCTAACTGAACTGCCTTCAACCCAGAACCACAAACCTTATTAATGGTAAAGGCTGGTGTAGATTCCGGAAGCTCCGCATGAATGCTCATTTGGCGAGCCACATTTTGTCCTAAACCAGCGCCAAGGACATTCCCCATAATCACTTCATCTACCTGCTCTGGTTTAATATTCGCTTTTTCCAAAGCACTCTTAATGACCAAAGATCCCAAATCAACAGCTGAAACATTCTTCAAGCTTCCTCCAAAGGAGCCTATAGGAGTCCGCACTGCCGAAACAATCACCACGTCTTTCATAACTACCTCCATTTATACCTCTTATAATGATGCAATACAAAAGTGGTTTACAATTGTGTAAACCACTTTTACATAGTTGTCAAGATTTTATGATTCCTTAACTTCTAGCAAACCAACTTCACCATCTTCGCGGCGATACAAAACATTTGTTGTTTGATCTTCTACATCTACATAGATAAAGAAATCATGTCCCAACAAGTCCATTTGAAGAAGAGCTTCTTCCAAATCCATTGGTTTTAAATCAATTTGTTTTGAACGAACCACTTTTGGCTGCACAACATTTGCATCTTCAACTAGAGCATCTGTAAAGAGTTGGCTTGTTGCAACCTTATTTTTATTCTTGCGTTCGATTTTTGTTTTATTTTTTCGAATCTGGCGTTCAATTTTATCTGTTACAAGATCGATAGAACCATACATATCTTGAGAAATATCTTCTGCACGAAGGGTAATTGATCCAAGTGGAATTGTTACTTCAACTTTTGCTGTTTTTTCACGGTAAACTTTCAAGTTGACACGTGCATCCAACTCTTGTTCAGGTTGAAAATATTTTTCGATCTTTTCGAGTTTAGAAACTACATAATTGCGAATTGCTTCTGTTACTTCTAGGTTTTCACCACGGATACTATATTTAATCATATAAGTACCTTCTTTCTAAACATTTTTATTTTTCTAACTATATTATAACGCTTTCATTTTCATTTTGCAAATTTTTTCCCTATCTTACAAGGGAAAAAGTTTTGACTCCCAAAACACCTGCCTCTTCAAACAGTCGCTTCACACGATTGATAGTCGCCCCTGTCGTATAGATGTCATCAATAACCAAAATCTTCTTAGGAAGAGGGGCTTCCGTTTTAATATAAAAGGGAATTTCAGTAGCTAATCGTTCTGAGCGATTCTTAGAAGAACTAGCCTTCTCTTCTCTTTTCCCTAGTAAATCTTGAAAGGAAAATCCTGCTGCCTCAACCAAACCTTCAACCTGATTAAATCCCCTCTCAAGCAATCTTTCAGGACTTAGGGGAATTACCACAAATTCATAGTCTCTATATTTTTTCAACTCATCCGCAAGTACAGGAGCAAAAACCTTTCTAAGCAGAAAATCCCCATCAAACTTATATCGACTAAAGAAGTCTTTCATCGCTTGATTATAGGTGAAGATTGCTTTATGATCAACTTGAATTCCTTCTTTACACCAAAGTTTACAATCTTTACACTTTGTTGACAGCCCTCTTTTCATGCAGCTCGGACAATGATACTCACCTATCTTCTCAAAAGTAGAATCACAAGCTGAACAAAGATAGTTGCGCTCATTCTTAAACAGTAAGAGGTGACTAAATGTCAAGTCACTCTTTGTTGACTGGCCACATAATAAACAATTCATAATCCCGCCTCCTTGTTCATCTGCTTGATTTCCTTGATTGCCTTTTTGATGGAAGTATTTAATCCATCATGAAAGAAGAGCAACTCACCAGTTGGTCTGTCCATACTACGCCCAACTCGCCCACCAATCTGAATCAAGCTAGACTTGGTAAAGAGACAATGATTAGCTTCTACTACGAAAACATCCACACAAGGGAAGGTAACTCCACGTTCCAAGATTGTCGTACTGATCAGTATTGTTAGCTTTCCATCTCGAAAAGCTTGCACCTGCTCTAATCGGTCTTCTGTCACAGAAGACACAAAGCCGATATTTTCTTTTGGAAACTGTTCCTGCAATATTTCTTTTAGTTTCTCGCCTTTTTTAATTTCTGATGCAAAGATTAACAATGGATAACCTGTTCTTCTCTGCTTCTCAATGGAGCTCTTTAACTTGGATGACAACTGACTTTTCTCTAAACAGTAATTAAAATCCGATAACCAGACTGGTTTAGGAATAATCAAAGGATTTCCATGAAACCGTCTCGGCAAGCTTAATCGTTTTAATTCTCCTGTGCGAACCTTCCTATCTAACTCATCTGTAGAAGTTGCTGTAAGGAATATCCTTAATCCATCCTCCTTTACACTATTCTTTACAGCATAGTAAAGCATAGAGTTGTCAACATAAGGAAAGGCATCTACCTCATCCACTATCAACAAATCAAAAGCATGATAAAATTTTAATAACTGATGAGTTGTTGCAATTACTAAGGGAGTTCGAAAATAGGGCTCTGATTCGCCATGGAGTAGCGCTATATCGCAAGCAAAGTCATTCTGCAGTCGCTTATACAGTTCCAAACATACATCAATTCGAGGACTGGCCAAACAAACTGCACCACCATCATCAATCACTTTAGCTACAACTTGATAGATCATCTCTGTCTTTCCAGCACCTGTCACAGCATGAACCAAGGTTGGCTCTTGCTTGTCTACCGCTTGAAGAAGTCCCTCTGACACCTTCTCCTGAAAAGGGGTTAACTGACCACGCCATTTAAGAACATCTTGTTTCGGAAAATCCTCCTGTGGAAAATAGTATAAAGCTTGATCACTCCTAACTCGCTTCATCAGCAAGCACTCCCTACAATAGTAAGCGTCAATAGGCAAATACCATTCTTCTAGAATGCTACTATTACACCGTTGACAGAAAAGTTTTCCCTTCTCTTTTCTCATTGCTGGCAGTTTCACGGCCATCTGACGTTCTTCTTTAGTTAATTCTTTCTCAGTAAACAAGCGACCGAGATAATTTGGATTTACTTTCATACTTCTTTATTCGTAAAAATCTAGCGCTTTAGGTTTTTTTTTAGTACAATTAAATCATGGAATTTAGAACAATTAAAGGGGACGGGCAAGTCCAAGAAGAAATCAAAAAATCCCGCTTTATCTGTCATGCAAAGCGTGTCCATAGCGAAGAAGAGGCGCGTGATTTCATCACTGCCACTAAAAAAGAACACTACAAAGCTACCCATAACTGCTCAGCTTTTATTATAGGGGAACGCAGTGAAATCAAGCGTACAAGTGATGATGGGGAGCCTAGTGGTACTGCCGGAGTCCCTATGCTGGGTGTCTTAGAAAATCATAATCTTACCAATGTCTGTGTAGTAGTTACCCGCTACTTTGGAGGAATTAAGTTAGGCGCTGGCGGTTTGATTCGCGCTTATGCAGGTAGTGTGGCCTTGGCTGTCAAAGAAATTGGCATTATTGAAATCAAAGAGCAAGCTGGTATAGCCATTCAAATGTCTTATGCTCAGTATCAAGAATATGGCAATTTTCTTAGAGACCATCATCTCATGGAGCTGGATACAAACTTTACAGATCAAGTTGATACAATGATTTATATTGATAAGGAAGAGAAAGAAAATATCAAGGCTGCTCTTGTGGAGTTTTTTAATGGAAAGGTTGCTTTAACAGATCAAGGTTTACGAGAAGTTGAAGTTCCTGTAAACTTATTGTAAACAAAAATATAGATAGCACCTACTAAATTTATTCGCAGATTTACAGCTCAGACCTTTGATATAAAAAAATCCTATCGCTTTGATAGGATTTCTATATTTTACAAATAGCCTTAAGCGCGTTATACTAGTATCATCTTATACAAAGAGGTATATCTATGGCTATTTATAATAATATTACTGAACTAATCGGACAAACACCGATTGTTAAACTTAACAACATTGTTCCAGAGGGGGCTGCAGATGTTTATGTAAAACTTGAAGCTTTTAACCCTGGATCGTCAGTAAAAGACCGCATTGCCCTTAGCATGATTGAAAAGGCTGAGCAGGATGGCATTCTAAAGCCTGGTGCTACTATTGTTGAAGCAACGAGTGGAAATACAGGTATCGGACTTTCTTGGGTAGGTGCTACTAAGGGATATAAAGTTGTTATCGTCATGCCTGAAACGATGAGTGTGGAACGACGTAAGATTATCCAAGCCTATGGTGCTGAACTCGTCCTTACTCCTGGTAGCGAAGGAATGAAAGGCGCGATTGCCAAGGCTCAGGAGATCGCAGCTGAACGTGACGGCTTCCTTCCACTCCAATTTAACAATCCAGCTAATCCTGAAGTACACGAAAGAACAACAGGAGCTGAAATACTGGCTGCTTTCGGTTCTGATGGACTAGATGCTTTTGTGGGTGGTGTTGGTACTGGTGGAACGATTTCAGGTGTTTCTCACGCTCTTAAAGCAGCAAATCCAGACATTCAAGTTTATGCAGTTGAGGCAGACGAGTCAGCTATCTTGTCTGGTGAAAAACCAGGACCTCACAAAATTCAAGGTATCTCAGCTGGATTTATTCCTGATACACTTGATACAAAAGCCTATGACGGTATCGTCCGTGTAACGTCAGATGATGCCCTTGCGCTTGGCCGTGAAATCGGCGGAAAAGAAGGGTTCCTTGTTGGGATTTCTTCAGCCGCAGCGATTTACGGGGCAATTGAAGTTGCCCAAAAATTAGGTACAGGTAAGAAAGTCCTTGCTTTAGCACCAGATAACGGCGAACGTTATTTGTCTACAGCACTCTATGAATTTGAAGTGTAGTCTCCTAAATGCACTTAGCCCTTATTAAAGGGCTTTTTATTTTATCAATTTAAAGAAACCCCTAAGTCCTCGACAACAACAGAAAAAGGAAGCAAATTGCTTCCTCTTTTATCATTAGTTATTCAAGGCTGCTGCCATTGTAGCTGCAACTTCTGCTTCAAAGTCGTTTGCAGCTTTCTCGATACCTTCACCAACTTCAAAGCGAGCGAACTCAACTACTGAAGCATTAACTGAATCAAGGTATGCTTCAACTGTCTTGCTGTCATCCATGATGTATACTTGTGCAAGAAGTGTGTATGCTTGGTCAACTTTGGTGTTGTCAAGCATGAAACGGTCCATTTTACCTGGAATGATTTTGTCCCAGATTTTTTCTGGTTTGCCTTCTGCAGCCAACTCAGCTTTGATGTCTTCTTCAGCTTGAGCAATCACTTCATCAGTCAATTGTGCTTTTGATCCATACTTCAAGTGTGGAAGAGCTGGTTTACCAACCATTGCACGGCTTTCGTTATCTTGGTCGATTACGTGGTTCAATTGTGCCAACTCGTCTTTAACGAATTGCTCATCCAATTCTTTGTAAGAAAGAACTGTTGGTTTCATCGCAGCGATGTGCATTGAGATTTGTTTAGCAAGTGCTTCGTCTCCACCTTCAATAACAGAGATAACACCGATACGGCCACCATTGTGTTGGTAGGCTCCGAAGTGTTGTGCATCTGTTTTTTCAAGCAAAGCAAAACGACGGAATGAGATTTTTTCTCCGATAGTTGCTGTTGCAGATACATATGCAGCTTCAAGAGTTTCACCTGAAGGCATTGTCAAAGCGAGGGCCTCTTCGTTGTTCGCTGGTTTTCCTTCAGCAATTACTTTAGCCGTTGCGTTTACCAGGTCAACGAATTGAGCGTTTTTCGCAACGAAGTCAGTTTCGGCATTTACTTCAACTACTGCTGCAACGTTACCATTAACAAATACACCAGTCAAGCCTTCTGCAGCAACACGGTCAGCTTTCTTAGCTGCCTTCGCCATACCTTTTTCGCGAAGCAATTCAATCGCTTTTTCGATATCGCCGTCTGTTTCTACAAGCGCTTTTTTAGCGTCCATAACACCGGCACCAGATTTTTCACGCAACTCTTTTACAAGTTTAGCTGTAATTTCTGCCATTTTGATTCTCCTATATTTTTTAAAAATAGGAGAGCCGGGCTACGCCCCGCCCTCCTAGGTAATTACTATTTATATGAATTAAGCGTTATCGCCTTCTACAACTTCAACGATTTCTTCGATTGAGTCTGCTTGAGCTTCTGAAGCTGCAAATTCTGCTTCAACTGCTGCTGCATCTTCTCCTTGGCGTCCTTCGATGATAGCATCAGCCAATTTAGCTGTGATCAATTTAACAGCGCGGATAGCGTCATCGTTAGCTGGGATGATTACATCGATATCGTCTGGATCAGTGTTTGTGTCAACCATCGCTACAACTGGGATTCCCAATTTTTTAGCTTCTTTAACAGCGATTTGCTCTTTATGTGGGTCAACTACATACATTACATCTGGGATACGAGGCATGTCTTCGATACCACCCAAGAATTTTTCAAGACGTGCACGTTGCTTGTTAAGAAGTGCAACTTCTTTCTTAGGAAGAACGTCGAAGATTCCTTCTTCTTCCATACGTTTGATTTCTTTCAAACGAGCAATACGTTTTTGGATAGTTCCCCAGTTAGTAAGAGTTCCACCCAACCAACGGTGGTTGATGTAGTATTGACCTGAACGTTCTGCTTCTTCTTTAACAGCGTCAGCAGCTTGTTTTTTAGTACCAACAAACAATACAACTGCATCGTTAGCTGCCGCATCACGCATAAAGTCGTATGCTTGGTCAGCGTACTTTACAGTTTGTTGCAAGTCGATAACGTGGATTCCGTTACGCTCAGTGAAGATGTACTTAGCCATCTTAGGGTTCCAGCGACGAGTTTGGTGACCAAAGTGTACACCAGCCTCAAGAAGTTGTTTCATTGAAATTACTGCCATGAGTATTTCTCCTTTTTGTTTTTTCCTCTTCTCGATTTCAACTTGCAAAACGACCCAAGGGCAACAGTTTCACAATTCATCAAGAATGAGTATTATCGTTTACACGACAGGTTTTATTTTATCATATTTCAACAGTATTTTCAAGCTATTTAGTAGAATTTTAGTAGGACTTTCGGATAAAAACATTAAAAGAGACTCGATTGAGTCTCTTCGTTTTATACATTAGTTTGGATAGATATATGTTACGTAACCTTCAGAAGTTGTAGTTGGGTTGAACCATCCACGTTTGTTTCCGATTGTACGATCTCCACCGTAGTTTGATTCTGATACTTGAATACGAGTTGATGATGAAACTGCTGTAACAACCGCTACGTGTCCATAACCACCATCATTCCAACATGCAATCGCACCAACTTGTGGAGTTGAACCTGTACGGAATCCTGCTGCAGCTGCACTTGTTGCCCACTGAGCTCCGTTGCCCCAGTAATCTCCAGCCCAAGGTGCCAATGTTTTAGCTCCCCAAGTACACTCACCAGTTGGATAACTTGAAGCATTTGAGCTGTAAGTTGGACGTTGTCTAGCAGGCGCTGGCGCAGGTGCCGGAGTGTAGCTTGAATCCTCCTCGTCAGTTGTTGATGTTGCTTGTACTTGAGCTGAGAAACTTGTGTTTCCAGAAGCAACAACTGATTGCTGTTGGCTTGTTTGACGTGCTCTGTAAGCTGCTTCTGCTTCTGCAGCAGCACGTGCTTCTGCCTCTGCTGCCGCTTTCTGCTCTAGCAAACTAGCTTTCTCACCTTCTGCAGTAGCTTTCTCAGCAGCAAGATTCAACTCTGCAACCTTCAACTCAGCTTGCTTAGTTGTCAATGCCTGCGCATCATCAGCCAGTTTTTGTTGGTTCGCAATAACTGTATTAATTGCTTCATTATTGGCTACTTGTTTATCAGAAATTGCTTTTTTATCAGCCTTTTGTTGCTCCAACATTTTGTTGTTAGCCGATACAATCTCGCTCATTGCAGCAACACGCGAAATGGCTTCTGTGATTGATTTTGAGTTTACAATTGTATTAATGTAGCTAGTCGCAGCTCCATTTGTCTGTGCGCTACGTGCTTGTTTTTCTAAAGAAGCATTACGAGCCACGATATTTTTAGAAAGCTCTGTAATTTCTCCTTCAAGTTTTTTAGATTCAGCTTGTAATTTTTCGTTTTCGGCTTGCAAGCTTGCTTGCTCTGCTTGAATTGTTGAAACTTGACCTTGGATTTGATCCACTTGCTTTTGAGCTTCTTGTTGTTGCGCTGTTAAACTGCTAATTTTATTATCTTGAGCAGCAATTTTTTCATCAGTTGTTTCTGCACGAACAGTTGTCAATACTGCTGTTTGTGAGACCAATACTGTACTTAACAAAAGTGACGCTAAGATTTTTTTCTTCATATTCTGTCGATACTCCTTCTATTTGAGACATTACTAGTATACCAAAAAAAGACATAATAAATATTACGCCTTTGTTACATTTATATTTCTTTCTTATAGATAAATTTTTTCAAAAATAAATTGAAAAATGACAATCCATAAGAAGTTCAGAATCATTGATGGGACAAGGCTATAGACGATGAATATCGGCATGGAATCTACAGTCAGTCCCACGGCAAGAGCCAAAAGATAGCTCCCCATATCAAACAGAAAACTGATCACAATAATGGTCAACATCCTTGTCCAACGATTTGTCAAAATCACGCTATTGAACTTGTGGAGCGAAGCACCTATCAAGATAAACAAAAGCGTGGCAATTCCAATCAAGTGGAAAAAATAGATATCGTAAACCAAACCCACTATAAAACAATAGGCTAGGTAGAGATATTCTGACACTTCGATTGTTTCAAATAAGAGAAATAAAAATAGAAAATGACTGGCTAAATGAAAGTGGGGGAAAAAGGATCCCACCAATTGTCCAATATGAGCATCAATTAGCACAACAAAAGGGAGTAAAAAGAAAATACCAATTTGTTTTAACAATCTCATTGCTAATTCCCCACTAACTCTACCACATGAAGATCTTTGATATCAGCACTTAACTTTACAGTTACCTCTCGTGTTAGATAGTCACTGCTGTGCGTTGTACCAACAATCTCTCCAACAGGAATATCTTTGACATTAAAGTTTCCTAGCCCACCTGTAGTCACCTTGTCTCCAGCACTGATGTCACTATTACTATTTAATTGGCTAATTTTAAGCAGTTCAGATTCCTTGTCATAACCAACGATAATTCCGTAAATTTCAGTAGAACCATGTTGGATTTTAACAGAGATCTTATCCGTGTTTTCAGCGTTGGTTAAAAGATTGACAGTTGTTGAATGATCTTCCACCTTTGAAACACTACCAACCAAGCCACCGTTTGCAATGACCAACATATTTTCAGAAGCTCCTTTTGAACTTCCTACATCAATTGTTAACTCTTGCTTCCAAGATACTGGAGCACGCATAATCACATCTGCTGCTAGGGTTTTTGTAGCCTGTAATTTTGACTCCATCTCTAGCAACTGACGTAGTTGTTCATTTTCTGTTTTTAAACGTTCTGATTGATTAGACTCCACCTCTAATTGATAGAGTTGTTTTTTTAGACTCTCGTTTTCATTGTAAGTCTGCGTCAAATGTCCCAAATCCGATTTGAAAGCATCAAACCATTGAAAGGGTTTTTGAACAATTCTATCTACTAAGGAAATGCCATCTCCTAGTTTTGTCACAATAGCACTTGAATAGGTTGTCACTAATAGAACAGAAACTGCCAGAACTGTGACAAAAACGATGATTAGATATTTTGATTTTTTAAAACGGTTCATATTCCTACCTTTTTACTAAAGATCTACTACTGTGATTTTTTATCAATCTTACAAATCCACTAAGATTTTAAGAAAAATAAGAGACATCCCAGCACCAAAATCACAAGAATTGCTAGTGTATCCTTTTGACTCCATCTCAACTGTCTATACTGACTTCTACCCTTTCCTCCCTGATAACCACGTGCTTCCATGGCTATTGCCAATGAATCTGCACGCTTTAAGCTCGTAGCAAAAAGAGGAATTAAAATCGGAATCATAGCCTTTACTTTTTGAACGATGCTACCTTCGCCAAAGTCAACTCCACGAGCTTTCTGAGCATTCATAATTCTCGTCGTGTCATCCATCAAGGTTGGAACAAAACGTAAACTCATTGATAACATAAGACCAATTTCATGAACGGGAACTTTCACGCGTTTCAGCGGTGCTAAAAGAGCTTCAACTGCAGCTGCTAAACTCAAGGGCATTGTCGTTAATGTCAGCAAGGTTGAAAAGAAAATAATCAACACAAAACGACAGAAAATGATTCCTGCTTGTTGCAAAGCATAATCCGTTATTCTTATAAAAGAAAACTCAAATAGGACATTTCCATTTGAAATGAAAAAGAGTTGAAATAGAGTCGTAAAAGCAATCAAGAAAAACATGGATTTTAATCCCTGGACAAAAAACGAGAGGGAAACGCCCGACAAAGCGATAAATATACCTGTTGCTATAAACAAAATGAGATTGGTGAGAGGATTATTGGCCCAAAATACAATCAAAATCAGCAGAATCATGGCAAGCAATTTACTACGTGGATCCAAACGATGAATGATGGAATCCCCCGGTATATAACGCCCTAAAATCATACTATCCATTTAGCGACTCCTTAAACTCCTCTATCTTGATTGGCAGTTTTTTAAAAGCTACACCTCTATCTGCCAAACGCTTACAAAAGGCTGTGATTTTAGGCACACCTAACTGCACTTTTTCCATAGAGGCTACATCTTGGAAAACTTCGATCGGTTTACCACTTTTGACTAAACGCCCCTTTTCCATAACATAGACCTGATCAGCATATGTAGCTACGTCATCCATTAAATGCGTTACCAGAACGATTGTCATTCCAGAAAGGTGAAGTTTTTTAAACAGGGTCATCAATTCTTTTCTGCCCAGAGGATCTAGCCCTGCTGTTGGCTCATCCAAAACCAAGACAGTTGGCTCCATGGCTAGCATACCTGCTATAGCCACACGTCTCATTTGGCCACCCGAAAGTTCAAAAGGACTGCGCTCAAAAAGTGACTCATCAATGCCTACCAAGGCTAATTTTTCACGCGCAATCTTCTTGGACTCTTCCTCAGAAACTCCAAAATTTTGCGGTCCAAATGCAACATCTTTCAAAACAGTCTCTTCAAAAATCTGATTTTCAGCAAATTGAAACACTAGACCAACCTGCTTTCGAATCTGACGAATTTCTTTATTGGTTGATGTAGGGGTAATGACGGTATCAAAAACTCGAACAGAACCCTTACTTGGTACCAATAGGCCATTTAAAAGCTGTAAAATCGTTGATTTCCCACTACCTGTGTGCCCTACTAAAGCTGTATAGGAACCATCCTCAATCATCAAAGAAACATCAGTCAAGGCTGATGAAGATAGGGGGGTCCCCTCTTGATAGGTAAAGCTCACATTTTCTAGAGTAATTCCCATAGCTTGTCCTCTAGCTCTCCTTCTGTCAAATAGCTATCCGGCAACTGATATCCAGTTTCTCTCAAAGATTCTCTCAATTGATTAGTAAAAGGCTCATCTAACCCTATCTGGTCAAGGTCATCCCGAGAAAAAAGTTCTCTTGGGCTGCTGGTTGACTCCACTTGGCCTTTTTTCATGACCAAGACACGATCACTCATCGCAACTTCTTCCAAGTCATGTGTAATGGAGACGACTGTCATCTGGTGGTCTTTTCGAATCTCTTGAACTGTCTGAATCAGTTCTCTACGTCCCTCAGGATCCAACATACTTGTAGCCTCGTCCAAAATCAAAATAGCTGGCCTCAAGGCAACAACTCCTGCAATAGCCACCCGTTGTTTTTGTCCACCAGACAAACGAGCTGGTTCTCTCTTCTTAAAGTCCAGCATACCTACCAACTCCAAAGATTCAGCCACTCTCTTCTTCATTTCTTCACGAGGAAGTCCCTGATTTTCTAGGCCAAAGGCAACATCATCTTCAACAGTTGCCCCCACAAATTGGTTATCTGGATTTTGAAAAACCATGCCAATTTGACGACGCAAGTCCCAAACGTTCTCAGAAGACAGCAATTGCCCATCTATCCAGATTTCTCCAGACTCTGCTTCAAGCAAGCCATCAATCAAACGGATAGTTGTTGATTTTCCACTCCCATTATGACCTACGATTGAGAGCCACTCCCCACGTTTCACGTGAAACGTAACTCTATTAACATCATAATACTCTTGATCTTCTTTATATCGAAAAGACAGATCTTTTACTTCAATAATCGATTTCATTTCGAACCAAATGTCCCTTTAAATACATGAGCGCTACCCTTGAAATAATCATATCCAGAGTAGATAGTGAAAAACAAAGCTATATAAAGCAACAGTTGACCAATTAAATTCCAATGTAAGAGCAAAAAGATAATGGCAAACATCTGACTAAAGGTCTTGATTTTCCCTAGCATCGCTGCCGCCAGAACCGTTCCTCCCGTCTCAACGAGCAACAGACGGAGGCCTGTCACAGCGAGTTCACGACAGATGATAATAGCAACAACCCAAGCTGGAGCCATACCTAACTCAATCAACATGATAAAAGCTGACATAACCAGCAGCTTATCCGCCATTGGATCTGCAAACTTTCCAAAGTTGCTGACCACATTCCATTTGCGAGCAAGATAACCATCAATATAATCCGTTATACTAGCAACTGCAAAGATGATTGCTGCCAGCAGGTGACTGCCTTGTGAATGGCCCAAAGTCAAAATAAGAATAAAGAGAGGTATAAAGAGAATTCTACCAATTGTTAATACATTAGGGATTTGTTCTTTTTTCATTGGTTCTTCCTTAGTCTGTAGTGAATGTAAGTGTTACAGTTCCAGTCTGAGTCGTCAACTTGGAAGTATCAACTGTTTGATTGTCCACAGTCACAGTAACTCCCTTCACTACACCTAAGGTGATAGCAACGGGATTCTTAGTTGAAACTGTTGTTTTTTCATTTTTATTGTCTGCGGATAGTGTCACACCACCCTCTAGCTCGCTTCCTGAAACACTAACCCAGCTAGTTACATCCGAAACTGCCAGCTGAACCGTAGCTGTTTCCTTACTCGTTTTATAGCGAGCTTCAATGCGGTTTCCTTCGCCTGACACTGTAATAGTTGATTCCGTAGTAGAAGACGAGCTAGACGTCTGACTACTAGAAGATGAACTAGTTGAAGTTGTTGAACTAGTTGAGCTCACAATACTATAATTAGGCGAAGAAGGACGCGTTGGTTGAGTCTGGATATAATTCCAAACATAATAAGTCACAAAAATTAAAATCGACAAAGCAAATAGAACGAAATAAAACAAGGGGAGATAAGACGTTTTTTTCTTATTTGATCGTCTGCGACCAGACAAGTCTTCTTCATCAACATCAACCTCTTCATAGGTGATCATGCTGCCTGAATCATAGGCATCCAAAATGATTCGCTCGTCCAATTCAACCGCCCAGGCATATTTTCTCAAAAAAGAACGAGCGTAGAAGGTACTAGGGAGTTGATCAAAATCATCTGCCTCCATAGCTTCTAATAAATTCATCTGAATATCCGTTTTTGCCTGCAGTTCTTCTATACTCAATCCCTGGTTAATTCTGGCTAGACGCAGAACCTCACCAATTGTTTTTTTTCTCATACTTAGCATTCCTTCTTTCTAGGGTCACTCATCTTTTAGGTTGGAAAGATTGTAAAATCAACTAGATCGCCATCATCAATCAAGCGATGACCAGCTTTTAAAACATCTTCCAAAGTAATTTCTTGTAAAATTTTTGGCAAATCAAAAATGGTTTCTCCTCTGTCGACTGGCTCATACTGTGTCGCAATAAACTCCAAGGAGTTCATACTACTGAAAAATTCCCCAAACATCTCACTCTTGACAAGATCGAGATGTTCCTCTGTAAGATCTGAATCTTTCGTAAAGTTGCGAATAGCCTTACGAAATTGATGTGATAGAGAAACGGGTTCCTTCGTATCCATAGTCAACATCACAAAATGAAAACGACTAGTCACCTCAACTTCTAATGACAGTGAAGCATCTAACTTCCCCGCCTCATATAAGTTTTGAAAACGATTTGAAGTCCAACCAAACAGCATCGTAAACAACAATTTCAACAAAACACTATAACGGTAGCAATCTGCTTCTACCACCTCACCTATTCCCCTAATTCCAACAGCAAGCTTTGGAGAAGAAACCTCCATCCGGAGACTGTCTGTTTCTTTAACAGGCTGTAAAGCTAGCTTCTCCTTGTTTACTACCATGTCTTCCAAATTTCTAAATTTCTTTTGTGAAAAATACTTTCCAATCGCATCTACATCAAAATTCCCAACTAAAAACAAAGACATATTGACAGGTTTGTAAAAGACTGTAAAGTTATATTTCAAGTCATTTAGCTGAATGTTGTTAATTGATTTTTCACTTCCAACAATGTCTGCTGCCAGAGGAGTATTGGGATAAAGATTTGCTAATGTTGCAAAAAACAGACGCGAATCTGGATCATCTTGGTACATCTCACGTTCCTGTTGGATAATTTCCCTCTCTCTCTCAACTGACTCTTCTGTAAAATGAGCAACTGTTACCAATTCCTTAAGCAAATCCAAATTTTCTGATAAATGATCTATTGTTGAAAACAAATAACTCGTCTTTGTAAAACTTGTAAAAGCATTGCTATCAGCTCCCAAGCGTGTAAAAGACTCCATAATATCTTCAGCATTTTCTCTCTCAAATAGTTTATGTTCAAGAAAATGTGCAATTCCAGCTGGATAACACTGTAAACCTTTTTTAGATAGTGTAAAGCTTGTGTCTACTGATCCAAATCGAACTGTTACAACTCCGTAAACTTCATTAAATTGTTTCTTAGGAAGGAGAGACACTGTCAATCCATTTGATAGACGAGTCTGATAAACCGTCTCCTTTACGGCAGGATAGTATTTTTCTTCAAAGGTAACTGGTATCATTCTATTCCTTCCATAAAGTATATCGCTTGTAACCGAACACTATTTGCTGCTTTGCAGATAGCTTCTTTATCAACTTGATTTAATTTTTCAATCCAATTGTCAAAATCTGATGTAGATTTCCCTAACAAACTATTCAAGTAAACTCGCTCGATTAGTGAGCTCTGACTATCTTGCGCAAGCAATAAGGTTCTGCGAATCATCTCCTTGGTCTGTTCAATCTCCAAATCTGTAAAATTACCTTTCTTTAGTTCAAGTAATTGATGATTCATCAATTTTCTGGCTTGATTGCGCTTTTCCCGATCAATGCCAGCATACATCCTCAATTGACCACTAAATAAATCTAATTGACTGGAGATAGTGTAGGCTAGACCAGCATTTTCCCGAACATTCGTAAAAAGCTTAGAGTGAGCAAAACCACCTAACAGACCATTCATTACTACCATGGCCAAATGATGCTTGTCTCCATAGCTCGTAGAACAATGGTAAGCCAATTCCAAAACAGATTGGCCCACATTCTTACGAACCATTCCTTCCCGAAGGACATTTGAATATGGTTGTTTGTACTGAGGCTTGACATCGATTTGACGCCCAGTAAAGGAAAATGACCTCAACCACTCCTTCACTTCTACTTCATTAAAATCACCCAAGAAAAAGAAATCAATTCGATCATTTTTCAGAGCATCTTGAAAGCAAGTGTAGCTACTTTCCGGAGACTCATTTGAAATGCGATTTCGTAAATCGCTATATCTCAATTGAAGACGTTCATCATGAAAGAACAAGTTATCCAATTCCTTATGAGCAAAATAAAATGAATCATCCATATCTGTAGCTAAGCTGGCCAGTAATTGTTTTTTTTCAATTTCAAATAAGGCTGGCTCAAAGGCTCCATCTACAACTAAGGGGGCAAATAAAGTCTGTCTCACCAGTTCAAAAATTTGAGAAGTCAAGACATTTTTTTTACTCAAAAACTCGTCCCGCACATAGGTAAATGTTAGGTCAAGAATATGTGCCTGTCCCCTACGATAAGCACTCGTAGAAATATCTGTTCCATACAAACTTGCCAAATATCTGCGAAAAGCTTGAGATGTTGGGTAAGCTTTATTGGCAGTTTCCAACATACTTGCACTTAACATGCGTCCCGCTATTGTCTCAAGAGATAAGGGAGCAGTAAAACGAATAGTGATTTTATTTGTTTTAAACTTTTTGGATTGAATAAAATGTGCTGAAATTCCAGACACCAACTCCATACCTTACCTCCTTACATATAGAGTTCTATTATATCACGAAAATCAAAATTTTTCTTGTTCTCTTTATAGCTTTCAAAAGTAAAATCGTTTTCATTTTGAGTGACTTTCCTTCAGTTATTTCAGGGAAAATATGGTATAATACCTTAGATTGAGGTGAATTATGGAATACAAATTATTTGAAGAATTTATTACGCTCCAAGCTCTCCTAAAAGAGCTTGGAATTATACAAAGCGGCGGTGCTATCAAATCCTTTTTAATGGAGCATCAAGTTTACTTTAATGGTGAATTAGAAAGTAGACGTGGGAAAAAAATCCGTATTGGAGATACGATTGACATCCCTAATTTAAAAATTGACATCACCTTGACACAACCAAGTTTAAAAGAGCAAGAAGAATACCAAACAGATAAGATTGAAAAAGAGCGGATTGCTAAACTTGTCAAAGAGATGAATAAAGGTGTCAAGAAAGAAAAACAAAAAACTTCTTCATCACCTAAAGCCAAACAAGCTCCACGTTTTCCAGGAAGATAACTATGTGGCTTCAACATTTAACAATTAAGACCTTTCGAAATTACAAAGAGGCAAAAATTGATTTCAATCCAAAATTAAACATCTTTTTAGGCCAAAATGCTCAAGGAAAAACCAATATTCTAGAAGCAATCTATTTCTTAGCCTTGACACGTAGTCATCGGACTCGTACAGATAAAAATCTCATTCATTTTGATGACGAGCAACTTCATCTTTCTGGCTTGCTACAGAAAAAAACAGGTTCTATACCTCTAGAAATTGATTTAACACCAAAAGGGCGTGTGACTAAAGTCAATCACTTAAAACAAGCTCGCCTATCAGACTATATCGGACATATGAATGTGGTTCTCTTCGCACCTGAAGATCTCCAGTTAATTAAAGGAGCGCCATCCGTTCGTCGAAAATTTATAGACATCGAACTGGGACAAATTAAACCAATTTACTTGTCAGACCTGTCAAACTACAACCATATACTCAAGCAGAGAAATACTTACCTAAAATCCAGTCAAAAGATTGACGAAACATTTCTGTCGGTCTTAGATGATCAGTTAGTAGAATACGGTTGTCGTGTCATAAAGCATCGAATAAAATTCATTAAAGATTTAGAGAAATTTGGTCAAAAAACACACTTAGAAATCTCAAATAAATTAGAAGAGTTGTCAATATCTTATCAATCATCTGTCAACTTTACTGGTGAAGATCAGTTGACAAATTCTTTTAAAATAGCTTTAGAAAAAAGTAGATCAAGAGATTTGTTTAAAAAGAATACTGGTGTCGGCCCTCATCGAGATGACATTGCTTTTTATATCAATGGAATGGACGCTAGTTTTGGGAGTCAAGGTCAACATCGCAGCCTTGTTCTTTCTATCAAATTGGCAGAAATTGAGCTAATGGAAAGTATTACCAATGAGTCTCCTATACTCTTACTTGACGATGTTATGAGCGAACTTGACAACACACGGCAACTAAAATTACTAGAAACCATTTCTCAATCTATCCAAACCTTTATCACAACAACAAGTTTAGACCACTTACAAAACTTGCCTGAAAATCTTAGTATTTTCAGGATCCAAAACGGTAAAATATCTGTAAATCAACATTGACAACTTTGTAAACAAAAAGAACTCCTGAAATTTAGGAGTTCTTTTTTACTACTTACATAGAATAGTTTGGTGCTTCATTAGTAATTTGTACATCATGAGGATGGCTTTCTTTCAAACCTGCACCAGACATTTCAATAAATTGGGCGTTGTCGTGCAATTCTTTAAGGTTAGCTGCACCACAGTAACCCATACCAGAGCGAATACCACCAATCATTTGGAAGACGATATCAGCTGCTGCACCTTTATAGGCAACACGACCTTCAATTCCTTCTGGAACGAGTTTGTTTGCTTCATTGACAGAACCTTGGAAGTAACGGTCGCTTGAACCTTTTTTCATAGCAGCAATTGATCCCATACCACGGTAAGTCTTGAACTTACGTCCTTGGAAGATTTCAGTTTCACCTGGAGCTTCATCAGTTCCAGCAAACATTGATCCAAGCATAACTGCATTTCCACCTGCAGCAAGGGCTTTTACAATATCTCCTGAGTACTTGATTCCACCATCAGCAATGATTGTTTTTCCATATTCACGCGCAACAGCTGCCGCATCATAGATTGCTGTTATTTGTGGTACACCGACACCTGCAATGACACGAGTTGTACAGATAGAACCTGGTCCGATACCGACTTTGACAACATCTACGCCTGCATCATAAAGAGCACGCGCACCCTCTGCAGTGGCAATATTACCCGCAATCAAAGTGCGGTCTGGGAAATGAGCACGAATTTCAGCAATTTTACGTAGAACACCAGCAGAGTGACCATGGGCAGTATCAATAACAATTGCGTCAGCTCCTGCTTCAAAAAGGGCTTCGGCACGTTCGAATGTATCTGAAGTGACACCCACCGCTCCAGCAACTAGAAGACGACCAAACTCATCTTTAGCAGCATTTGGAAACTCAATCACTTTTTCAATATCTTTGATAGTAATCAAACCAGAAAGACGACCTTCTTCATCAACCAAAGGAAGTTTTTCAATACGGTGTTCTTGAAGAATGCTTTCAGCTGTTGCAAGATCTGTACCAACAGGAGCAGTAACAAGATTTTCACTGGTCATATGGTTTGAGATTGGCTGATTGTAATCTGAAATAAAGCGAAGATCTCGATTTGTTAGAATACCAACCAGTTTACGATTTTCAAGTGTCTCCACAACTGGCACACCACTGATACGGTAACGTCCCATCAGCTCATCTGCTTCAGCAATCGTGTGTTCTGGAGTCAAGAAGAATGGATCAATAATAACACCATTTTCAGAACGTTTTACCTTACGAACTTCATCTGCCTGTTGCGCAATAGACATATTTTTATGGATTACTCCAAGACCACCTGCACGAGCAATGGCAATAGCCATTTGACTTTCTGTGACTGTATCCATGGCGGCTGTTATAATTGGGATATTTAAAGTCAGATTATCTGCCAATTTTGTTGTTAAATCTGCATCATTAGGCAACACATGACTTTCTGCTGGAATGAGCAATACATCATCAAAGGTAAAACCTTTTTTTAAAAATTTAGTATCCCAATTAGACATTGAAGTTTCCTCTTTTCTTTCTTTTTGAGCTTGACTCTTTTTGTATTGTATCTATCATACCATTCTATGAAAATTTGTCAATTATATTTATGGTAGAAGTCATAAAAAAACTATCCCTGTGATCCTATGGAAGAGATAGTTTTACGATTCATATTTTACCTATTATTTAAAATAATTTAGTCCCATTGCTCCCTTAACTTCAGATAGAGTTTGACCTGCAACCTCACGCGCTTTTTCACTCCCTTTTTGAAGCATATTGTACACTTCTCCCATATCCTTAGCAAATTCGATACGGCGCTCACGAATAGGACCAAGTTCGCGTTCTAATATTTCAAGTAGATAACGTTTCGTCTTTACATCACCAAGGCCACCACGTTGATAATGTTCTTTCATATCCGCAATTTTTTGAGCATCTTCTGGACGACCAAACACATCTAGATAATGGAAAACCATATTTCCTTCAATCTTACCTGGATCCTCAACCCGAATATGGTCTGGATCAGTATACATGCTCATGACCTTTTTACGCAACGTATCCGCATCATCTGCTAGATAAATACCATTATTAAGGGATTTAGACATTTTAGCATTTCCATCTAAACCTGGCAAACGCCCTGCTCTCTCATTTTCTGGATAAATACCTTCTGGTTCCACTAAGACATCACAGTTATATGCGTTGTTAAAAGAACGAACAATTTCACGAGTCTGTTCAATCATTGGTTTTTGGTCTGTTCCTACAGGAACATAATTGGCCTTGAAAGCTGTGATATCAGCTGCTTGCGCAATTGGATAAACCAAAAATCCTGTTGGAATACTTTCTCCAAACCCTTTTTGAGCAATCTCTGTTTTTACTGTCGGATTGCGTTCCAAACGAGCTAGTGACACCAAATTCATATAGTACATAGATAGTTCAGCCAACTCTGGAATTTGACTTTGAATAAAGATAGTTGATTTACTTGGATCCAATCCAACTGCTAAATAATCCAAGGCAACATTCCCGATCGATTCTACAATCGTTTGAGGATCTTTGGCGTGATCTGTCAATGCTTGTTGGTCCGCCAAAAAAACAAACATGTCATACTTATCTTCTTCCTGCAGCAATACTCTATTTTTAAGACTCCCAACATAATGTCCAATATGCAATTTTCCTGTTGGGCGATCTCCTGTTAAAATAATGGGTTTCGTCATTTTTTTCTCCTTCGAAATGGTCTCTTCAATTATAGCATTTTTTTGTTAAAATAACAGAAAATTTTTTAAATCAAACGACTAACTCATTGTAAATAAAACTGTAAACTTAATTGACACAAAATTGACAGATAAAAATTTGAATATTTCTCTCTTTTCTAGTAGAATAAATGTATTACATATTATAGGAGAAAAACATTGCTTACAGTATCTGATGTTTCACTACGTTTTAGTGATCGCAAACTTTTTGATGATGTCAACATCAAATTTACAGAAGGAAATACATACGGATTAATTGGTGCTAATGGTGCTGGGAAGTCTACATTCTTAAAAATTCTAGCTGGTGATATCGAACCTACAACTGGTCACATCTCTCTTGGTCCAGATGAACGTCTCTCTGTCCTCCGTCAAAATCATTTTGACTATGAAGATGAACGTGTCATTGATGTCGTTATCATGGGAAATGAAAAACTATATAGCATCATGAAAGAAAAAGATGCTATTTACATGAAGGAAGATTTTTCCGATGAAGATGGTGTTCGTGCAGCTGAACTTGAAGGTGAATTTGCCGAACTTGGAGGTTGGGAGGCAGAGAGCGAAGCATCTCAATTACTTCAAAATCTTAACATTCCAGAAGAATTGCACTATCAAAACATGAGCGAATTGGCCAATGGTGAAAAAGTGAAGGTTCTCCTTGCCAAAGCACTTTTTGGCAAACCAGATGTTCTTCTCTTGGACGAGCCAACCAACGGTCTGGATATTCAATCCATTACTTGGCTAGAAGACTTCTTGATTGACTTTGATAACACCGTTATCGTTGTATCCCATGACCGCCACTTCTTAAACAAAGTATGTACTCATATGGCCGACCTTGACTTTGGAAAAATCAAACTCTATGTCGGAAACTACGACTTCTGGAAGGAATCTTCTGAGCTTGCTGCTAAATTGCTAGCAGACCGTAATGCCAAGGCAGAAGAAAAAATTAAGCAATTGCAAGAATTCGTTGCTCGATTCTCTGCCAATGCTTCTAAGTCAAGACAGGCAACGTCTCGTAAAAAAATGCTTGACAAGATTGAATTAGAAGAGATTGTGCCATCTAGTCGTAAATACCCATTTATCAACTTTAAAGCAGAACGTGAGATTGGTAATGATCTCTTGACAGTAGAAAATCTAACTGTAAAGATTGATGGTGAAACTATCCTAGACAATATTAGTTTCATTTTGCGTCCAGGTGATAAAACAGCTCTTATCGGACAAAATGACATCCAAACGACTGCATTAATTCGCGCAATTATGGGTGACATCGACTATGAAGGAACTGTCAAGTGGGGAGTTACTACTAGCCGTTCTTACTTGCCAAAAGACAACTCGGCTGATTTTGCAGGAGGAGAGTCAATCCTTGACTGGTTGCGTCAATTTGCAAGTAAAGAAGAAGATGACAATACCTTCCTACGTGGTTTTCTTGGTCGTATGCTCTTTTCTGGAGATGAGGTTAACAAACCTGTAAACGTCTTGTCAGGGGGAGAAAAAGTACGTGTCATGCTTTCAAAACTTATGCTCTTGAAATCAAATGTCCTTGTACTTGATGATCCAACAAATCACTTGGATTTGGAATCTATTTCAAGCTTGAACGATGGATTGAAAAACTTTAAAGAATCAATCATCTTTGCCAGCCATGACCACGAGTTTATCCAAACTTTGGCAAACCATATCATTGTTTTGTCTAAGAATGGCGTCATTGATCGTATCGATGAAACCTATGACGAATTCCTAGAAAATGCAGAAGTACAAGCAAAAGTTAAAGAACTTTGGAAAGATTAAATAAGACTTCAAAACTCAGTTGGGGTAACCAACTGAGTTTTCTATCATTCTACGAGGTAACATGAAATCATTTTTTAAAACATATTGGACCTATTTTGTTTCTTTCATCATTCCTTTAGTAATTATGACTGGAGTATACCTAACTCAAGGTATCTACTGGAATAGCGATACATCTCCACTATTAGGAGATGGTTTCCATCAATACGTTATTTTTGATGTGGCTTTACGAAATATTTTACATGGAAATGGTAGTTTGTTTTACACCTTTACAAGTGGCCTCGGACTGAATTTCTATGCTCTATCTAGTTATTACTTGGGTAGTTTTCTCTCACCCCTGGTTTACTTTTTTAATCTGACGAATATGCCAGATGCTGTTTATCTGACCACTCTATTAAAATTTGGATTGATTGGTCTGTCAACCTTCTTTAGTTTGACTAGATTATTTAAAGATATCCCAAAATTTTTAAAACTTGCCTTATCTACTTCCTATGCTCTAATGAGCTTCACTGTCAGTCAGTTAGAGATAAAAACCTGGCTAGATGTTTTTATCTTGATTCCTTTAATTATAACTGGTTTATACCTACTTATAACACAAAAGAAACGCCTACTATACTTTACAAGTTTGTCAATCTTATTTATTCAAAATTATTATTTTGGGTATATGACAGTATTGTTTCTTATTTTCTGGTATCTCTGCCAAATTTCTTGGGACTTTAAAACTCGAAAATCATCTTTTCTTGATTTTGTTGTTACCTCCTTTTTAGCTGGAATGGCTAGTTTGATTATGACTCTTCCTACACTGTTTGATTTACAAACTCATGGAGAGAAGTTGACTGCCATCACAAAATTAAAGACAGACAGTAGCTGGTATCTGGATATTTTCGCAAAACAATTCATTGGATCTTTTGATACAACTAAGTATGGATCTATACCAATGATTTT
The DNA here is from genome assembly GCF_004353325.1 of Streptococcus downii. Lineage (NCBI taxonomy): Bacteria > Bacillati > Bacillota > Bacilli > Lactobacillales > Streptococcaceae > Streptococcus > Streptococcus downii. The sequence continues at coordinate 407,118 of NZ_MZNX01000006.1, forward strand.
TGTTGGATTGCTTCCCTTTATTTTAACCATTCTATTTTTCACAATAAAATCCATAAGGTTTCACGTGAAACTTATCTATGCAATTTTCTTTACTTTTTTAATAACAAGCTTTTACATAGAAGCACTTGATTTATTTTGGCAGGGGATGCATACCCCAAATATGTTTTTGCATCGCTATGCTTGGATTTTTTCCACTCTGTTAATTTATACTGCAGCAGAAGTCTTAAATCGTCTGAAAGAACTGAAGCTATGGAATCTATTTGGTTCACTTTTTCTTGTACTAACAGGATTTTTGGCTACTGTATACTTTAAATCACATTATTCTTTTTTAACAGATTTGAATATCCTACTCACCCTTGAATTTCTCCTGGTTTATGCTCTTTTACTTCTTGCAGTCATTAGAAAATTTATCTCTGTAAATCTATTTGCAATCCTTTTATCTCTATTTATAACATTTGAGATAAGCTTAAATGCTTCATCTCAAATAGAAGGAATAGCTAAAGAATGGGCCTTTGCTTCTCGTAGCGCCTATAATAGAGATATCACCGCTATGGAATCCATTCTAAACCAAATTGACAATCCATTTACACGTACTGAAAAACTGCAAATTCAGACAGGAAATGATAGTATGAAATTTAACTACAATGGAATCTCTCAATTTTCGTCTGTACGAAATCGTTCAGCTAGCACTAGTTTGGACAAACTTGGATTCAAATCCTCTGGAACTAACCTCAATCTCCGTTATGCAAATAACAGTCTTTTAGCAGATAGTTTATTTGGAATCCAGTACAATATTTCAGAAACTCCCCTTGATAAATATGGATTTCAAGAGATTTATCAAAAGGATCATTTAACCTTATATAAAAATCAACTCTCTTTACCCATTGCTTTTGCCACTCAATCTATTTACACCGATGTAAACTTTAACAATCACACTCTGGATAATCAGGCCTTATTTATAAACAAGCTTGCTAATCTCAACTTAGATTACTTCTCCCAAATAACATATGATAAAACAGATACTTCAGATGGTTTAACAAGTATCACAGGTTCTGCGAATGAAGATGCAAAGATTGATTATCAAATTGAGGTTCCTCAAAATAGTCAAGTCTATCTCTCTTTTTCAAATCTTCATTTTACAAACGATAAGCAAAAGAAAGTTGACATCATTGTCAACGGTGAAAAAAAGACTTTTACAACTGATAATGCTTTTAATTTCTTTAATTTGGGTTATACTCAAGAACAAAAAACTTTCAATATCAGTGTTAGCTTTCCTGGAAATTCTCAAGTGTCATTTGAATCTCCAACCTTCTATCGTTTAGATACTCAGGCCCTAACTGAGGCAATTCAAAAAATTAAAGAACAACCTGTAGAAGTATCCACCTCTAAAAATAAAGTCTTTGCTACATATGAAGTAAAACAAGATACCTCTATTTTCTTCACTATCCCTTATGACAAAGGTTGGTCTGCATACCAAGATGGGAAAAAACTTGAAATCAAGCAGGCTCAGACTGGTTTTATGAAAGTTGATGTTCCAAAGGGAAAAGGCACCATTACACTTTCCTTTATCCCCAATGGTTTTGTTATTGGAGCAGCCTGCTCAGTAACTGCCCTTCTTCTTTTTGGGATCTATAATCACAGACAAAATTTATCTAAGACAGAAAAAGATTGACCAATTCCTTGGCCAATCTTTTTAATCTTCTTCCATTTTCTTAGGTTGATAAGCTAGCATACCTAAAGCAGTAAAGAAAGCTAGTATTATAATAAGGAAAATGACTTGTTGATGAATATTTCCTGTCATAGAAATTGTTTGTCGTAATCCAGAAACCGAATAACTCATTGGTAACCAAGGATTAATAGCTCTAAAGAAATTATTTGTCAAAGCAAGTGGATAGGTACCTGCACTTGATGCTAACTGTAATAAAAGCAAAATAAGAGAAAAGAAAGCTCCTATACGGCTATTCCATGTTGTTAATGCAGTTACCATAGACATAAATGTTAAGCTTGCGATAATAATTAAGAACAAGGTTCTCATTTCATTATTTGCTGTTAGACCAATAAGATGAACGCCACCATAGACTAAGACAGCGGCTAAAACAGCTATAACTCCATTTATCTCAAAGCGAGATTTGAAGCAAGCCCAGCGAGTTTCAGGATGACGACCTGAAGGTAATTTAGCAAAAATCATATTTGTTGATAACGCAGCGACAAAGAGAGCGACTGATATCATATAAGGAGCCATAGCAATCCCATTTACAGGAACTTGATCATTGTCTATTTTTGAAAGATTGAGTGGATTTGACAAAATCTCTGCATTTTTAGATTCTGTTGATGCTGATTTGAGTTGATCACTAGCATTACCTAGTCCTTGTCCTAAAGAAGCAACTCCTGCCTGTAAATCTTCCAATCCAGAAGTTAACTTTGTTCCACCTTCTGCAAGTTTCCCAGATCCATCTGCCAATTTATTAGCTCCATTCTCTAATTGAGAAGCACCTGAAAGTAACTGACTGGATTTGTCTGCTAATCGACCAGATCCTGATTGTAATTTATCAGCTCCTGCCATTAATTCTTGACTCTTTTGATTCAATTGGTTAGAGCCAGTTGATAATTTTTCAATACCAGATACTAATTCTGGAGTTTTTTCAACTAATTGACCAACTCCTGCTGTCAAGCTAGAAGATTTTTGTGTCAAGGTGTTTGAGCCTGAAACTAGTTGATCCAAACTACCTGTCAAGGTGGAATTCTTTTCACTTAGTTGACTTGCGCCCTGAGAAACTTTATCAACACCTGCAGTATATGCATTTACACCTGATGCAATCGACTGACTAGCAGGAACTAATTTACTCGTCACTGCTCCCTGTATTTCTGTTAATCCACTTGACAATCCTGTCAAAGAAGTAGAAGCAATAGGTAATACTTGATTAGCTTGATTTTTTAACGTCGAAAGATTTGAAGATTGATTTTGTAAGTTTTCTAAATTTCCCTGTAAACCTTGTACTAAAGTTATAATTGACTGAGCCGATTGAATACTATCAGTCGAATTTTGAGATACAGAAGCACTTATCTCAGCTTGTTGCTCACTTGTCAAGGATTGATAAGCTACTGTCGATTGAATATTTGCTAATGTAGTTGCTTTATCAGACTGAGCACTTGCTAACATTTGATTAGAAAGAGATACTATACTTGATAAAACAGAATCTAATTGTTTTGTATCTCCAACATCAATATTTTGAATAGCTTGATTTAACTGATTCAGACCAGAAGATAATTGATTAATTTGATCTTTTTTCCCAGACGAAGCATCTAACTTGCTAGAAAGTTGTTGAATCCCTTCACTTAATTGCTCCACCCCCATTCGAAGTGTAGCTGATTGATTAGATAACTGATTAGCACCTGTTGCAAGACTTCCCACTCCATTGGTGTAGGCACTAACACCAGATGAAAATTGATTAAGACCAGCATTAAGCTGAGAAACACCGCCAGTATAGGATTCTACACCAGTATATAACTGATTGATTCGTCTTACTAATTCAGGACTTTTAGAAGATAATTGACCTAATCCCCTATCTAATTGACTCACTGCACCAGTATATGTAACTAAACCACTATTAAAATTCCCTAAGCCAAGATGAAGTTGTTCAACACCAGAGACATAAGAGGATAATCTTTTAGTAAACTGCTCCGTTCCATTTGAAAATGTTAAACTTGAATCTGCTAAAGAGTGTAGGTTAGTAGTCAATGTTTGACTTCCTGTCACTAACTGATTCGCTCCATCAGTTAATTTTTCACTACCAGAAGCCGCTTGACTCATACCATCCTTTAATTCGACCATCTTATCAAATAAAGCTTTAGTATAGGTCTCGGTTACATTGGTAGAAACATTCTGCTTCAATTGTGTCATCGCAGAATCGCTCATCTTGCTAGCAATAAAACTATGACCACTTGAAGTCTGATAATCGATTTGCATTTGCTCTGGATGATTCGTTAAAATAGAAGCTGCTTTTTCAGATAAATCACTTGGTAAAGTCACTACCATATAGTAATTGCCATCTTCCAATCCCTTCTTTCCTTCATCTTCATCTACGAAATGAAAATCTAAGCTTTTATTTTCTTTTAAATTTGACACCATGTCTTTTCCTATAGCCATGGTATTACCGTTATAGGAAGCTTCTTTATCATTATTGACAACTGCCACAGGTAAGTCAGACAATTGCCCATATGGATCCCACATTGATGACAAAAATATGATATTGTACAGAGCTGGAATAAGAGAAATCCCTATCATTACAATGATAAAGGTCGGTTTTTTAAATATTGCTTTCCATTCTTTAAACATATTTTCTCCTTTTTTAAACATATTGTCTAAATTTTTGATATAATAGATTATACATCAAAAAATCCAAATTACAAGGTAAAAAATTATTTTTTGGACACATAGTCTATTTTTGTGCAAGAGGAGGAATTATGAAAGAAAGCAACAAACGTTTAAAAACAAAGCGAATCATCGAAAATGCCATGGTTCAATTATTGATGGACCAACCCTTTGATCAAATTTCTACTGTCAAGTTAGCAGAAAAAGCCGGAATCAGTCGTTCCAGCTTTTACACTCACTACAAGGATAAGTATGATATGATTGAACATTACCAAAGTAAGCTCTTTCATACCTTTGAGTATATTTTCCAAAAACATGCCCATCATAAAAGAGATGCTATTTTAGAAGTATTTGAATATTTAGAGTCTGAACCACTCTTGGCTGCACTCTTATCTGAAAATGGCACCAAAGAAATTCAAAATTTCTTGAGAAATAAGCTTCACATTATGCTTAGCACCGACCTTCAGAAACGCTTTATGAAACTACAACTCACTCCAATAGAATTAGAATACAGCAGTATTTATCTAACCAATGCCCTATTTGGTGTTTGCCAGACTTGGATTGCTCACGGAAAAAAAGAAAGTCCGCAAGAAATGACAGACTTCCTTATGAAAATGTTAGGTGATGTCAACTAAAAGAAAAAGGACACCATCTGGTGTTCTTTTTATCTAACTCCGCCAGTAGGACTCGAACCTACGACATCATGATTAACAGTCATGCGCTACTACCAACT
>NZ_MZNX01000006.1:412272-432577 GCF_004353325.1 Streptococcus downii
GATTCGAACCCGTGTTACCGCCGTGAAAAGGCGGTGTCTTAACCCCTTGACCAACGGACCATCTATCTGTAGCAGATATAACCATTATATCAATTTCTTGCTAATTGTCAATTACTTTTTAGATTTTTTCTCCAGAATATCTCTCAGTTTGCGAACTTTCAAACGAGTGATGGGGCAGCGATGATCTTCATAAAAGACAACTTCTAGATTCTTTCGATCAATTTCTCTAACATTTCCAATATTGATTAGGAAAGATTTATGAGGAGAATAAAATCGCTGGGTATGTTTGTCCTTTTCCTGAATATCTGTCATTGTTCCATAGAACTCTTTGGCAAAATTCTTACCAATAATCCGCAACTTATGAGAAACACCTGTTGTTTCGATATACAAAATATCATGGTAAGGGATTTTCAAATCATTTCCCTTATAGTTGTAATCAAAATAGTCTACAACATCTTCGTTTTCAAGCAGCATGCTCTTAGTGTAAAAAATACTCTGCTCGATACGTTTTTTGAACAATTCATCATTGATGTCTTTGTCTACAAAATCTAGAGCTGATACCTGGTATTTATAAGTTAAAGTAGCAAATTCAGATCGACTGGTAATAAAGACAATAATAGCATAAGGATTGTGGTGACGGATAAACTGTGCCACTTCAAAGCCCTTTTTCTCAATTCCGTGAATATCGATATCTAGGAAATAAAGCTGATTTACTTCATCATTTTCGATATATTCCTTAAACTCACGAACTTTTCCTGTTGTCTTATAAGAAATAGGAATATTTGATTCCTCCGAGATTTCATTCAATATTCTCTCAAGTCTCACTTGATGCTCAATAACATCTTCTAAAATTAGTACTTTCATTCAAATTCCCTCTTAAATCTAATAATTTGTCTAAATGTGTTGTCTTCCATCTCTGTTTCTAACATAATGTTGTCATACTTATCTAAAATCTCTTTGACATTATTAAGCCCTAGACCTCTATTTCTTCCCTTGGTAGAGAAACCTAAGGCAAATAAGTCTTCTGAAGGCGTCATAGTGATTTTACATGAATTCTGGATGACTATAACTGTTTCAAAATCCATTTTAATGACTGCAACTTCAATTTGTTTCAAGTAACTATCTGCGGCACCTTCAACAGCATTGTTTAATAAAATACTCATGATACGAACAAGATCAAGTAAATCTATTGACAGTCTAGTAATGATATCCTTTACTTCCAATGTAAACTCTACATCATTTTTTCGTGCATAGACAATCGATTGAGCAATTAAACTTCGTAAAGCAGAATCTTCTATATTATTTAAATCAAAGTAAGTATATTTTTCTGACCTCAATTTCTGATTTGCTTTTACTAGGACTTCATTGTAAACCCTGTTAATTTCTTGTAAATCTCCACTGTCAATCGCCATTTGCATGCTGACAAGCATCCCTGCATAGTCATGACGAAAACCTCGAATTTCATTATATAACTCCACAATTTCGTCAGTATAAGTCTGTAAATGTTTTTGTTCAAATTTCTTTTGTTTTAGAGCAATCTCTTTTTCAATTTGAACCTTGTAAGAGTCCATTGCAAAGAAGGTTAAAAGGAGCCCAACAAAAACTACGGATGATAAAATACTTCCAAAACTATTTAAATGAGAAATAGTACTCACGATATCTGAAATAAAAGAGACGATATGCAGGAAGATAAATACATATAGCACTTTTTTCAAAAAAGAATAGAGATATTCTTTGTCAAAATATTTAAACTCCAAATGGAAATAAGATATGACAATTTTAATAACCAAATAGGTTAAAATAAGTACAAATATAATAAAATAATTATTATATTCTAATGCAATATCATCTCCTGTTATAGATGATAAAGTTACCGATATAAAGTTATTACTACTATGATATAAGAGAGAAAATAATAGGCTTATAAAAACTCCCTTAGACTTATCATACTTCTGAAATCCAACAAAGTAACCGAATATGAGTAAAGGAAATAAAAATTTAGACAAACCGTAACCATCTAAGGCTAGCAAATACATTATTTCTTCTAATATTAATTGTAGTAAAAAGACATAAAGACTATAAATATATTTTTCTTTTTTAGTTGCATTACAAGTCCATTCATAAATTTTACTAATGATAAAAACATAAAAAAAAGCTATTACTAATCCAAATAAATTCATTACTTTTTACCTTTATTTTAGTTATTTTCTTTTTGGAAAAATAAGATTACGTATTAATTCTGGAATTCTCCATTCCCCACCCCGAATCTCCTGCAATTCTGTTTCTGTTACTTCTTTAAATTGTTCAAATTTAACTGTGTTTTTCATAATAAAATCTCCTGTATTGTTTTTCTTGTAAGTTATCTTACAAATCTATTATACAAAATGAAGATCACTTAAGAAAAATTTCTTCTCAACTGTACTTTTTTACACCTGAAATGCACCTTTTGAAGAAAAAAGCTGGGAAATAATCCCAGCTTCTTCTCTAATGTACTGATCCCAGCAGGATTCGAACCTGCGACCGTTCGCTTAGAAGGCGAATGCTCTATCCAGCTGAGCTATGAGACCTAACATGACCATTCTATCAAAAAACAAGAAGTAAGTCAATCTTCTATTTATGATAAGGGGATCCCTGCTGAATGGTAAAAGCACGATAAATTTGTTCAACAAGGACTAATCTCATTAACTGGTGTGGCAAGGTCAAACGCCCAAAACTAACAGAGAGATTAGCACGATGCTTCACAGCAGGGGATAGTCCCAGACTTCCACCAATAATAAATGTAAGGGTAGAAAATCCCTTTATAGAAGCCTGTTCCAGTTGTTTACTGAATTCTTCTGAGGAGAAAATTTTTCCTTCAATTGCTAACACAACTACAAAATCTCTTTCTCCAAGCTTAGAAAGAATTCGATTTCCCTCTATTTCTAATATTTTATGATTTTCTGACTCACTTGCCTTATCTGGATTTTTTTCATCAGCTAACTCAATGATTTCTACAGTGGCAAAACGAGAAATTCGTTTAGTATATTCAGCAATGCCATCTTTAAGGTATTTTTCCTTCAGTTTTCCAACTGTTACAATTTTTATTTTCATTCTTCTATTCTATCATATCCACACTTTATTTCACATCTTATTCACAAAGAATCATCTAGAAAAACTAGCAAATTCAAAGAAAAAAGCGAGTTATCCACAACTTGTGTAAAACTTCTACCTTTAAGCTTGAATTAAGTTAATAGATTTATACTTTAATCAAATAAAAAACAAACGGAGGCGTTTATGAAACACTTACAAAAATTTTACAAAAAAGGAGTTACCTTTCTTATCATCATTCTGATAGGATTTTTGAGTGGTGCCCTAGGAAGTTTTGTGACACTGCAACTTTATCAAAAACAAGTAAGTCAAGCCACAAATAACACTACAAACACTGTTACTCAGACTTCCTACAAAAATGAAAATGCAACAACTCAGGCCGTTAACAAGGTAAAAGATGCCGTTGTGTCGGTCATCACTTATTCAGCAAATCGGCAAAATAGTGTTTTTGGAAATGACGAGACAGATACGGATACCGACTCTCAACAGGTAGCAAGTGAAGGTTCTGGTGTTATTTACAAAAAGAATGGGAAAGATGCCTACCTTGTGACAAATACCCACGTTATTAAAGGAGCTTCAAAAGTTGATATCCGTTTAGCAGACGGTACAAAAGTTCCTGGTGAAATTGTCGGTTCTGATACGTTCTCTGATATTGCTGTCGTAAAAATTTCTTCAGAAAAAGTCACAACCGTAGCAGAATTTGGAGATTCTAGCAAACTAAATGTTGGTGAGACTGCAATCGCAATTGGTAGTCCTCTAGGATCCGAATATGCCAATACAGTTACCCAAGGAATCATTTCAAGTCTCAATCGAAATGTCTCTCTAAAATCTCAAGATGGTCAAGCCATTTCTACAAAAGCTATTCAGACAGATACTGCCATTAACCCTGGTAACTCTGGTGGTCCACTTGTAAACATTCAGGGCCAAGTTATCGGGATTACATCAAGTAAAATTGCAAGTAATGGTGGAACCTCTGTCGAAGGTCTTGGTTTTGCAATCCCATCAAATGATGCTCAAAATATTATTAAACAGCTTGAAAGTGATGGTAAAGTGACTCGCCCTGCTCTTGGAATTCAAATGGTTAATTTAGCTAATATTGGAGCTAGTGATCTTAGAAAACTCAATATTCCAAGTAGCGTAACTTCTGGTGTAGTGGTAAAATCTGTTCAAAGTAATATGCCTGCATCTGGTCACCTTGAAAAATACGACGTTATTACCAAAGTTGACGACAAGGAGATTTCTTCGTCAACAGATTTACAGAGTGCTCTTTACAACCATTCTATCGGAGACACCATTAAAATCACCTACTATCGAAATGGGAAAGAGGAGACTACAACTGTTAAGCTAGATAAAAGTACAAGTGATTTAGAATCTTAATTGACATCAGTGTAAAGAAAACTTTACATATAATAAAAGATATGTTAGTGTAGAATCATGGAAAAATTTGAAATGATTTCTATCTCGGAAATACAAAAAAATCCCTATCAACCTCGGAAAGAATTTGATGTAAAAAAATTAAAAGAATTAGCTCAGTCAATCAAAGAAAATGGGCTAATCCAACCAATCATCGTTCGTCAATCTCCTGTAATTGGTTATGAAATCCTTGCAGGAGAAAGACGATATCGAGCTTCTCTCTTGGCTGGTCTGACCTCTATTCCAGCAGTTGTAAAACACCTCTCAGATCAGGAAATGATGATTCAGTCTATCATTGAGAATTTACAGAGAGAAAACTTGAATCCGATTGAAGAGGCACGCGCCTACGAATCTTTGGTAGAAAAAGGATTTACTCACACTGAGATAGCGGATAAAATGGGAAAATCTCGTCCTTATATCACTAATTTTATTCGTTTGCTTTCCCTACCAGAGCATATCTTATCTGAAGTAGAAAATGGTAGACTTTCTCAAGCTCATGCACGCTCACTAGTTGGTTTGGATAAAGAGCGACAGGAATATTTCTTTCAACTAATCAAAAATGAAGATATCTCTGTGAGAAAGTTAGAAGCACTTCTTACAGAGAAAAAACAAAAGAAGCAGAAAAAAAGTGATTCTTTCATTAAAGATGAGGAAGATAAATTAAAAAAACAACTTGGATTAAATGTAGAAATTAAACTTTCTACAAAAGATACTGGAAAGATTGTTATTTCTTTTTCAAGTCAAGAAGAATATGACAGAATTATCAACAGCCTGAAATAAGGCTGTTCTTTTATTTTCTTAATCAACAATTTTATCCACTAATTTTTATAACAAAAAACCAAAGAATTCAAGGAAATCCCTGACTTATCCCCAACCTGTGGATAAAGAATGTAAACATTGTGGATTCTTTTCCACAGATTGTGGAAAAATGCTAGCATCTATGGTAAAATAAATCTAACAATAAACCTTTTTACATCAAATATAGCAAAGGAGGGGATAATCAGTGAAAGAAAAACAATTTTGGAATCAAATCTTGGAATTGGCTCAAGAAAGATTGACACGTTCTATGTACGATTTCTACGCCACACCTGCTGAGCTCATAAAAGTGGAGGAAAATGTAGCTACTATCTTTTTACCTAGACCTGAAATGGAAATGGTTTGGAAAAAACAACTCAAAGATATCATTGTGGCTGCTGGTTTTGAAGTTTATGATACTGAAATAAAAACTCAATTTGTCTTAACAAAGCCTGAGGAAGAATCTTCAACCTATGTCATGGATTCTGAAAATAGCAATCATTATGTTGCTTCACAGGCCAATCTTGCTATTCCATATTCTGAAACAGGATTGAAGGAAAAATATACCTTTGATAACTTTATTCAAGGAGATGGGAATATCTGGGCTAAGTCTGCTGCTCTGGCTGTTTCCGAAGACCTCGCCTTGACTTATAATCCCCTTTTCATTTATGGTGGTCCTGGACTAGGGAAAACCCACTTACTGAATGCTATCGGAAATGAAATTCTAAAAAATATTCCTGAAGCTCGGGTTAAGTATATTCCTGCTGAAAGTTTTATCAATGATTTTCTTGAACACCTGAGGCTCGGGGAAATGGAAAAATTTAAAAAAACTTACCGAAGCCTTGATCTCTTACTAATTGATGATATCCAATCTCTCAGTGGTAAAAAGGTTGCAACTCAAGAAGAATTTTTCAATACCTTCAATGCTCTTCATAGCAATCAAAAACAAATCGTTCTGACTAGTGACCGAAGTCCTAAACATTTAGAGGGCCTTGAGGAAAGACTTGTCACGCGCTTTAGCTGGGGCTTGACTCAAAATATCACACCACCTGACTTTGAGACACGTATCGCCATTCTTCAGAGTAAAACGGAACATTTGGACTATAATTTTCAAAGCGATACACTAGAATACCTAGCAGGTCAATTCGATTCAAATGTTCGAGAACTTGAAGGAGCGATCAACGATATCACTTTAATTGCCAGAGTGAAGAAGATTAAGGATATCAGCATTGATATTGCGGCAGAAGCTATTAGAGCGCGCAAGCAAGATGTTAGCCAAATGCTAGTCATTCCAATTGACAAAATACAAACTGAAGTGGGGAATTTTTATGGAGTGAGTGTCAAAGAAATGAAGGGTACAAGACGAGTTCAAAACATCGTTTTGGCACGTCAGGTTGCTATGTATCTAGCTAGAGAACTGACAGATAATAGTCTTCCAAAAATCGGAAAAGAATTCGGAGGAAAGGATCACACCACCGTTATTCATGCCCATGCTAAAATTAAATCCTTGATTGACGAAGACGACAATTTACGTTTAGAAATAGAAGCAATCAAAAAGAAAATTAAGTAGCTTGTGGATAACTTTTCCTTTCTTATCTTTTTTATCCACATTTTTTAAACAAGCTAAAAAGCTTGAAGTCATTAAATAGAAATCAGTTTTCCACAGAATTCACACACTCTATTATTTCTATTATCCTTCTAATACTAAAAATAAATAAAGGAGAATCCATGATTCATTTTTCAATTAATAAAAATTTATTTCTACAAGCCCTAAATACCACAAAACGAGCAATTAGCTCCAAAAATGCTATTCCAATTTTATCAACCATCAAAATTGATGTTACCAATGAAGGTATTACTTTAATTGGCTCAAATGGTCAAATTTCCATTGAAAATTTCATTTCTCAAAAGAATGAAGATGCAGGTCTTTTGATTACTTCCTTAGGTTCGATTCTTCTTGAAGCTTCTTTCTTTATCAATGTTGTATCTAGTCTTCCAGATGTAACGCTAGATTTCAAAGAGATTGAACAAAAACAAATTGTCTTAACCAGTGGCAAATCAGAAATTACCCTAAAAGGTAAAGATAGCGAACAGTATCCACGAATCCAAGAAATTTCAGCTAGCACACCTTTGGTTCTTGAAACCAAACTACTCAAGAAAATTATCAATGAAACAGCTTTTGCTGCAAGTACACAAGAAAGTCGTCCAATCTTAACAGGTGTCCACTTCGTATTGAGCCAACACAAAGAACTAAAAACAGTTGCGACAGACTCACACCGCCTTAGTCAAAAGAAATTGACTCTTGAAAAAAATGGTGATGATTTCGATGTAGTAATTCCTAGTCGTTCTCTACGCGAATTCTCAGCGGTATTTACAGATGATATTGAAACTGTAGAGATTTTCTTTGCAAATAATCAAATCCTCTTTAGAAGCGAAAATATTAGCTTCTACACCCGTCTATTAGAAGGTAATTATCCTGATACAGATCGTTTGATTCCAACAGACTTTAACACTACAATTACTTTTGATGTCGTTAATTTGCGTCAATCTATGGAACGTGCTCGCCTCTTATCAAGTGCGACTCAAAATGGTACTGTGAAGCTTGAAATTAAAGGTGGTGTTGTTAGCGCCCATGTTCATTCTCCTGAAGTTGGTAAAGTAAACGAAGAAATCGATACTGAGCAGGTTACTGGTGATGATTTGACCATTAGTTTCAACCCGACTTACTTGATTGATTCTCTCAAGGCTTTAAATAGTGAAAAAGTAACTATCAGCTTTATCTCAGCTGTTCGTCCATTTACTCTTGTGCCAGCAGATACTGACGAAGACTTCATGCAGCTCATCACACCAGTTCGTACAAATTAAGTTAAAGAGGTTGAGCCTGGCTCGCCTCTTTTATGATATAATCAAAAAAGAAAAGGAGAGTAGTATGTATCAAGTTGGAAATTTTGTTGAGATGAAAAAACCACATGCTTGCACAATTAAATCAACAGGAAAAAAAGCTAATCGTTGGGAAATTACACGCGTAGGGGCAGATATCAAAATCAAATGTAGCAATTGTGACCACCTTGTCATGATGAGTCGCTATGATTTTGAACGAAAAATGAATAAGATTATTGACTAAGAACCCTTAGTTAGAGGGTTAGCAAGTTTTCCCTTTTTGTGTTATAATGTTAGGGATTGAAATGAGAACGGAGAATGAGAAACTATGGCTTTAACAGCAGGTATCGTTGGTTTGCCAAACGTTGGTAAATCAACCCTTTTTAATGCAATTACAAAAGCAGGAGCAGAGGCGGCAAACTACCCATTTGCGACTATTGATCCAAATGTTGGGATGGTGGAAGTTCCAGATGAACGCCTACAAAAACTAACGGAAATGATTACCCCTAAAAAGACAGTCCCAACAACCTTTGAATTTACAGATATTGCAGGGATTGTAAAAGGAGCATCAAAAGGAGAAGGGCTAGGGAATAAATTCTTGGCCAATATCCGTGAGGTAGATGCGATTGTTCACGTAGTTCGTGCTTTTGATGATGAAAATGTGATGCGCGAGCAAGGACGTGAAGACGCCTTTGTGGATCCACTTGCAGATATTGATACCATTAATCTAGAGTTGATTCTTGCTGACTTAGAGTCAGTAAATAAACGCTATGCGCGTGTAGAAAAGATGGCACGTACGCAAAAAGATAAAGAATCAGTAGCAGAGTTTAACGTTCTTCAAAAGATTAAACCTGTTCTTGAAGATGGAAAATCAGCACGTACCATTGAATTCACAGATGAGGAACAAAAAGTAGTCAAAGGACTCTTCCTTTTGACCACTAAACCAGTTCTTTATGTTGCTAATGTGGATGAGGATGTGGTTTCAGATCCAGATTCTATCGACTATGTTAAAAAAATTCGAGAATTTGCAGCGACAGAAAATGCAGAAGTAGTAGTTATTTCTGCGCGTGCTGAGGAAGAAATTTCTGAGTTAGATGATGAAGATAAGCAAGAGTTTCTTGAAGCACTTGGCTTGACAGAATCAGGCGTTGATAAATTAACTCGAGCTGCTTACCACTTACTTGGACTTGGAACTTACTTCACAGCTGGTGAAAAAGAAGTTCGCGCTTGGACCTTTAAGCGTGGTATGAAAGCTCCTCAAGCAGCTGGTATTATCCACTCAGACTTTGAAAAAGGCTTTATTCGTGCAGTAACCATGTCATATGAGGATTTAGTGAAATACGGATCTGAAAAGGCTGTAAAAGAAGCTGGACGCTTGCGTGAAGAGGGAAAAGAATATATTGTTCAAGATGGCGATATCATGGAATTCCGCTTTAATGTCTAATAACATTTAACAAATAGTGTCAATTAGGTTGGAAAAAAATTCCAACCCTTTTGGCTTTTGAAAGGAAAATAAATGACTAAATTACTTGTTGGATTAGGAAATCCAGGGGATAAATATTTTGAAACCAAGCACAATGTTGGCTTTATGTTGATTGACCAACTAGCTAAAAAACAAAACGTCACCTTTACACACGACAAGATATTTCAAGCTGACCTAGCCTCTTTTTTCCTCAATGGCGAAAAAATTTATCTTGTCAAACCAACAACATTTATGAATGAAAGTGGAAAAGCAGTTCATGCTCTATTGACTTACTATGGTTTGGATATTGAAGATTTACTCGTTATTTACGATGACCTTGACATGGAAGTTGGGAAAATTCGTTTAAGAGCAAAGGGATCAGCAGGTGGCCATAATGGTATCAAGTCTATTATTCAACATATTGGAACCCAAGTATTTAACCGTGTTAAAATAGGAATTGGAAGACCCAAAAAAGGCATGTCAGTTGTTCACCATGTTTTAAGTAAGTTTGATCAAGATGACTATGTAGGTATTTTACAGTCAATTGACAAGGTTGACGATGCTGTAAACTACTATTTACAAGAGAAAAACTTTGAGAAAACAATGCAGAGGTATAACGGCTAAATGGTGACTTTATTAGATTTATTCTCAGAAAATGACCAGATAAAAAAATGGCATCAAAATCTGATAAATAAGAAAAGACAACTAATTCTTGGTTTATCAACGTCTACCAAGGCTATTGCAATTGCAAGCAGTCTAGAAAAAGAAAATAAGATTGTGTTACTGACTTCAACTTATGGAGAAGCAGAACGAATTATCAGTGATCTTCTTTCTCTCTTAGGAGAGGAAGTTGTCTATCCTTTTTTGGTAGATGACTCTCCTATGGTAGAGTTTTTGATGTCTTCGCAAGAAAAAATCATTTCGCGGGTTGAGGCCTTGCGTTTTTTGAATGATCCGTCTAAGAAAGGGATTTTAGTTTGTAATATCGCAGCAAGTCGATTGATTTTACCTTCTCCAACTGGATTTAAAGAAAGTATTATAAGGATTGTAGTTGGTGAAGAATATGACCAACATGACCTTCTTCACAAATTAAAGGAAATCGGTTATCGAAAAGTTACTCAAGTACAGACCCAAGGTGAGTTTAGTATTCGAGGAGATATTTTAGATATTTTTGAGATGTCTCAGTTAGAACCTTTCCGAATCGAGTTTTTTGGTGATGAAGTAGATGGTATTCGTACTTTTGAAGTCGAAACACAATTATCAAAAGAAAATCAGACAGAACTTGCCATCTTTCCAGCTAGTGATATGCTTTTGAGAGAAAAGGATTATCAACGAGGTCAGTCAGCTTTAGAAAAGCAACTTTCGAAGACTCTATCACCAATTTTAAAATCCTATTTAGAAGAAATTTTGTCAAGTTTTCATCAAAAACAAGTACATTCAGATAGTCGCAAGTTTTTGTCCTTATGTTACGATAAAACATGGACTGTCTTTGATTATATTGAAAAAGATATACCAGTATTCTTTGATGATTATCAAAAATTGATGAATCAGTATGAAGCCTTTGAAAGAGAATTAGCGCAATACTTTACAGAAGATTTACAGAATGGTAAATCATTTTCTGAGATGCAGTATTTTGCAGATACAGAGCAAACCTATAAAAAACAAAGTCCAGTTACCTTTTTCTCTAATCTGCAAAAGGGCTTAGGAAATCTCAAGTTTGATCACATTTATCAATTTAATCAATACCCCATGCAAGAATTCTTCAATCAGTTTTCTTTTCTTAAAGAAGAAATTGAGCGATATAAAAAAATGGACTACACTATTATCTTGCAGTCTAGCAATTCAATGGGAAGTAAAACATTGGAGGATGTTTTAGAGGAATACCAGATCAAATTGGATTCTAGAAATAAGTCAAGTATCTGTAAAGAATCTGTAAACTTGATTGAAGGTAATCTAAGACATGGTTTTCATTTTGTAGATGAAAAAATTCTCTTGATTACTGAACATGAGATTTTTCAAAAGAAATTAAAACGTCGTTTTAGAAGACAACATGCTTCAAATGCAGAGCGATTAAAAGATTATAATGAACTTGAAAAAGGGGACTACGTTGTTCACCATATCCATGGAATTGGTCAATATCTAGGAATCGAAACAATTGAAATCAAAGGCATTCACCGTGATTATGTCAGTTTACAGTATCAAAATGGTGACCAAATTTCCATCCCAGTAGAACAGATTCAGTTACTGTCCAAATATGTTTCAAGTGATGGGAAACCTCCTAAACTAAATAAATTAAATGATGGTCATTTCAAAAAGGCCAAGCAAAAAGTTAAGAACCAGGTAGAGGATATAGCTGACGATTTAATCAAACTCTATTCTGAACGTAGTCAGTTGAAGGGTTTTGCTTTCTCAGCTGATGATGAAGATCAACATGCTTTTGATGATGCCTTCCCTTATGTTGAAACGGATGATCAACTTCGTAGTATTGAGGAAATCAAGAAAGATATGCAAGATTCTCATCCCATGGATCGACTTCTGGTTGGAGATGTTGGTTTTGGGAAGACTGAGGTTGCAATGCGTGCTGCCTTTAAGGCGGTCAATGATCACAAACAGGTGGTCGTTCTAGTTCCGACGACGGTTTTAGCACAACAACACTATACGAATTTTAAGGAACGATTCCAAAATTTTGCTGTTAATATTGATGTGTTGAGTCGCTTTAGAAGTAAAAAAGAGCAGGCAGAGACACTTGAAAAATTAAAGAATGGTCAAGTTGATATTTTGATTGGAACGCATCGTGTTTTGTCAAAAGATGTTGTGTTTTCTGATTTGGGCTTGATGATTATTGATGAAGAACAACGATTTGGTGTCAAGCATAAGGAAACTTTGAAAGAACTAAAAAAACAAGTAGATGTTCTAACCTTGACAGCAACACCAATCCCTCGTACCCTTCATATGTCTATGCTGGGAATCCGTGATTTGTCTGTTATTGAAACTCCTCCAACTAATCGCTATCCTGTTCAAACCTATGTTTTGGAAAAGAATGATAGTGTGATTCGTGATGCTGTTTTGCGTGAAATGGAGCGTGGAGGTCAAGTTTACTATCTTTACAATAAAGTTGACACGATTGACCAGAAGGTTTCAGAGCTACAGGAGTTGATTCCAGAGGCTTCAATTGGATATGTTCATGGACAAATGAGTGAAATTCAGTTGGAAAACACTTTATTGGACTTTATTGAAGGACAATATGATATTTTGGTAACAACTACCATAATTGAAACAGGAGTTGACATTCCAAACGCAAATACCTTATTTATCGAAAATGCAGATCATATGGGCTTGTCAACCTTGTATCAATTAAGAGGAAGAGTCGGTCGTAGTAATCGAATTGCTTATGCCTATCTCATGTATCGTCCAGAAAAATCAATCAGTGAAGTCTCTGAGAAGAGATTAGAAGCAATCAAAGGGTTTACAGAATTGGGATCAGGATTTAAGATTGCGATGCGAGATCTTTCGATTCGTGGAGCAGGAAATCTATTAGGAAAATCGCAGTCTGGTTTCATTGATTCTGTTGGTTTTGAATTGTATTCTCAGTTACTAGAGGAAGCTATCGCTAAACGTAATGGCAATGGGAATACAAGGACTAAAGGGAATGCTGAGTTGATTTTACAAATTGATGCCTATCTTCCTGATACTTATATTTCTGACCAACGACATAAGATTGAAATTTACAAGAAAATTCGTCAAATTGACAACCGTGTCAACTATGAAGAATTACAAGAAGAGTTGATGGACCGCTTTGGAGAATATCCAGACGTAGTGGCCTATCTTTTAGAGATTGGTTTGGTCAAATCTTACTTGGACAAGGTATTTGTAGAACGTGTGGAGAGAAAAGAAAATAAGATTACAGTTCAATTTGAAAAAGTCACTCAACGACTGTTCTTGGCTCAAGATTATTTTAAAGCCTTATCTGCAACGAACTTAAAAGCAGCTATAGCGGAGAATAGAGGATTAATGGAAGTCATATTCGATGTCCGAAACAAGAAGGATTATGAAATTTTAGAAGGTCTGCTGATTTTTGGAGAAGGTTTATTAGAGATAAAAGAATCAAAGGAAGCTAATTCTCTTTGACGTTTTTCTTCTATAAAAAGGATAAAAATGGTACAATAATAATTTGAGGTAATAAAAATGAGATTAGACAAGTATTTAAAAGTATCACGAATTATTAAGCGTCGCACGGTCGCAAAAGAAGTAGCAGATAAAGGTAGAATCAAGGTGAACGGAATCTTGGCCAAAAGTTCAACGGATTTAAAAGTTGATGACCAAGTTGAAATTCGCTTTGGAAATAAGTTGTTGCTTGTTAAAGTACTAGAGATGAAAGATAGTACAAAAAAAGAAGATGCAGCAGGCATGTATGAAATTCTCAGTGAAACACGGGTAGAAGAAAATGTCTAAAAATATTGTACAGATGAATAATTCTTTTATTCAAAATGAACATCAACGTCGTCGTTACCTGATGAAGGAGAGACAAAAACGAAATCGCTTTATGGGTTGGGTTCTTATTTTGATGATTTTGTTGTTTATTTTACCAACTTATAACTTGGCTCAAAGCTATAATCAGTTATTACAACGTCGTCAGCAATTGACAGAGTTGAAAGAGCAGTACCAAACTCTTAGTGATGAAAAGGATAAGGAATCTGTTTTTGCTGCGAAGTTGAAAGATGAAGACTATGTAGCAAAATATGCACGCGCCAAGTACTATTACTCAAAGAAACGAGAAGCAATTTATACAATTCCTGATTTGCTTCCGAGGTAAAGTCATGGAAAATTTATTAGAAGTTGTTGAGCAGTTTTTAAGTTTATCAGATGAAAAATTAGAGGAATTGGCAGCTAAAAACCATTTATTACGAGTACAAGAAGAAAGGGAAGGGAAGAATGCGTAAGTTCTTAGTAGTGTTATCACTACTATCTGTTTTTATCATAACTTCAAGAGTAGTTAGCACGGAAAAACAGCTTCCTTACTCTTCACAAGAAATTTATTATCTAACTGAGTCTGATTATGGATTCTACTATAAAGAAACTCTGGAAACCCCAATGGTTTACGGAGAAACAGCTGTCTATGCTAATGAAGATCTTGTAAAGGAGTCTGGAAAATTGACTCCTGGAACCACCTTTAAAATCGTAGAATGGCGTTTGAATAGACAAGGTATTCCTGTTTTTAAATTAGACAATCATCAGTTTATTGTTGCAGATAAGCGTTTAGTCTATGATAAAAGTCAAGTTCAAACTCAAAATAGACAAGTATGGTTGGACCCGGGTTTTGTCATCTATAACAGTCCTTATGGTGCTAAAGAAATTTCTTCATCCCTCTCTCCCTATCAACGCGTAACAGTGGATAGAACCCTCTTTGCTGAGGGACAAGAATTTCTTCATATTGATCAAATTGGGTGGGTATCAAAAGAGTTTGTTTCAGAAGAAGATAATCGTATCCAGAAGGTTCAAGAAGTCTTGTCAAGCAACTATCAGAATGAAAATTATTCTGTTTATGTTAAACAGCTGAGTACAGGTAAAGAGGCTGGGGTGAATGAAGACAGCAAACTCTATGCAGCTAGTATTTTGAAACTAGCCTATCTTTATTACGCTCAAGATAAGATAAATCAAGGGGAATATACGCTGGATAGCAGCTTCAAGTATATTCCAGAAGTGAATAACTTTCCCGGATCCTATAAACCAGAAGGTAGTGGTAGTTTACCTAAAACAGGAGACAACAAAGATTACAGTCTCCAACAGTTAATTACCAAGATAACAAAAGAGTCTGACAATGTTGCTCATAATATTTTAGGTTATTATGTGACCAATCAATCTGACGGGGCTTTTAAAGAAAAAATGTCCACCATTATGGGTGAAGATTGGGATGTGAATGATAAATTAGCCTCTTCAAAAATGGCTGGAAAGGTCATGGAAGCTATTTATAATCAGAATGGCTTTGTACTAGAGTCTCTAAGCAAGACGAATTTTGATAACCAACGAATTGCGAAAGGTGTTTCGGTTAAGGTAGCTCACAAAATTGGAGATGCCGACGAGTTTAAACATGACACTGCGATTATCTATACGGATTCTCCTTTCGTTCTTTCCATTTTCACCAAAAATTCTGATTATGACACTATTACTAAGATAGCCAAGGATGTCTATGAGGTTCTAAAATGAGGGAGCAGGATTTTTTAAATCATTTTCTCAGAAAAGAGTATTTCAAAAAACATTCTAAGGTCGTATTAGCTCTGTCTGGTGGATTGGATTCGATGTTTTTATTCCAGCTATTGTCTACTTATCAAAATGAGTTGGGAATTGAGTTGATTTTAGCACATGTCAATCACAAGCAGAGAAGTGAGTCTGACTGGGAGGAAAATGAACTAAGAAAGTTAGCTGATGCAGCTGGACTTCCTATTTATATCACAAGCTTTTCAGGAGACTTTTCAGAAACGCGTGCTCGAGAGTTTCGTTATGATTTTTTTAGGAAAATCATGAAAGAGGTTGGAGCGACAGCCTTGGTTACTGCTCATCATGCGGATGATCAGGTTGAAACGATTTTGATGCGGTTCATTCGCGGAAGTCGGCTACGTCATTTAACAGGAATAAAAGAAAGTCAAGTCGTTGATGATATTGAAATCATCCGTCCCTTGTTGCATTTTCATAAAAAAGATTTTCCACTAATTTTTCATTTCGAAGATCAAACAAATCAGGAAAATACCTATTTTCGCAATCGCATTCGGAATAGGTATTTACCAGAACTTGAAAAAGAAAATCCTTGTCTTAAATCCGCCCTTTTAGATTTTGGAAGGGAAATTTCAGATTACCAAGCAACAATAACGGAACTTTCGAAACAAATTGATGTGGAAGATTTGAATGAGCTATTTTCATACTCTCAACAAACTCAAGGAATCTTGCTCCAGAACTATCTTAATCAATTTCCAGACTTAAATCTGACAAAGGCTCAGTTTGCCGAAGTTCGACAGATTTTAGCAACTAAAAGCCAGTATCGTCATTCTCTTAAAAATGGCTATGAATTGATAAAAGAGTATCAATATTTTCGAGTTTGTAAAATCAGTCCTCAGGCCGATGAAAAGGAAGATGAACTTGTGTTATACTATCAAAATCAAGTTCGATATATGGGCTATTTATTTTCCTTTGGTATCCCTATTGAAGGGGATTCTGTTCAAAAAGTAACGGTTTCACGAGAAACACCTGTACATATTAGGTGTCGAAAAACTGGCGATGTTCTTATCCTGAATGGGCATCGAAAGAAACTGAGACGTTTGTTTATAGATTTGAAAATTCCTATTGAAAAACGAAAAATAACCCCTATTATTGAGCAATTTGGAGAAATTGTCTCAATTTTGGGAATTGCTATCAGTGATTTGAGTAAAAACACGAAAAATGATATAATGAACACTGTACTTTATATAGAAAAAATAGATAGGTAAAAAGATGTTAGAACACGATATAAAAAAAATCCTCGTTTCACATGATGAGATTATAGAAGCAGCTAAAAAGTTAGGTGCGCAACTAACCAAGGACTATGAGGGGAAAAATCCAATTCTTGTTGGAATTTTGAAAGGATCGATTCCTTTTATGGCTGAATTGGTCAAACATATTGATACGCATATTGAGATGGACTTCATGATGGTATCTAGCTACCATGGTGGAACAGCAAGTAGTGGTGTGATCAATATCAAGCAAGACGTAACTCAAGATATCAAAGGAAGACATGTTTTATTTGTAGAGGATATCATCGATACAGGTCAAACTTTGAAGAATTTGAAAGATATGTTTATTGCAAGAGAAGCAGCTTCTGTTAAAATCGCGACTTTGTTAGACAAACCAGAAGGACGCATTGTTGAAATTGAAGCGGATTATACTTGCTTTACTATTCCAAATGAGTTTGTAGTAGGTTATGGTCTGGACTATAAAGAAAATTATCGTAACCTTCCTTATGTTGGAGTATTGAAAGAAGAAGTTTATTCAAATTAGAAAGATCTATCTTTAATGAAAAAACAAAATAATGGTTTAGTTAGAAATCCATTTCTATACTTGTTAATTATCTTCTTCCTTGTAACAGGGTTCCAGTATTTTTACTCTGGAAATGTTGCTGGAAAAAGTGAAAAAATTAACTATACAGAATTGGTAAAAGAAATTACAGCTGACAATGTAAAAGAATTGACCTATCAGCCAAATGGTAGCATCATTGAGGTGTCTGGTGTTTATAAAAATCCTAAGACTAGTAAAGAAGAAACAGGGATTCAATTTTTCACTCCTACTGCTACAAAAGTAGAAAGATTCTCAAGTACCATTCTTCCGTCGGATTCAACAGTTTCAGAATTGCAAAAACTTGCTTCTGAACATCAGGCTGAGGTTACAGTCAAACATGAGAGTTCAAGCGGTATGTGGATCAATATCCTTGTTTCTGTTGTGCCATTTGCTATTCTCTTCTTCTTCCTATTCTCTATGATGGGAAATATGGGAGGAAATAATAGTAGAAATCCAATGAGTTTTGGACGTAGCAAGGCCAAAGCTGCTAACAAAGAAGATATCAAGGTACGATTCTCAGATGTTGCAGGTGCCGAGGAAGAAAAACAAGAATTAGTCGAAGTTGTTGAATTCCTAAAAGATCCAAAACGATTTACAAAACTTGGAGCCCGCATTCCAGCAGGTGTTCTTTTGGAGGGTCCTCCGGGAACAGGTAAAACTTTGCTTGCTAAGGCGGTGGCTGGAGAAGCAGGAGTTCCATTCTTTAGCATCTCAGGATCTGACTTTGTAGAAATGTTTGTCGGAGTTGGTGCAAGTCGTGTTCGTTCTCTTTTTGAGGATGCAAAAAAATCGGCGCCAGCCATCATCTTTATCGATGAAATTGATGCTGTTGGTCGCCAACGTGGTGTCGGCCTCGGTGGAGGAAATGATGAACGTGAGCAAACCTTGAACCAACTCTTAATTGAGATGGATGGTTTTGAGGGAAATGAAGGAATCATTGTTATCGCTGCAACGAACCGTTCAGATGTTCTAGATCCAGCTCTTCTCCGTCCAGGACGTTTCGATAGAAAAGTCTTGGTTGGTCGTCCTGATGTTAAAGGTCGTGAAGCAATTTTGAAAGTTCACGCTAAAAACAAACCTCTAGCAGACGATGTTGATTTGAAACTAGTTGCCCAACAAACCCCAGGTTTTGTGGGAGCTGACTTAGAAAATGTTCTAAATGAGGCGGCCTTAGTTGCTGCCCGTCGCAACAAGTCAGTCATTGATGCTTCAGATATTGATGAGGCAGAGGACAGAGTGATTGCTGGACCATCTAAGAAAGATAAAACAGTATCACAAAGAGAACGTGAATTGGTTGCCTACCATGAGGCTGGACATACCATTGTTGGTTTAGTCTTGTCAAATGCTCGTGTTGTTCATAAAGTGACCATCGTGCCACGTGGACGTGCAGGCGGATACATGATTGCACTTCCTAAAGAAGACCAAATGCTTCTTTCTAAAGAAGATATGAAAGAGCAATTGGCAGGTTTGATGGGTGGTCGTGTAGCTGAAGAGATTATCTTTAATGTCCAAACGACAGGAGCTTCCAATGATTTTGAACAAGCTACACAGATGGCGCGTGCAATGGTCACTGAATACGGTATGAGTGAAAAACTTGGCCCAGTTCAATATGAAGGTAATCATGCTATGTTTGGTGCACAAAGTCCTCAAAAATCAATTTCAGAACAAACAGCCTATGAGATTGATGAGGAAGTTCGTTCATTATTGAATGAGGCACGAAGCAAAGCTGCTGAAATTATCCAATCAAATCGTGAAACCCACAAACTGATTGCAGAGGCATTGTTGAAATACGAAACATTGGATAGTACTCAAATTAAATCTCTTTACGAAACAGGAAAAATGCCTGAGACAGTAGAAGAGGAATCACATGCCCTATCTTATGATGAAGTAAAATCAAAAATGAGTGAAGAAAAATAACCCCAGAGAGACCTTGTCTCTCTTTTTATGTGCCGTTGAGAGAGGAAGAAGTATAGAATAGAGAAAGTAGACTCAGGGGTTCGCGCATTTTGTTAAACTAAATGCAGAAAGGAGAGGTCTATGAATCTAAAAGAGTTGTATGAAGAAAGTAAAGGGATTGTCCATAAGTGCCGCAAAGAATACCATTTACATCTGTGGGAGAAAGAAGACTGGGACCAGGAGGGGATGATGTGCCTGTATGAGCTGGTCAGTCACCATCCAGAGTTACTAGTTGGTGAACGTCGCCGATTATATGTGTGCTTTAAAACCAAATTCCGCAATCGCATCTTAGACTCCATCCGTAAACAGGAAAGTCACAAGCGCCGTTTCGACAAAGAGCCTTATGAGGAGGTGAGCGAAATCAGTCATCGTCTAGGAGAAAAAGGCCTGAGACTAGATGATTATTATCTCTTTCATGAGCTTCTAAGGAATTACAAGGCAAGTCAGAGTAAAGAAAAACAAGAACAACTAGAACGCCTGATGGGAGGAGAATGTTTCAAAGGACGCAAGGCACTTCTAGGAGAATTAAGAGTGGTATTGAGTGATTTTAGATAAACTGAAAATAGGCAAAAAAGTCCTTGACAAAGTAGGAAAAGTAGGTATAATAGAAAGAGTTGAAAAGCTCAAGGT
>NZ_MZNX01000007.1:0-24096 GCF_004353325.1 Streptococcus downii
ACCTTGAGCTTTTCAACTCTTTCTATTATACCTACTTTTCCTACTTTGTCAAGGACTTTTTTGCCTATTTTCAGTTTATCTAAAATCACTCAATACCACTCTTAATTCTCCTAGAAGTGCCTTGCGTCCTTTGAAACATTCTCCTCCCATCAGGCGTTCTAGTTGTTCTTGTTTTTCTTTACTCTGACTTGCCTTGTAATTCCTTAGAAGCTCATGAAAGAGATAATAATCATCTAGTCTCAGGCCTTTTTCTCCTAGACGATGACTGATTTCGCTCACCTCCTCATAAGGCTCTTTGTCGAAACGGCGCTTGTGACTTTCCTGTTTACGGATGGAGTCTAAGATGCGATTGCGGAATTTGGTTTTAAAGCACACATATAATCGGCGACGTTCACCAACTAGTAACTCTGGATGGTGACTGACCAGCTCATACAGGCACATCATCCCCTCCTGGTCCCAGTCTTCTTTCTCCCACAGATGTAAATGGTATTCTTTGCGGCACTTATGGACAATCCCTTTACTTTCTTCATACAACTCTTTTAGATTCATAGACCTCTCCTTTCTGCATTTAGTTTAACAAAATGCGCGAACCCCTGAGTCTACTTTCTCTATTCTATACTTCTTCCTCTCTCAACGGCACATAAAAAGAGAGACAAGGTCTCTCTGGGGTTATAATTCTGCAATTTGGTTGAGATTCACTTCTGCAATCGTATCATTACCAAACATAGAGATAATCATCTTCACTTTGTTGTTATCAATTTCAGTAATTTTACCTGTGTAGTCTGCAAAAGCACCATCAATGATGCGGACTGTCTGGCCAACTTCAACATCAATATCGAACTCTTGAACAGTTTGTCCCATTGAAACCAGAATATCACGGATTTCTTGTTCCAAAAGCGGAGTTGGTTTTGATCTGTTACCGTGTGAGCCGACGAATCCTGTTACGTTAGGTGTGTTTCGAACGACGAACCATGCTTCATCGGTCATGACCATTTCTACAAGGACATAACCTGGAAAGCGGTTCTCTTCAATTTCCTTTTTCTTTCCATTTTTCTCAACTTGCACGGTTTGTGTTGGAATCTCAACACGTAGAATATTATCCAACATGTTATATGTTTGCGCACGTTGCAATAGATTTTCTTTTACCTTATTTTCATAGCCAGAATAAGTTTGTAGAACAAACCATCCCTTGTCAAAACTATCCATGATATTTCCTTTCATACATAATAGAAGAAAGCCAGCAGAAGTCTTCCGCTTTTCTTCTAAAAAATGTTAATAAATCGAATCAAACCTGAAACAATCAACTGGTCAAAAATGTAAATGATGACCACAAAGAAGGCTGTGTATTCCATAATAGAGCGAAAATCTCTCCAGCTTTCTTTGCGAGTTGGCCAAGTTGTTTCTTTAAGAAGTTTAAAAATATCCTTAATAAAACCCATCGTTCTCTCCTATCTCGTCTCTCTATGTGTCGTATATTTTCCACAATGTTTACAAAATTTATTTACTTCTAGTCGTGTTGGCTTGGGGTTCCCACTAATTTTGATTGAGTAATTCCTTGAACCACAAACTGCACAAGCTAGGCTTGCTTTTTTTAGTGCCATAACGCCTCCATCTTATCTATTATAACAAGAAACCTAGGCTTTGACAAGCCTCTTAACGAAAGAGATTGACGAAAGAGTCCCAGATTGTCTGGGCTTTTTCTTTTATCTTTGCATCCGAAATCGCACGTCCCGCTTCGTCTACAAGATTTTGAGCACGACTACGAATATCTCCTAGCGGATCCTCGGACTGGTTTGTCTCATTTTCAACAACTTGCTTTTTCGTATTTTCTGGTTCAATCCCATTTTGTTTATAAGCATTCTCAACTGTAAAAGTGCTACCTGGAGTGTATGGCAAAATGGTATTAGCCATACTTCTAAAGACATGGGCTGCTCCATTCGAGGTCGAACCTGCTAGATAATGGTTCTCATCCGTCGTCGGGAAGCCGAGCCAGTGGGTAATTACCACATCTGGAGTATAGCCAATCACCCACTGGTCACTAGTATATACTGAATTAAAAGCAGCCTCAGTAGTACCTGTCTTTCCAGCCATAACATAATCTGTTGGCGATGAACTAATTCCTGTACCATTGGTAAATGTCCCTAGCATCATGCTGGTCATTTTATCGGCTACCGACTTATCAATCACTCGTTTTTGGGAGTTTTTATGACTCTTGATGACCTGACCACTGGCATTTTCAATACGAGTGATGAAATGTGCTTCAGGCATTAGACCTCCATTAGCAAAGGCTGCATAGGCTTGCGCCATCTGGAGAGGATTCGTCTCCACACCTCCACCAAGAGCAACTCCAAGAACTCGGTCAACTTTTTCCATATTCAGGCCAAATCTCTCCCCAGCGTCAAAAGCTTTGTCAATACCTAATTCATTTACAGTCGCAACTGCTGGTAGGTTGAGTGATTCCGCCAAAGCCTGATACATAGGTACTTCTGGAGATGTCTTAATACCCGCATAGTTGTCTACTTGATAACTGTCATATTGCATGGTGTGGTTGTCCAGTTGCTTGTTCAGAGTCCATCCGGCTTCCACAGCTGGAGTATAAACCACTAAAGGTTTGATAGTTGAACCCGGGCTACGCTTAGACTGAGTGGCATAGTTGAAATTACGGAATCCTGATTTGTCATCACCAGCTACGCGACCGACAACTCCACGCACCCCACCTGTTTTAGGCTCTAGAGCAACACTACCTGATTCAGCATGCGTTCCGTCTTCTGCTGTTGGAAATAGGGAAGTGTTTTCGTAAATAACCTGCATGTTTGCTTGGTAGTTTTGGTCAAGTTCCGTATAGATTCGATAGCCGTTGTTGACAATCTCTTCTTCTGTGAGATTGTACTTGGAAACTGCTTCGTTGACAACTGCATCAAAATAGGATGGATAACGATAATCAGAAATTTTACCCTCATACTTATCTTGCAGTTGAGAAGCCATATCTACTCCAGCTGCTTCGGTCTCTTGATTTTTATCAATATAGCCCGCTGCAACCATATTTTGCAAAACAGTATCCCTACGGTTGGTCGAAGTCTCAACAGAATTTAATGGATTATACAATTCTGGTCCCTTGAGCATACCTGCTAGAGTCGCCGCCTGATCAAGCGTTAGTTGTGAAGCCGATACGCCGAAATATTTCTTACTTGCATCTTCAACACCCCATACCCCATTCCCGAAGTAGGCGTTATTGAGATACATAGTAAGGATTTGCTCCTTGCTGTATTTCTTTGTCAATTCTAAGGCCAGGAAAAACTCCTTGGCCTTTCGTTCAACGGTTTGGTCCTGAGACAAATAGGCATTTTTTGCCAACTGTTGAGTGATGGTGGAGCCCCCTCCAGAACGACCCGCTGTGATAATAGCTAGAAAGAAACGACCGTAGTTAATCCCATCATTTTTATAAAAGGAACGGTCCTCTGTCGCGACGACAGCATTTTGCAAGTCTTTGCTGATACCTGCCAGCTCAACATAGGTTCCCTTTTGACCTGATAGGGCCCCCGCCTCTTTTTCTTCGCGGTCAAAAATCAGAGTTCGCGTTTTCAAGGCATTTTGCAAGTCATTGACATTGGTAGACTTGGCTATTGCAAATAGGTAGGTTCCTACGAGCAAACCTGCACTTAACCCTAAAATGATGACGATTTTTGTCAGATGATAACGACGCCAAAATTTCCGAATTGGGCCTACTTGGGACAATTTTTTTCTATCGCTCCGTGAACGACGCATGCTAGTAGAATCAGACTCCGCCGATTCACTCGTTTCTTTTTTAAAGAGAGAAAGAAACTTCTCAAATAATTTATCTAATTTCATGCGTTTATTTTATCATCTTCACCATGGGAACTCAAGAATTTAGCTACTCCCTATCCAAATAGGGCTTTTTTTGTTACAATATCTGTATGCAATTCACATTTACACTACCCGAATCCTTGCCTCAAATGACGGTCAAACAATTTCTAGAGGAACAACTCCTCATCCCTAGAAAAATCCGCCATTTTTTGAGAATAAAGAAGAACATCTTAATTAACCACGAAGAAATGCACTGGAACGAGATGGTCAAGCCAGGGGACATTTGCCAGTTGACTTTCGACGAGGAAGATTATCCTACAAAGGAAATCCTTTGGGGCAATCCAGACCTCGTTCAAGAGATTTACCAAGACCAACATCTCATTATCGTCAACAAGCCAGAGGGCATGAAAACACACGGTAATCAACCAGATGAAATCGCCCTTCTCAACCATGTCTCTGCCTACGTTGGTCAAACTTGCTATGTTGTTCATCGTCTGGATATGGAAACAAGCGGTTTAGTGCTTTTTGCCAAAAATCCTTTTATCCTTCCCATTCTCAATCGTTTGTTGGAGAAAAAGGAAATCGCTCGTGAGTACTGGGCACTCGTAGAGGGGCAAGTAGGGAATAAAGAACTTATCTTCCGAGATAAAATTGGTCGTGATCGACACGATCGCAGAAAACGGGTAGTAGATCCTAAAAATGGTCAACATGCTGAAACTCATATCAGTCGATTAAAACAATTCCCAAATAAGACTTCTCTGGTTCGTTGCAAACTAAAGACCGGTCGAACCCATCAAATCCGTGTTCACCTTTCTCATCATAAACATTCTATCATAGGCGACCCTCTCTATAACACGATGTCCAATGCAAACAGACTCATGCTTCACGCTTTTCGCCTTTCCTTTACCCACCCACTCACCTTAGAAAAATTGAGTTTCACTGCCTTCTCGGATACTTTCGAAACAGAATTAAAACAAAATGGATGACACTAGCATCCATTTTTCCATATAGAAAAAGCAAGGCCTTCTGGCCTTGCTTTTATCGACTCAAGAATTATTTAGCGATTTTTGCAAAGTATTCAAGAGTACGTACAAGTTGTGCAGTGTATGACATTTCGTTGTCGTACCATGATACAACTTTAACCAATTGTTTACCGTCAACGTCAAGAACTTTAGTTTGAGTTGCGTCAAACAATGAACCGTAAGACATACCTACGATATCTGAAGATACGATTGGATCTTCTGTGTAACCGTATGATTCGTTTGAAGCTGCTTTCATAGCTGCGTTCACTTCATCAACAGTAACGTTCTTTTCAAGAACTGCTACCAACTCAGTAACTGATCCAGTTGGAGTTGGAACGCGTTGTGCAGAACCGTCAAGTTTACCGTTCAATTCTGGGATTACCAAGCCGATAGCTTTAGCAGCACCAGTTGAGTTAGGAACGATGTTAGCAGCACCAGCGCGAGCACGGCGAAGGTCACCACCACGGTGTGGTCCGTCAAGGATCATTTGGTCACCAGTGTAAGCGTGGATAGTAGTCATCAATCCTTCAACAACACCGAAGTTGTCTTGGAGAGCTTTAGCCATTGGAGCCAAGCAGTTTGTAGTACATGAAGCACCTGAGATAACTGTTTCAGTACCGTCAAGAACGTCGTGGTTAGTGTTAAATACAACTGTTTTAACGTCGTTTCCACCAGGAGCAGTGATAACAACTTTTTTAGCCCCACCAGCGTGCAAGTGTTTTTCAGCTGCTGCTTTCTTAGCAAAGAAACCAGTTGCTTCAAGAACGATTTCTACACCGTCGTTAGCCCAGTCGATTTGTTCTGGATCACGTTCAGCAGAAACTTTAACGAATTTACCGTTAACTTCAAATCCGCCTTCTCTAACTTCTACAGTACCGTCGAAACGACCTTGAGTTGTGTCGTATTTCAACAAGTGTGCAAGCATAACTGGATCTGTAAGGTCGTTGATGCGAGTAACTTCAACACCTTCTACGTTTTGGATACGGCGGAAAGCAAGACGACCGATACGTCCGAAACCGTTAATACCAACTTTAACTACCATTAGTGATTTCCTCCTTATGAAAATCCTGAAAATTTTATTGTGAAAAGAGTAACTTGAATCACTACAAATCACCTTTCAACATCATTATTATATAACTATTTAAGTAGAATTGCAAGTACGGGCGTTGTTTTTCTACTTTTCAATTTCCTTCATTCACCTAAGCTTTTATTTCTAGGACCTTCTATCCTATCCGCATAATCTTCTCTTCTCATAGTTCAACTCTAACTTCAGAAATAGGACTATGAAAAGAGACAGGATTTCTCCTGCCTCTAGGCTGATAAACGATTATTTACGACGTCCTGGACGTTCTGCATAGCCATAGTAAGCATCTGCCATGATTTCTTCCATGTCAGCTACCATTGGCAAGCGTGGGTTAGCAGGTGAACATTGGTCTTCATAAGCAAGCAAGGCAATTTCATGCAAGCTGTCTTTCCAAGCTTTTTCATTGATTCCTTGGTCTTTGAAGTTCATCTTGATACCTACTGCAACACCAAGGTCGTAAACAGCTTTAGCGTATGCTTCAACTGCTTCTTCTGGAGTTGAGTGAGGCAAGCCAAGCATTTTCGCGATGTCTTGGAATTTCTCATCAGCTTTCCAGTAGTTGTATTTAGGCCATGTAGTCGTCTTAGATGGACGAGTACCATTGTAACGGATAACGTATGGAAGCAAGATTGCGTTTGTACGTCCGTGAATAGTGTGGTGAACGCCACCAATCTTGTGGGCCATTGAGTGGCTCATACCAAGGAAAGCATTGGCGAAGGCCATACCAGCCATTGTAGACGCATTGTGCATTTTCTCACGAGCTTCTGGATCAGCTGTCTTAACTGATTTTTCCAACCATTCAAAGACAAGTTTGATTGTTTGAAGTGCAATACCGTCTGTGTAGTCGTTAGCGAAGTTTGAAGTGTAGGCTTCAGTCGCGTGAGTCAAGACGTCCATACCTGTATCAGCAGCGATAAAGTCAGGAACTGATTCAACCAAAGCAGGGTCAACAATCGCAATAGTTGGTGTCAATGAGTAGTCAGCCAATGGGTATTTACGGTTGTTTTTCTTATCAGAGATAACGGCAAATGGTGTTACTTCTGAACCTGTACCTGAAGTTGTTGGGATACCGATGTACTTCGCTTTCTTACCCAGTGATGGGAAGCGGAAGGCACGTTTACGGATGTCCATGAATTTTTGAACCAAGTCACGGAAGTCGATTTCTGGTTGTTCGTAGAAGAGCCACATTACTTTGGCCGCGTCCATTGGAGAACCACCACCAAGAGCGATGATTGTATCTGGTTCAAATGCTTTCATCACTTCAGCACCACGTTCTACAGTTGTGATATCTGGATCTGGTTCAACATCTGAGAATACTTGGATAGTTACACGGTTGCTACGCGCGTTCAATTGGTCGATAACACGTTGAACAAAGCCAAGTTTTTCGATCGATTTATCTGTAACAATCATAACACGTTCAATATCTTCACATGTTTGAAGGTATTGGATAGAATTGCGTTCGAAGTAAATTTTTGAAGGAACTTTAAACCATTGCATATTATTTCTACGTTTCCCTACTTTCTTGATGTTTAGAAGGTTGATAGCGCTCACGTTATCACCAACTGAGTTGCGTCCGTATGAACCACATCCAAGTGTCAATGATGGAATGAAGGCATTGTATACGTCACCGATACCACCGAAAGTAGATGGAGAGTTCCAGATAATACGCATTGCTTTGATTTCTGTACCAAAGCGTTTAGCAAGAGCTTCGTCTTTTGTATGGATGGCTGCTGAGTGACCAAGTCCGTTAAACTCAACCATTTGACGAGCTTTTGTAAGTCCGTCTTCAGTGTCTTCAGCTTTTAGGACAGCAATGACTGGTGACAATTTTTCACGAGTCAATGGTTCTTT
This sequence comes from Streptococcus downii, assembly GCF_004353325.1. Taxonomy (NCBI): domain Bacteria; kingdom Bacillati; phylum Bacillota; class Bacilli; order Lactobacillales; family Streptococcaceae; genus Streptococcus; species Streptococcus downii. The sequence goes on from NZ_MZNX01000007.1 coordinate 7,783, forward strand.
TGGTCCTACTTCTGCACATTCTGCAGCCAAGATGTTTGTTCCTTCTGGAACACTAAATCCTGCTTGTTCAGCAATCCATGCTGCTGGTTTACCAACGATGTTTGCATTTAGTTTAGCACCTGCACAGTTCTTGCTGTTGGCTTTCACACCGAAACAGAATTCTTCAAGAAGGGCTTTTTCTTTTTTGTTTACAAAGTAAGTATGGTATGATTTGAATTCTTCTACAAATTCGTCATACACTTCTTTATCAATGATAACAGCTTGCTCTGATGCACAGACCATACCATTATCAAATGATTTAGACATAACGATGTCGTGAGCAGCTTGACGGAGGTCAGCAGATTTTTCTACATAAGCAGGAACGTTTCCGGCACCTACCCCAAGAGCTGGTTTCCCACATGAGTAAGCCGCCTTAACCATGGCATTACCACCAGTTGCAAGGATAGTTGCAACACCTTCGTGGTTCATAAGCGCTCCAGTTGCTTCCATAGATGGTTCTGTAATCCATTGAACACAGTTTTCAGGTGCTCCAGCCGCGATAGCTGCATCACGAACGATTTGTGCTGCGTGAGCAGAAGATTCTTGAGCTGATGGGTGGAAGGCGAAAACGATTGGATTACGTGTTTTCAAAGCAATCAATGATTTGAAAATAGCTGTTGATGTTGGGTTTGTTGTTGGAGTGACACCACAGACTACTCCGACAGGCTCTGCAATTTTAGTCAAGCCAGTAACAGGATCATCTTCAATAACACCGACAGTTTTAACACCACGCATGTTATTGACAACGTGTTCACAGGCAAAAAGGTTTTTTGTAGCCTTATCTTCAAATACTCCACGACCAGTTTCTTCAACTGCATGTTGTGCAAGGATACCGTGCGCGTCAAGTGCTGCAACTGAAGCTTTCGCTACGATGTAGTCAACTTGTTCTTGGTTCAACTTGCGCATTTCATCAAGCGCAACCAAGGCTTTTTTCACTAACCCGTCGACATGCTTTTCAGCAGCGAGTTGTTTTTCCTCAGGTGTTAACGTTTTTTTATCAGCCATATTGTCCTCCATAGACTTCAAGGATTTAATCCTTTGTTAATTTTTTCACAAGTTTATTATAACTCTTTTTCAAGACTTTGTAAACCGTTTCATAAGCATTTCACAAAGAAATTTTATGAGATTGTAAATTTTTTCTCAATACGGCTACGCAATAGAGTTTTGCTTGGATGATTGTGAAATTGTGATAAAAATTTTTTTATTTCACAAAGTTTTTTCTCGTTGATAATCAGACATCGACTCCACTTCTAGAGAGCGTTTTCTTTTTCGTTTTTGACAATAGCCTCCTGATTAGGAGGCTATTATTTTTGTTGAAAGACACCTTGTTTAAAGCTGCCTTCATAGACAACTTCTTGCTCTGTAGTCAACTTCCCTTGACCTTCAGCCTGGCCATTTACAAAATCACCTTCATATTTCCAGCCAGATTTGGACTGGAAGGTTCCTTTACCATTGAAGGCCCCATTGTTGAACTCACCTGTGTATTGGTCCCCATTTTCAAAGGTCATGGTTCCTTGACCATTCATTTTCCCTCGTACCAAGGTACCATCATAAACAAGCGCACCACCATCAAGTGTCAGGACGCCCTTTTTTGGTGTGTTTAGTAGAAAAACCGAGATGGCACAGATAGCGATTAGAAGGACTGTTGCAATCTCTACACGTGGGCGAGTTAGATAAACTCGATATTTTTCGAAGATTTCTTTAAGCTTTTCCATTGTCACTCTCATTTTCTAAACGATCTAGCCAGCTTTGGCATCCATTTGTGATACGCGCATAGGTTTCCTCAAAATCTCCTGTATACCAAGGATCTGGAACACTTTCAGATGCAAAAGAGTAGATTTTGTGCTGTAGTTCCTGAGGACACATTTGACGCAGATCTGAAACGTTTGAGGCATCCATACCGATAATGTAATCAAACGACTCAAAGTCTTCTCTGCCAATCTGAAGCGATGTTTTGTCTTTGTCATAAGGAATCTGATACCGCTGGAAAATTCCTTGCGTTCCCTTATGAATCGGATTGTCATGTTCCCAAGACGAAGTCGCACGACTCTCAATCTGGTAATCGCTCGTCATGGATTTCATTACAAACTCTGCCATGGGGCTGCGACAGATATTTCCTAGGCAAACAAATACTATTTTTTTCATCCCTTTTCCTCTCATCTCATAGAAAAACGGGAGCGATAGATCCCGTTTTATTCTTCAATTGCTCCGCTTTCGTCGATAACTGCTCCTTCTGGTGTCACAGCCTCTTTGAGTGGCAACACTGTCTTGATTGCAGTCAATTCGAAAGTCAAATAAACGCCATCTACATCCAGTACGATTGTTTTCTTCTCAGTATCTACTTCATCAACTGTTCCGTAAAGGCCACCGATTGTAATGACTTCATAGCCTTTTTGAAGCTTGTTCAAGCTTTCCATACGCTTTTGTGCTTGTTTCTTTTGAGAACGTTGCATAAAGAACATCAAGGCCATCATCCCTACAAGCATGATTAAAAAAGTAATATTTGGATCCATTGTTTTCTCCTTTGTATTTTACATAGGACTACTATATCAAATTTCAGCTACTTTTACAAGGTTGTGCCTTGTTTTATGGCAATAAAAAAATCAGAGTTTTCACTCTGATTTTTCTGCGATTATTTCAAGTTTTGAACGACTTTGACTAGATTTTCAACTGTAAATCCGTACTCTGCCAATACTTTTGGTGCTGGGGCAGATGCTCCAAAGGTATCAATACCGAGAACCGCCCCATCAAGACCAACATATTTGTACCAGTTTTGAGTTGCGGCCATTTCGACTGCAACACGACGGCGAACTGCATTTGGAAGGATTTCTTCCTTATAGGCTGCATCTTGTGCGTCAAAGACATCTGTAGATGGCATGCTGACTACACGGACTTTTGCGCCTTGACTAGCCAATTCTTTGACAGCTGCGACCGCCAAATTCACCTCTGAACCTGTTGCAATCAAGATTGTATCAAAATCTGCTGCGTTTTCATAGACAACATAGGCACCTTTTGCAACCTTATCAAAGTCTGTTCCTTCTTCGACAGTCAAGTTTTGACGTGTCAAAACAAGGGCAGTTGGTGTTTTCTCACTTGTCACTGCAAGGTACCAAGCCGCTTGAGTTTCACGAGCATCTGCTGGGCGGAAAACATTCAGATTTGGCATCGCACGAAGACCTGCTAGGTGTTCAACTGGTTCGTGAGTTGGACCATCTTCTCCGACAGCGATCGAGTCATGAGTAAAGACATAGGTCACAGGAAGTCCTTGTAAGGCTGACAAACGGACCGCTGCTTTCACATAGTCAGAGAAGACAAAGAAAGTACCTCCATAAACACGAAGTCCACCGTGAAGAGCCATCCCGTTCAAGATCGTTCCCATTGCAAATTCACGAACACCAAACTGAATGTTGCGGTTCAAGCGATTGGCATCATCTTGAAGTCCGTCAGTCTTGATATAAGTCATGTTTGAGTGTGCGAGGTCAGCGGATCCACCTAAGAAGGTTGGCAACTTAGCCGCTACAACGTTCAAGGCATCCTGACTTGAATTACGAGTTGCTTGAGAGAAACCATTTTCTAAGGCTGGGAAGTCTGCTGGAGTCACCTCAACCGGGTCACGTCCATCAATGATGGCTTCAACTTCTGCTGCAAGTTCTGGATAAGCTTCTTTGTAATCAGCAACTAGTTTTGTCCAAGCTTGATAAGCTGATGCACCACGGTCTGCAACATTTTCCTTGAAATCAGTATAAACTTGCTCTGGGATTTCAAATGGTTCATAATCCCAACCAAGAGCTTGGCGAGTTGCTGCAGTTTCATCTTCTCCAAGAGGGGCACCGTGTACCGCATTAGTTCCTTGTTTGTTTGGAGAACCGTATCCAATCACAGTCTTCACTTCAATCAAAGATGGTTTGCCTGAAGCTTTGGCTGCTTCGATAGCAGCATGGATTGCTTCCAAGTCTGTTCCATCTTCAACCAAGGCTGTATGCCAACCGTAGGCGTTGTAACGGTCACGAACACTTTCTGTAAAGGAATCCTTTGTCTCACCATCCAAGTTGATGTCATTTGAATCATAAAGAACCACCAACTTGTCGAGTTTTTGCAAACCTGCGTATGAAGCCGCCTCGCTTGAGACACCTTCCATCAAGTCACCATCTCCACAGATAACGTAAGTATAGTGGTCAAAGAGATTGTAGCCTTCACGATTGTATTTTGCTGCAAGGAAACGTTCTGCTTGGGCAAAACCAGTAGCAGTAGAAATCCCTTGTCCTAGAGGACCAGTTGTAGCGTCAACCCCTGCAGTATGGCCAAATTCTGGGTGACCTGGCGTTTTAGAACCCCATTGACGGAAGTTCTTGACTTCATCCATGCTGACATCTTCAAAACCAGAAAGGTGAAGAAGGGCATAAAGCAACATAGACCCATGTCCTGCTGAAAGAATAAAGCGATCGCGGTTGATCCAGTTTGGTTGAGCTGGATTGATACGAAGTTGTTTTGTAAAGAGGCTATAGGCCATTGGAGCAGCCCCCATAACCACCCCTGGGTGACCTGAGTTTGCTTTGTTGATGGCGTCAATACCTAGAAAACGAATTGCATTAACAGATAGATTTGACATAGAATTTCCTTTCTCTTTGAGACGATTAGTAGCTCACACATTCTATTTTACTATTATATGAAAAAATGCATAGAATAGCAATAAAACAATTTGCGTTCATCTAACACATTTGATTTTCTATCCCCTCGTCACCTCATAGTAAGGAAGTAGGCGAGAATAAGCATCTTCTAACTTTTCTAAAATTGCTTCTAATGGCTGATCTTCTAAGAAAGAAATATCTGACTTGACCAAAACTTTACGAATTTCCTGACATTGCACCTTCTCGCGTAAGAGCAGACGATCTTCTTCTGTGGCTTCTACCTTTTGACTCTGGTCGTCGGTATATACTAGATAATACATTCCTTCTACCGGTGAAATATCTAAAACCTTGGCTTGTTTGCCCAGAGTCTGCTCATCTTTCTTGCGCTCGATGAAACTGACTTCTAAGGAAATACCCGAGTCTGAGGGATTTCCATACAAACGCAGCGCCAACATGGGTTCTGTCACCTCCCCCTCTCTTTGTAGATAGACCCAGAAATGCGGTCGCAAGCGTTGCGCTTGATTCATCCACTGACTAGTCTGTTGCAGTTGCCATTCTGAATGCTTTTCTTGGAAGGCCTTGGCTAAGTTCGTAAAAGCCTTGCGAGCCTCCTGCCCTTTGTGGCGCAATTCCAGCATCTTCTCTCGCTCATCTCCAGCCTTATCTGGATGACGATATTGGATACCTGCATAAGATAGATAGTTCTTGATTGCTTCCATCATCTGTTTCTTCTCCCTTTTCTAACAAAAAATCAGGACAAGCCTGATTTTGTTTATTCTGTATCTACAACTACATAGCGATTTGGCTCATCGCCCTCAGAATAGCTGGTCACTCCATCCATGCGTGAAATAATGCGATGGATAATCTTGCGTTCGCTATTCGACATTGGATCTGTTTGCTGGCTACGACCCTCCTCCAAAACGCGAGTCGCCAATTTTTGAGCGTAGGTTTGCAACACTTCTGCACGATGCTCCACATAGTCATTGACGTTGATCGTGATGTAGAAAGTTCTTGAATAGCGATTGTAGAGGTAGTTTTGCGCCAAAAGCTGAAGTGCTTTCAATACTTTCCCATGATAGCCGATAATACGACCAGGCTCATTGGTATCGATTTGAAGATTAATCGTACGACGATTGTAGTCGCTTGAAATCGTCCCTTCAACATCCATATCGTCCACAATGGTTTGAACATAGTTAGCCACTTGAGTTGCTACTTGTTCGATGTCATAACTCGGCTCCACCTTCAAACCTAGATCTTCCAAAGACTGGCTTTCTACCGATTCTGACATAGATACAAATTCTTCACACTCTGCTGGGTCTTCCACTCCAGCATCTCCTGTCTGCAATTCATTTAAAATCGCGATGTGACCTGTTTCTTCTAAGATCGTGCTAGCATGTTTCTCATTTTTCAAGATTTCAGCCTTGATTTCATCAGAAACACCCTGACCTTCCTCTTCTATTTTTTTGATCGCCTCAACAACATGACCAAGATCAACTGTCGCCTCTGTTACTGTCTTAACAGGTTCGTTTTGTTCATTGATCTCTTTCGGAACACCTTTCACAGCTTGTTGATTGGCCTTAATCACAGTCGTCTCACTAATCGCCTCAATATCAACTTGAGCTGGTTTTTTCCCAAATAAGCCTAAAAAACCTTTCTTCTCTTTGGACACGACCTTGATGTGAGTCTTCATTCTCGGAATACCTAACTCTTTCAATCCTTTCTGGATTGCTTCTTCAACAGTTGAACCTGTAAATAATACCATTATCAGATTCCTCCTTATTATTTCGTTTTCTGAGCCTTTTTCTTGGCTTTTCTTTTTCTATTTTCCAAATCTTTTTTAGCTTGTACTTCCGCCTCACGCGCTGCAATAATCTTAAAAGGATTATTTAAGAAGTAGGTTTGCAAAACTTGATAAGCATTGGATACTGCCCAGTACAAGGCTACGCCACTAGGTGAAGAGATGGCAAAGATAAAGATCAGTACAGGCATCCCGTACATCATCCCTGTCATAGCTCCACTTCTTTCAGGCAAAGCCTTATTGGATAACCAACTGCTTAAGAAGGTAAAGACTGCTGCCAAAATCGGAAGGATAAAGCTTGTGTCTACTCCCCCAAGGTTCACCCACAAAAAATGCCCTGTTTTCAAAAAGTCTACTCGAGTCAAGGCTTGGAAGAGAGCCAAGAGAACCGGCATTTGAATCAAAATCGGCCAGAGAGAAGAAGAGTGTTTGACCCCTAATTCTTTATAGACCTTCCGCATCTCCTGATCCAGTTTGGTTCTACTTTCCATATCACGACCTGGATATTGTTCTTGCAGAGCCTTGATGCGTGGTTGAGCCTCTTGCATTTTTCTAGAGGCCACCATCTGAGTCTGAAAGACTGGCAATAGAATCGTACGAATCAGGATCGTAAAGAGGATAATCCCCACTCCGATACTAACGTCAAAGGACAAGAAGCGGATGATTTCAGCAAAAAAATAGACAAATTTACTCCATATATCTGTAGAATCTGCTGCAACATCGCTTGTCCCACAGGCTGTCATGACAAATAAGGACAAGCCCAGCAAACTAGTCAACTGTAGTTTCTTTTTCACTCCTAATTCCTTCCCGGTAAATCTTTGATAACTTTAATACGTGGAGTAGATTTTTCTCCATTTCTGCATAATCCAAGCCTTCAACCCCTTTTCGAGCAATCACGACAAAATCAACGTTATCAGCTAACTGCTCCCTTACACTTAGCAAAATGTGTCGAATCCGTCTTTTAATTTGATTTCTAGTGACTGCATTCCCTAATTTCTTACTGACGGACAGCCCTACTCGAAAATGACTTTTCTGATTTTCCAATTGGTAGACAACAAATTTACGATTGGCAAAACTTGTTCCATCCGTGAAAATAGCCTTAAAATCTTTCTCTCTTTTTACACGAAAGCTTTTCTTCAAAACTCAACTCCATCTATTAAATTACTACTATTATACCATATTTTTCGAAAAAGCCAATAACAGCAAGGTTTTAGAGATTTCCCCAAGCAAAAAAGCTGGAGAGCAAACTCTCCAACTCTTTTTACATGTACATTAGTTCTTATTTTAGTTATTTTTTGAATCGTTCAACATCACGTGCGATGACCAATTCTTCATCTGTTGGGATCACCAAGACACGGATTTTCGCTGCGTCAGTTGAGATGTCTCCAGTCACACCAAAGACGTTCTTTTCTGGATCCACATCACATCCAAACCAAGAAATTCCTGAAATAACATCTCCACGTACTGCTGTGGCATTTTCACCAACACCAGCTGTAAAGATAATCGCATCTGCACCGTTCAAAACTGCCAAATACTGACCAATGTATTTTTGAATACGATCAATATACATCTCATAGGCCAAGGTCGCATTATGGTCGCCTGCCTTTACTGCAGCCATAACATCACGCATGTCACTTGATTTTTCAGACACACCTAAAAGCCCAGACTCACGATTGAGAATACGACTGATATCTTCTGGTGTATTGAAGTCCTCTGTATATTGCATGAGATAAGGAATGATAGCGGGATCAATATCGCCTGTACGAGTCCCCATCATGATACCACCAAGTGGGGTGAATCCCATAGAAGTATCAACAGACTGACCGCCTTTGACAGCTGTAATAGAAGCACCATTACCAATATGGCAGGTAATCAGTTTCAAGTCTTCTAGTGGTCGACCCAAAACTTTAGCTGCTTCTTCTGTCACAAACTGATGGCTTGTCCCATGAGCCCCATACTTACGAACTTTATTTTCAGTATAGTATTTGTTTGGAAGAGGGTAGCGATATGCTTTCTCTGGCATGGTTGTATGGAATGATGTATCAAAAACAACAACGCTAGTAATATCTGGAAGCAATTCCTTGAAGGCACGAATTCCTGCCGCGTTGGCTGGGTTATGAAGAGGAGCCAAGAGGCCCAACTCTTCAACCTTTTCTAAAACATCTCCCTCTACCAAGGTTGACTCTTTGAAATATTCACCACCAGCCACGACACGGTGCCCGACACCAGTAATTTCATCATAACCTTTGATAATGTCAAAACGAATCAAATCATCCAACAAGATTTTAACGGCTTTTGTGTGGTCGTCAATATCAAGAATTTGTTGTTCAGAACGTCCGTCAAATTTTACAGTTGAAATAGAGTCCTTCAAACCGATGCGTTCAATCAAGCCTTTCGCCAATACTACTTCTTCTGGCATTTGATAGAGTTGCCATTTCAAACTTGAGCTTCCTGCATTGATTGCAATTGTTTTAGTCATAAGATGATACCCCTTTTAAGCGTTTTCAACTATTATAACAAAATTTACCTTACATTTCAGTACCTTTGCTCCATTTTTGAAAATTTTCTTTAAATTTCATTAGTGCAGCTGGATCTTGCAAACTTTCTAGCGGATAGATAAACGGAACCAACTCCTCTTCAGCTTTCTTTTGTAAAACAAAGATTGTCTTGGCTTGGCTAGCATGAGAAAATAGTGTCTCTGGCAAGCTAATCATCGCAACTAAGCTCGCTTTCTCTTTAAGCCAACCTTTTAACAAATCACTTTGAGGACTGGTTAGTAAATCACTCGGAGCCAGAAAAATAGCGTATCCGTCTGACTTGAGGTACTTGAGGCCTTGCTCCATGAGCAAATGATGGGCATAGGTGTGTTCTTGATTAGAAGCCACTTGATAGCGTGAGGCGATGGCATCGTCTGGGTAATAACCAACAGGCAAGTCACTGATGACAACGTCGCTTTCTTTAAGCATTTGCGGACGAACGGCGTCGCCTTGAACAAATCCAGCTTGTAAACCAATCACATCTGCCATACTGGCTGCCAAATCAATCAGCAAGTCATCCACTTCGATTCCCAAGTAATCTACTTTTTTAGCAAGAGAAGTCAAGAAAGTAGCCCCCAAAATCCCCATACCAGAGCCTATTTCGAGGATGCTAATTTCCTCTTGTTCAAATAACTCTTCCACAATGAGTACCAATAGGAGGGAAATGGCATCTGGTGTAAACTGGTGATTGGCCTGTAAAGGCTCCGTTTGTCCTGCCTTCATCAAGAGAAACTGGTAGGTCTTGAGCCACTCTTCCTTGCGAAGCGCTAAGCGTTTAAGGGCTTGATTGTTCTCTTTGACCTGCTCTAGTTCAGTCTCGCCATCTAGGTAGATACTATTTTGCTCTACCAAGGCATCATAAAAGTTGGTCGCCAAATCACTTTGGATGACTTGGACATTCTCTAGTAAATACGTATAAGCTTGTTCAATTTTTTCAAAATCCATATTCCTATCTTATCAAATTTCCCTCCTTTTTTCCATCTGAAGAGAAAAAATCACTACTTTAGTCAGCGAGTGATTTTTGTGCTACTGTTAAAAAGAGTTCTGCGTAATTTCCTAGGAAAAGACCTTCAGCACTATAGAGGATCTGACTGTCAATGCTTGAAAAACTAAACTGGGCGAGCTTGGTTTCCAGTTCAGCTAAATCAAAACCATGGTGATTGGTATCTGTCTTGACAAAATCAGCAATAAGCACTTGTCCATTCTCCCTAAGATGATGGTGAAACATGGCAAGAGTCGCATCTAGATCAGGCATATGATGAAGAACCCGACTGACAATAATCAGGTCAAATTGCTGTTCCAAGGGATTCACCAGTAAATCCTGCTCCAAAAACTGGATATTCTTGATTTCTTGTTGCTCTGCTTTCAAACGGGCTTGCTCCAGCATTTTCTCCGAGATGTCTACCAGTGTGACAGACTTGGCCTGCTTGGCTAAGGGCAAGGTTAATAGACCCGTCCCACCACCGAAATCCAATATTTCCTTGTCTGATAGAAGATCAATCTGTTTTTCAACTGCTTGACAAACCAAGTTTGCAAGAAAGATGTTTTTGGGCGAATCAAAGGTTTCTGCTTTGTGATTAAAATCATGTTTCATGCTTTTAGTTTAACACAAAGTAGTTGAATTGACTAGGAATTGTCTTTCTTATCTTTTGTTGCTTTCTGATTGGTTTGCTCACTTGAGTTAGTTAATGATTGTTTCTCCGTATCTGTTTTCTTTTCCTTGGTTTTCATCGGAGGAAAGAGAAATCCATAGTTGCCCTTATTCATACGAACACTTGTTGCAAAACCTGTTTTCGTATTGTGATACGTGACTTTTCCTAGATTAAAGGCTCGTTCTCCACTTTCTTGTTCAGCCTTATCTTTGCTTCGCTTGGCCATGGCAAAAGCGGCTAACTTTTCTTTGTTTAGAGAAAAGTCTTTGTGATGGGCGACTTGCCGATTCAAATAAAACTGCAACAAAAGGCTAAAAATGGCTGCCATGGTGACTGCATATAAAAGAACACCTGCCTTAACTTTTTGTTTTTTCCACACGATAGATGAATTCCCTTTCTAAGCCTTTTTGAAATTGAAAACGAAAGCGAACCAGTTGATTTTCCTCTGTGATTTGTGCTGATTTCAATCCATAAACCATAGGCTGATAGCCCCGGCCACTGCTATCGGTCTTCCGAAAATCATCTAATTTAGACTTGCCTATCGAGATATCCTTACCATCCTGTTTCATGTAGATGCGATTGCCTTCCACCTTTTCAAACTGCGAACGCTCTAACTCCGCCTCCAGCTGATCCACAAACAAGAGCCACTCCTTTTGCTCGCTTTGTTGCTGGTAACGAACTTCTGAAATGAGGAGCTGGCTCATAGCTTGAAAGAGGAGCAAGCTGCCGCTAATGACGATAAGGGCAACCAGAGATTCTAAAAGAGTGAAAGCTCTTACCTTACTGTTCTTTAAGGTCGAGTAATTTCTCTGAACCATGGTAGACCTCCACTCCTTTTTCACTAGCAAACACCTGGATCTCCACTCCATTTACCTTTACCTGATTTTGACCTGTTTGCAGAGCCATCTTAGCCACACGTAAGACTTCCTCCTTTTGCAAGATTTCTGCCTCTTCTTGTCTATTTTTCTGAATTTGTCCCAAGAGGAGGGTTGCAATACTGGCAAATATGGCTAGAGCGACTACTGCTTCTAGTAAGATCACTGCCTTAATTTTTAGTTTCCTTAATGCGCTTAATTTTCCCATTTCCTAGATATAATTGATAGCGAATCGCTCCTTTGCTAGTCTGAAATTCAACCTTAGCCAGGGACGAATTGCCTCCAGCTCGGTCAAAGTGAATCGTCTGTCCTGATGGTGCCTGAATTCCTTTAGGAACGGTCAAGTTTTGACTGCCATTGCTAATCGTCTGTCCATCTAAGTTCAGACTGGTTTTTTGCTGACTCGCAACACTGCGTTTTTGGGTTTCGCGATATAGTTCTTCAAACTCCATAAAGAAAATCTGCTCCTCTACCGCCGCAAAAGTGGACTGGACAGAACCTGATAAAGCCAAGGCAATGATACTCACAAGTCCCAAAACCAAGAGACTTTCCAGCATGGTAAAGGCCTTAATCCGCAACAGTTTGACTTGTTTTTTGTTTTGCATGGTATTCTTTATAAGCCTTGGCTTGCTCTGCTGTGATGCGACCATCCGCCTGTAATTTACTTAGGCTAGCATCTTCATTCTTGTCCAAACTATAGAGTTCTGCCTGGCTTTCCACGACCTTGACAACAGCAGCTTTTCCTTTGTCATCTACGACATCCTTTTGCTTGGTCAAGTTGGGCACAAAGAGCAAGAGAAGAACACTGATGATAAGCAAAACCACTAACATCTCTACCAAAGTGAAAGCTTTAACCTTGGCTTTTTTTAAATTTGTCATGAGTTTTTTCATTTTAAAAATTTACCTCCATATTTTGATACATGGGCATAAGCATTGCCGCATAAAGTAAAACGATAATCAGAGCCACAAAGATAAAAACCAGTGGCTGTACTAAGTTCATGGTGCGGTTGACTCGGGTAAAAAAGGCTTCCCAAGTTTTTTCAGCATAGATTTCCAACTCACTCCCCAGCTTGGACTTGACTTCTCCATACTCGATGATAAGACTCAACTCCTTTTTAAAGAAAGGATAGGTCGCTATGGTTTGAGAAAATTCGCGGCCATTTTGCAGGGCTTGAGCCAGTTCTTGACCGATTTCTTTAAAGAGCTGGGAACCTTGTTCCTGCATGATCTGAAAAATCTGCGTCAGCTCCATCCCCTGTGAAATCATATTGCCCCATTCACGCGCGTAATAAGCCGTCAGATAGGTCTGGACAAAGATTCCTAGAAAGGGAATCCGTGCTAACATTGAGAAGACCCGCATCTTGGAACTTCTTTTGTAGAAAGTGAGGGCTAAAATTAGAGACAGAGCGCAAACCAGCACTAGTCCCAGAAATATTTGTGGCAGATTGCCGATGATTTGAGTGGCGATATTGCTACTGTCCAGTTGAGGGAGCAAATAATTCCTGAGCCCCAGCATGATTAGCAGGAGAAATCCCAGCAAAATCAGAGGATAAGTCGCCACTTCGATTAACTTTTTCTTGACCTTGGCCAAATTATCCAGATATTCTTCTATCTTTCCCAAACTCAGGTGAAGATTTCCATGTACTTCAGCTAGAGATAATTGGGTCACAATAGCACTTGAAAAACCCAAGCTGTTCATCATTTCTGAGAAGGATTTCCCCTGCGACAAACCTTGGTGCATCTGGGCCACATAGTCCTTTTCCAGCAAGGCACTTCTGCCCAAAAAAGAAATAATTTCCACCAAATGAAAGCCACTGGAGAAGAGGTTGTTAAACAAGGTGATGATTTTCTTCTGCTTAGCTGTAGCTAATTTTTTCCGTTTCAGCCTGAAGACTTGTGATATGTCCATCTTTAAGAAGCTGATCAATCTGCTCATTCCAGCTAGTTGGCTGGTGTTCTTGATAGTCTTTGTTTGCAAAGTCAACGATTCCTCCTCCCCCGATTAATCTCTGGTAGCAGACTCCTTGCAGGACAACTGCTAGTTCCTCCTCCGTCACACCCAACTCCAGAAGGCGTTCATAAACACCTCGGATACTCTTGGCATGAATGGTTGAAAAGACCGTCGCACCTGTCAAACTAGCTCTGACCACTGCACGCGCCGTCTCGCTATCCCGAATTTCACCGATAATCAAGAGGTCAGGACGATGTCGGAGAGACAGTTTGATCAGATTTTCATAGGTCAATCCAATCGCCTCATTCAACTGCAACTGGAGCATGTCGTCCTGCTTGATTTCGACAGGATCTTCGATGGACATAACCTGTTGCCCCTTAAAAAGTGACTTGGCTAATTCGTGCATCAAGGTCGTCTTGCCACTTCCGACTGGACCTGCAAAGAGATAGAGTCCCCGTTGCCTATACTGCTCACCCAGTTCGTTCATATCCTGAAACCAGAAATGCAGGTCCTGCTCCTCATCGTGCAACAAACGAATGACCAAACTCTCATGTCCCCGATAATCTCCCACGGTAGACAAACGCAGAGAAGACACCTTCTCCCCATGCTGATAGTCGCAAGAGCCCAGCTGACTACGTCTCTTCTCTCCTACGTTCATACCTGCCACAAACTTAAAATGACTAATCACAGCAGCTAAAACATCAAACTCATAGGAGTCAACGAGACACCGCTCGTCTCCAACCCGCATGTGAAGCTCGTAGGACTTTTCCTTGGGAATGAAATAGATATCCTGGGCCTTCTTTTCTTTCGCAGTAGCAATAATTTTCTGTGCAATTTCTTGTACCATACCGCCCTCCTTATCTAACTATTCGCAAAAAATTGAAAAAAATAAAAAGCAACTTAAAAAGTTACTTTTTATCTCCATTTCATGCGACAAGAACGGTGTTTTTCTTGACCTGTTTGTTTTTCGTAGCCTGGACGTAGCTTTTCATCGGGGATGACTTGCTCATCCTGTAAAAGTGCCAAAGAATGGTACTGTTGCAAATACTCATCGCACTCATCACACCAGCGTTGGTCGGCAGGATCCCAAAAAATAGTCATCAAATCACTCCGACTCTTATAAAGAGGATTCTTCTTTTCCAGCTCAAACCAGCATGATTTATAATATTTTAGAGCATCATAATACTTATCAAAAGATCGACTCATGATGACATCTTCTTCCCAACCTTCTATGAACCACCACGGTTCAAAATCCCCATACATTTCTATAACACGATACATTCTTACTACTTCCTTTGTATCGTATATTATAACGAATTTTCTAGAACAATGAAAGGATTTTGCTTCATTATAGAACAATCTTCTAGCTTTCTGAAGATACCTCTAAATAGAAAAGCAAAGGCTTGAGTCACAGCCTCTGCTTTTTATTATGCTTGATAACGTTTCACACCATCTAGATAGGTTGCAACTAATTCCAAATCCTTATCTAGTACGATAAAGTCAGCATCGTAACCTTCACGGATTTGGCCACAGACATCATCGATGTGAACAGATTTTGCTGGGTTGAGGCTGGCCATCATGACTGCTTCATGCGGATTCGCAATGCCCCATTCGACCACATTCTTCAAACCATCTTTGAGTTTGAGGATAGAACCTGCCAAATTGCCTGTCGATTTGAGGCGTGCAGTTCCATTGGCAACAACTACTGGGAATTCTCCCAACATGTAGTCACCGTCTTCCAAACCACCAGCTGTCATACAGTCTGTGATAAGGGCGATATTTTCAGTTCCTTTTTGCTTGAGCAAAATGTCACAGGCCTTTGGATCTACGTGGTGACCGTCACAAATCAATTCTGCGTAAGTATGAGGCAACTCATACATGGCTCCCACCATACCGAGCTCACGGTGAGTCAACCCACGCATTCCATTGTAGGCATGTACCCAAACGCTTGCTCCAGCATCGACTGCTTTTTTAGCTTCATCAAAAGTCGCATTTGAGTGTCCAAGAGCAACAGTCACTCCTTCACCCGTAATTGTACGAACAAAGTCTTCTACACCTTCACGTTCTGGCGCAAGGGCAATTTTATTGAGCAGGCCATTGGCTGCTTTTTGCCAAGCACGAAACTCATCCATACGAGGGTCTTTCATATAGGCAGGGTTTTGAGCTCCCTTGTATTTCTCTGTGAAATAAGGCCCTTCAAAATAGATTCCACGAATCTTGGCTCCACTTGCTTCCTGGTAACGAGCGCCGATATTTTCAGTTACCGCAAGCAACTGCTCGTAAGAGGAAGTCAACGTCGTTGGCAAGAAGCTGGTAACACCCGTGCTAAGCAATCCTTCACTCATGGTATGAAGGGTTCCTTCGATGTTATTGTCCATGACATCCACACCGCCAAATCCATGAATGTGGGTATCCACAAGTCCTGGGGCAATGCTATAACCTGTATAGTCAATCACCTCAGTTCCTTCGGGAATCTGTTCTACATGTTTGCCAAACTTGCCATCCACAAGTTCCAAGTAACCGCCACGACGAACTCCGTGTGGGTAGAAAAACTGATCCGCTTTAATATAATTAGGCATAATGATAACCTCCTTGATAGATTGATTCTAGAATTTATTATGTCAATTACATTATAAACCTTTCTTTTTCATTTGTAAATGGTATAGACCTATTTTTCGTGGATATTTTAAAAGAGCTGGATTTCTCCAACTCTTTAATTATGTGACTATTAGTCCGTCTCGCTCCGTTAGGTGCGAGACAAATAAACCACCCGCTATGCGGGTGCGCATCGAAGGTTATACCAAAAAAACTCCAAACGCGATACAATAAAGGTG
>NZ_MZNX01000007.1:24146-43781 GCF_004353325.1 Streptococcus downii
CGAAAAGTGATCTATAATCAATATCGAAGTAGTTTAGGCGAAATATTTCATCGTTTGTGCAGCTATAAAAGTGTTGAAATTATCGAAGGTCACTTGATGCCTGATCATGTACATATGTTAGTAAGTATTCCACCAAGGATAAGTGTTTCAAGTTTCATGGGATATTTAAAAGGTAAAAGTGCACTCATGATGTTTGATAAACACGCTAATCTCAAGTACAAGTTTGGGAATCGGCATTTCTGGGCAGAAGATTATTATGTGAGTACAGTGGGACTTAATGAAGCCACAATCAGGAAATATATTCAAGATTAAAGAAATTATCCAGTGGATGATTTCTTCACGAGTATAAAAATTTGAGAACGAGTAAAGCATGATATAGCATTTTATAAATTAAGTGTAAAAGAATATGAGGATCCCTTTAGGGATAGTGGTAAGTAATACTAAAGCCTCTTTAAGAGGCAAGTGACGAGTCAAGAGCAATGAGGCTTGAACAACGTGAAAGCCAGCGCCTTTAGGCGCTGGCTGGTGATTTGGGCTTATAGCCCTGGTGCAAACCACCCGTTAGACGGGTGGTTATGATTTTATTTTGATTTTACAGGCAGTTCTTGAGCAGCCTTAACCGCAGCTGCAATCGTCTCTGCGTAAAGTTTAGCACCTTCTTCAATCATGTTGCTATCATTTCCAAAGTGGACTTGGTCGGTTCCAGCCCAGATTTCAGGGTGTTCCTTAGCAACCTTATTCCAGTCAGCGATGCTCACATACGGATTCTTTTCAGCTAATTCTCTCGCATAAGTCGCATACTGCTCAACTGATTTGTAAGTCTCCTTGCTCTTGTCACCTTCATAAGGAGTTACAAGAATCAGATGGTGGCCTTTGGGAAGATTTTTAACTATCGTATCTAAGTCATCTTTATAATTCTCTGGTCCGTTTACACCCGTTGCAATGACAACTGTTTTTAGAAGTACCTTGTTCTGGCTGTTATTGAGCATGATGTCATTGGCTTGCTTGGTCGTTCGACTAACTTGGGCATTGATATTTGCTTCAGGAAGCGCCTCTTGCAAGGCTGTATTGGCTCGTAAGGCTACCGAATCTCCAATCAGGCTTGTTCCCTCCGAAATTCCTAGGCGACTGACTTCAGCTTGCTCAGCCAATTTCTTCATCTGATCCAAGTTGGTCTGGGCTTGTTTGAAACCATTGACCATCAAGTCTGTCTCAAAGGCTCCAACTTGAGGAGCCACAGTTATGATAATCAAGGTAATCAAAGTAAGAATGCCAACACCACTAGCACTAATTGGTTTAATATGAGGTAATCGACTAATCTTCCGTATTAAAGGATTGGTCTTACCGGCAATCAATGGCTCAATAATATAGAAGGATAGGATAGCAAAGAAATAAGAAAAGATAATTGTCAGAATAACAGCGGATAAATTACTCATCAGCTGAGAAAAGATAATATAAAAAGGCCAGTGGAAAAGATAAACCGCGTAGCTGGTATCCGCTAAAAATGTAATGATCCGAGGTTCTTGTATCTCAGGCGTTTTCTCATGCAAGACACGCGCAGCAAAAATCATGACCACGGCTGCTAAGCTGGCAAGCAAGAAACCAAACAAGTAAGCGAACAGGTAAGTAAACTTGACAAAGAAAGTCAAGAGTACTAATACCAAGAGACCTGCAGCAAACACCAGTAGGTTCTGACGAAGATCCCACGTCCGATCAAACTGCTTGACTAAATCACTCGTCTGACGAACACCTACAACCGTCGCCAAAATGCTTCCTAAAAAGAAGGGATAGACATGGGTCAAACTTGAAAAGTAGACAGATGAATAGGAACTAGCCATTAGACTACCAATAAACATGGAGAAAAAGCTAATGATGAAAGCTCCCGCAGAAAGGAGAAAGACCATCCCTCTCAATTGACTACTAGATTTTGAGCGTTTGGATAAGAACCAAACCGCTAAGCCCCAAAGGATATAGTAGTGAACCTCAACAGCTAGACTCCAGTTGTGGACAAAGAGATGCGGAATGAACTGAGATTCATAACTTCCCCCTGTTAACATCTCATAGAAGTTGGTCATAAAACCAAAAACTCCAGCAATCTGGCCGCCAATTCCAGCAACATAGTCTTGACGAACTAGGAGGGTAAAGGGCATGGTCACCAGAACCATCAGCACCACAGGTGGCACGATGCGGTAAAACCGTCTCTTAAAAAAGCCCAGTAAATCAATCTGGCTTTTCTTTCCAAACTCTTCTAAAAGGAGGGAGGTAATCAAGAATCCCGAAAATGTGAAAAAGACATCTACCCCGAAAAATCCTCCAGGAAAGATCGTTTGAAAGAAGTGGTACAAAAGCACCAAAAGTAAACCTGTAATCCTAATCAAGGAAAACCATTTAATACGCATACGAGTCTATTCTCCCTTTCGTTATACACTTTATTCTATCAAAAAAAGAAGAAAAATCCTACGAGAAAACGTAGGATTTTTAGCTTCTATAAATTCCATTTTAGAAATTGCGTCCTGACTTATTGTAGCCATATTTTTCCACAAAATACTCACGAAATTCCAAGAGATTGTCATCCATGATAGCTTGACGCACCTGCTTCATCAGGTTGAGTAAGAAGTAGAGATTGTGGTAGCTAGTCAAGCGGATACCGAAGGTTTCATCGGCCTTGAGCAGGTGACGAAGATAAGCGCGCGTATAGTTCTTACATGTGTAGCAATCGCACTCAGGATCCAGTGGCGTAAAATCCTCAGCAAACTGAGCATTTTTGACAACCAAACGTCCCTGACTGGTCATACAGGTACCGTTACGAGCGATACGAGTCGGCAAGACACAGTCAAACATATCCACCCCACGAATGACCCCATCAATCAAGCTATCTGGCGCTCCCACACCCATCAAATAGCGAGGTTTGTTTTCTGGGAGAAGTTGGGTTGTGAAATCCAAGACTGCATTCATCTCTTCGTGCGTTTCTCCCACTGCCAAACCACCTATAGAGTAACCTGGGAAATCCATGCTGACAAGGTCGTGAGCTGACTGACGGCGAAGGTCTTCAAATCCTGCCCCCTGCACAATTCCAAACAAACCTTGGTCATGTGGACGACGGTGAGCCTTCAAGCCACGCTCAGCCCAACGACTGGTACGCTCGATGGATTTCTTAACGTAGTCGTAAGGTTGATAAAACTGAGGACATTCATCAAAAGACATCATGATATCTGAGCCTAGATTGTTCTGAATAGAAATAGCCTTTTCTGGAGATAGGAACATCTTGGAACCATTGAGGTGGTTTTTAAAAGTTACGCCTTCTTCTGTGATATTTCGGCTATCTGCTAGGGAATAGACCTGGAAACCACCACTATCCGTCAAAATCGGCTGGTCCCAATTCATGAACTTGTGGAGACCACCTGCGCGTGCGATGAGCTCATCTCCTGGACGGAGCCACAAGTGATAGGTGTTGGACAGAATAATCCCTGAACCCATCTCCTTCAACTCCTCCGGTGACTGAGTCTTGACAGTGGCTTGGGTCCCAACTGGCATAAACATAGGAGTTGGAAAGGTACCGTGCGGGGTGATGATTTCTCCCAGACGAGCTCCCGTGTGTTTCTCTTTCTTAATCAAACGGTATTTGATTGGTGAATCTGACATTTTCTACCTCCGAAGCTGGGAAAGACAGTCCCAGTTCATACTTTGTGCCCAAAGGCATACTGTATGATTTTATCAAAAAAACTAGGAACTGTCACGAACTATGGTATAATGAAAGAATGAAATACCAAAAAATTGATTTAAAAACCATTCGTCTGCAGACTAGGCAGTTTCAGGCTGAAAACCCCCGCCTCTTTCTCGTCTATCTCTTACCTAGCATACTGGTCATCTTATCAGGCTTTCTCAACCCCTTGGCTCGTCTCCAAGAAAGTGTTTTAGAGCAATCCTTTTTCAGCATGCTGGCGCAAGTGCTCCAAGCCTATCTCTTCCCACTAGTGGTTTCTTTTATGAGCACGATTTTTCTAGTAGGTGCTGCCTTTGCGACACTCCGACTCCTCAAGGATCCTGATACGGAACTCTCAGTAAAATCAAGCCTGACCCTCTTTGCTGAAGAGCGCTTCTCGCAAACCTTCCTGACCCTGCTCCTCAAACGTTTCTACCTCTTTTTATGGAGCATTCCAAACTTAGTAGGCATTTATTGCCTCTTTTATAGCAATCTCTTGGCTCGAAGATTTGTTGCCCTACATCCTGAATTTCCAAAATTAGACCTCTCATCAGTTGAAACCGAGCAATTCCTTATGACCTTTGGGCTCTACTTTTTCGTGAGCCTCATCTTGATGATCGTGGGCAATCTCCTCTACGTACCGCAACATTATGCTTACTCGCAGGTAGAATTCCTCCTCTGCGACACTCTGGATTTAGGACATGCTAAACCCCGTCAAATCCTGAAAACTAGCCGTTTCTTGATGAAGGGTTACAAATTCCAGCGCTTTGTCCTCGACCTACAACTATTCCCTTGGTACTTCCTCAACTGGATCACCTTTGGAATTGCTAGTTTTTCAATCCTTCCCTATATTCAAAACAATCACATCTTCTTTTACAGAGTCCTACTAGCTCGTAAACGTCGAAATGGATAAGAGCATACAAAAACCAGCATCTTTCAGGACGCTGGTTTTCTTATTTCAAAAGTAACATACTCAGCAGAGTCAAAATAGCAGGCCCACCTTGCTTCAGAAGAATCTTCTTGTCTGCTGTCAGAGAACCGTAGGTCGCTGCACCAAGCACAAATAAAACAAAGATAGTCACAATTTCCAAACTTTGTGAGAAATAAATCCCATACAAGAGAAAGACACCTATCAAGGCATTATAAATCCCTTGATTTTTAAATAATGAACTCACTGAAGGACGAGCCAGTTCTTCCTTGTCCACATTAAACACTCGACTAGTAGTATCTGATTGCGTAGCCACACTTTCCAAATAAAAAATGTAAAAATGCTCCAAGGCAACGATAGTTGCTAAAACAATTGTAAAAATAGACATATTCTTCTCCTTAAATTTTTATCTCTTCTAAGCCAGATATCAACTTTTCTAACAAGCGACTGAACTCTTCTCGCTCTCCTTTTGTAAGTACACTCTCCATCTGATTTTTTACGTTTATATGTTGTTGAGGAGAGTTGGTTACTAGTTGTTCTCTCGCAAAGTCTGTGACTTCCACCAAAACCTCCCTCTGGTTTTCAGGATTCCGACGTCGATTAACCAAACCTCCCTTTTCCAAAATTTTAAAGTGCCGTGTCAAGGCAGCCTGATCAATCTTCAATCTATCCAGAACTGCTATTTGATTACACGGTGACTGATCGATTAAGAAACACAAGATTTGATAACGAGTCAGACTAATCCCCAATTGGCGTTCGAATAGTTGTGTCATAGACTGATCTGCCAACCGTAGCTGATACAGTAAATCATGGATTGCTACCATAAATCTTTCTCCTTTAAAGTTGATTCGTCAATGATGGACTTATCAAGTATAGTATAGACTAAAAAACAAATCAAGTAATATGCTTACATTCTCTTGAAATATTACTCACTTCCTCATATTTATCCCTTTTACCCTGAAGGAATGACACACAAAAAAGAAGCGGGAACTCAATCAGTTCCCAACTTCCATTTTAATGATTAGTTCATTGAAACGTGAACGTGGTCATAGTGGTTTTCGGTTACGCTGCCACGGTCTGGCATTGGATTCCACGTGTAGGCTGGTCCATATTTACTATCATATGGAGCGTAGAAACGTTGTTTCCAGATGATGTAGTTGATACCACGGCTAGCCATATTTTTGACTGCATATTCTGCAATTTGATCCCCGAGTGCTGAACTCACTGGAACCATGAAGTCGATGGCCAAACCTTTACCATGGTCCCCACTGTCACCAGGACGGTAGCCACTAAAGGATGTAATCCCAAACAAGTTGGCTACTTCTTCTTTAAAGGCTGCTGTTTGTGGTTGTAGACCAGCATTCTCAGACTTGGTTACAGCAAGTCCTGCATAATCAGGAACAGCTGGAGCCGAATAAGTTCTTGAAGCCGTTTGGCTTTGCTCTGCTTGATAAGTCGAAGTTGCAGTGTCAGAAGTTGCTGTTGATGCTGCTGTTTCTTCTGTTGCACTTGTTCCTGTTGTATCAGCAGGCGTTTCAGTTGCTGGAGCAGCTGCTACTGGGGCTTCTGCTGGAGTTGTTGCTGCCGTTTCTTCGGTAGCTGGAATCGCCACTTGTGGAGCTTCTTCAACTGGGCGAGTTGTTTCTGCTACTGGTGCTTCCGCTAGAGTCGTTTCAGCTGTTTCTTCAGCTACAGGTGTTTCTGTAGATAGTGTCTCTTCAGCAACTGTCGCTGTCTCAGAAACTTCTGAACTTGGCGCTACTTCTGCTGGTTTTTCAGTCTCTGTTGCAGTTGGAGCTTCCTCAATTGGTTGAGAAAGATCTTCTACTTGAACTGTTTGTTCATCAACTGTCACTTGATTCGTCGTCAAATCAGCTGTCGCAGTCGTCACTTCTTCACTAGCATCTGATTGAGGAGCTTGGATTTCAACTTCCGTTACCTCTTCTTCCTCATTGACAGTTGTAGTGAGGACAGTATCTGGGAAAATCAAGTCCATATTGGTAATTTTATTCAAATTAGCAAGGACCGTCACATCTACTCCCAAAGCTTCTGCAATCGTGCTCAGGGTATCACCATACTGAACTGTATAGCTGTTTTTGTTTTCGTTTTTCGTCACGTCATTTTGGATTTGCTCAACGCTACGTGCTGTCCAAGAGATTTCTTGAGCTTTAGCTCCTAATGCGGGAGCAAGAGACAAGGCTACTGTTGAGGCTAAAATAATTCTTTTCTTCATTCGTTCATATTCCTTTCAAATGAGTACCTGTCTATCATAACACAAAAAAAGCAGAAAAAAAGCCCTCTCGGGCCTATTTAACAGAACTGTCTATTCCTTGTAACAAACTCGATTACTTGAAATAGTTTGTTAGGTTTCTGTCACAAAACTGACACAATCTTCTCGTCCCTAATCCTCAAAAATATGAGGAACATCTGCCAGTGCTTGAATCCTCTGATTCCCTTCATAAGAAGACTCTAAAAAGTTGATGCTTTGAAGGCCACTATTCTGGGCAAATTCCACATCCAAAGTTCGGTCTCCTATATAGTAGGTGTTCTCAGAATCCAACTCATACTTGTCTAGCAGATAGGTCGCCGCTTCTGGACTGGGCTTGCGCGCAAAGCCACTCTGACTGGTTAAAATCTCTTTGAAATAGGATTCCAACCCCAAGTCTCTGAGAATGGCAAAAGCATTGTCCCCCTTATGAGTATAGACAAACTGCTGAATCCCTGCTTGGTCTGCCCAAGCTAGCACTTCACGCACACCTGGCATCAAAACTACCTGAGTATTCTTCTCAGCCAGACTCTGGGCACGCACCTGATTGAGTACTTCCGCATCCAGATTTCTCTCTTCTGCTACCTGCTCCAGCAAATCCTGCACAGAGTACCTGAGGATAAACTCTCTCACTTTTTCCTTATCATAAGGAATAGAAAATTGAGCAAAGGTCTCCTCAATCCCTGACAAAATCGCTTCGTAAGAGTCCAATAAAGTCCCGTCTAAATCCCAAATAAAAGCTGTTTCTTTCATCTCCTATCCTTTCAAGCTCATATAACGCTGGTAACGGTAACGTAGAAATAACCAGCGAAAACCATTATCCAAAAGTGTCCCTGCCCAAATACCTGGTAAGCCCCAACCAAGCACAAGCCCCATCAAATAAGCTGTCCCTATACGGATACACCACATCCCAATACTTGTCGCATAAAAGGGGAGGCGAGCATTTCCCAAGCCCTGCCAAACTGCCGTATAGATGACTGTCCCTGTCGCCATAGGAGTTCCTAGTAGAGAGAAAAGTGCCACCAAAACGCTCGCTTCGACTGCTACAGGATCGGTCGTATAGAGATGAGTCAGTGGTGTCCCTAAGGCATAGATACTGAGAGTTAAGGGCAACATGAGAAGCAGAGAAAGCCAAAAGGTTTGCTTACTCAAATCATCTACTCTTTCCCAGTTATTCTCTCCAACTGCTCGAGCTACCTGCATGACCGTTGCTGTAGCCACGCCAAAGGCAGGCATATAGTTAAACTGGGTCAAGACTTCTCCGACTGCATTCCCCGCTACTGCCTCCGTTCCAAAAGAGACGACCAAGGCAATGATCACTACATCTCCAGCCCGCATCATGAGACGTTCTCCTGCCGCTGGCAAAGCCAAGGTCAATAGTTCTTTATCTAAAGCAAAAGTCGGTTTCTCAAAAGGCAGCTTTAATTGCGACCACAAAATCACAAGACCGACTAAGCGAGACAAGATAGTCCCCCAAGCAACACCCGCTATACCCATATCAAGGACAAAAATAGCTAGACTTGAAAAAAGAATATTCAAGGCATTGGATAAAAGACTCACATAGAGGGGGAGACGCGGATTATGCGTTGCACGAATCAAGGCGCCTAGACTCGTCATCAAGCCCAAGAGAACAATCGATCCGCCTACCAAAGATAGGTAGAGTCCACCACTCTCGGCCACAGCCTGCTCAGTTCCCAAAAGTCCTATCATCTCTTGCCCAGCAAAGAGCGATAAGGCGCCTAAAAGTGCACTCAGCAATAGGGTTATCTTGAGAGCCTCTGTCACGTGATAAGCCAACTTAGACTGATCTTTCTGCCCCAAACTTTTTGAAATAACGCTGGAAATAGCAGCTCCCAGAGCGATAAAAATCGCCTGGTAAATGGTGATAATATTGCCAGCAACTGAAACACCCGAAATAGCTATCAGTCCCAAGTGAGCGACCAAGTAACTGTCCACCATTCCCATGAGCATTTGCAAAAAGTTTTCACCCATAGCTGGCAATGCAATATTAAGAATGTCTTTATTTTTCTTAAACAATCCTTCCTCCTGATGAAAAGAAACTCAGTTGGTTTCCCAACCGAGTTTACTCCCTCTGTCTTAAAGTCCTAGATAAGCCTCAACCGCTGCTTGCATATCAGCAGCTGCCACTGTTGTTTTATGACGAACTGGAGCTGTTTCAAGGCCATCCACCGCTGGTGGCACTGCCACTCCTGAAATGTCATGTAATTGAGCCAAGGCTTCAAAGTCAGTCAAGCCTGCTTTTCCTGTTACCGCTTCTACGGCAACCACTGGGAACTTGTAAGGACTAGCTGTTGAAGCAATCACTGTCTTAGTCGCATCGCCAGTAGCCGCTTGGTATTTTCTATACACTGCTGAGGCAACAGCTGTGTGTGGATCCTCGATGTAGGCATCTGTTTGATAAACACGTTTAATTTCTGCCGCAGTTTCTTCCTCAGTCGCATATTCAGCTGCAAAGAGGTCAAGAATCTCTGTATCAAAATTAGTCAACTCATATTGACCTTGGCTATTTAAGGCATTCATGAGTTCAGCTGTCTTAACCGCATCATTCCCCAAAAGATGGAAAATCAAACGCTCCAAGTTTGAAGATACCAAGATATCCATAGATGGGCTAGTTGTTACCTTAAACTCACGTTTCTTATCGTAAACACGTGTCTTGAAGAAGTCTGTCAAAACATTGTTGTCATTTGAAGCACAGATTAATTTGCCAACTGGAAGACCGATTTGTTTAGCATAAAAGGCAGCCAAAATATTTCCAAAGTTTCCTGTTGGTACTGTGAAGTTGACCTTATCACCAGCCACAATCTCACCAGACTTGACCAACTGAGCGTAGGCATAAACATAATAAACAATCTGTGGCACCAAACGACCAATGTTCATAGAGTTAGCTGATGAAAATTTCAACTTGTTCGCTGCCAATTTTTCACGAAGAGCTACATCGTTGAACATGTGCTTCACATTTGTTTGCGCATCATCAAAGTTTCCATCAATAGCGATAACATGAGTATTGTCGCCAGTCTGAGTAGTCATTTGCAACTCTTGCACCTTGCTGACACCATCCTTTGGATAAAAGACGATAATCTCAGTTCCAGGCACATCGGCAAACCCTGCCATAGCAGCTTTCCCAGTATCACCAGATGTCGCTGTCAAAATGACAATCTTGTTCTCCAAACCATGCTTTTTAGCGGCTGTCGTCATAAAGTACGGCAAGATAGACAAGGCCATATCTTTAAAGGCAATCGTTGAACCATGGAACAATTCC
This sequence comes from Streptococcus downii, assembly GCF_004353325.1. Classification (NCBI taxonomy): domain Bacteria; kingdom Bacillati; phylum Bacillota; class Bacilli; order Lactobacillales; family Streptococcaceae; genus Streptococcus; species Streptococcus downii. The sequence goes on from NZ_MZNX01000007.1 coordinate 34,324, forward strand.
AAGTTGTATTGCCCATCCAGTTTCACCAATGGCGCAATAGCTGGAGTATCAAACTTGCTATCGTAGGCATTGTTGATACAGTAGTCCAACTCCTCAGCTGTAAAGTCATCTAAAAATGCTGACAAAACAAGTTTAGCAACTTCCTGATAAGAAGCATCTTTCAATTTTTCAAAGTCCAAATCCACCTTTGGATAAGTAAGCGGTGTAAACAAACCACCATCCGTCGCCAAACCTTGCAAAATAGCTTGGCTGGCAGTTACTGTATTGTTGGCATCACGCGTTGATTGATAAACTAATGTCATGAATCTCTATCCTTTATCTATAGTCTCTTCCATTATATCATGATTTTTCAGAAAATTCTCCCTTTATAAGAGAAATTATAATCCCAATTCTTTCTTCAAAGGCTCTAAATAAACCATTTCTTGCTTATCTCTTTTCTCCAGTCCTTCCTCAGCTAGGGTGAGTAAATCTTTAGAAAACTCGAGAACCGCAGCTTCTTTTTCATCTGTGAGTTGTTTTTTAGAAAATTGTCGTCTTAAAAGCTTATAATCACGACCAGCTGTGGTAAAAAATGGAGCAGTTCGCAAGTAAGCTTCAAGCTTGTCTAAATAAACCAACAATCCCAAGTGAAAGGCAACAGAAGCAAAAGTTCTATCTAGAGGTTGCGTACACACACTACGAAATTCAATAGTCCCTCGAGTCGTTAAGTCTTGGTACTGATAACTACGATGAGTTTGGAAATCTTCCTCCTGAGGATGAATTAACACCTCATCCCCATTAAGGGTAAATGCTTGGATTTCAGGTGTAGCCAAATAGTCCCTAGCCTGAATCGGATAAAAATAATAGGTCTGCCCATCACGCTCCGCAGTAAAAATCGCAGAATGATTTAGATAGTCAAAAAAATCATCCTCATCTTTAAATAGTCTAGTGTTGACACCTACATTCTCTGGATAGATACCATGCATGGATTCTTCCCAAAAAATATCTCTCGAAATTTTGGTATCCCAATCTGCCCCTGAAAACTCAGAATTGGCAAACAAATAAGCTTTGGCAGCTTCAATTTGAGTAAAAGCATTGATAACACGCAGGTAGCTGGACCTTGAAACGTCTAGTTGAACCTGACTTCCACAGATAAAGGCACCATACTCAGGGAAATGATGTAAATCTGATTTAGTTACATTTCTACTCAATTTCAGATAAGCCATCAACATCTGATAGCGGGGATAAGCCACTGGACAATTCTCATTTTTATCCCAGTTGGGATGAATGCCGCAGCCAACAATAGCATGATTAGCTTCACCCAACTTATTCTGAATCGTAGCCATATAGAAATCAAAGCGTTCTTCTACCTCTTGGATAGATTCGGCCTTTCCGAATGCAAACTCAATTGTCGTATAAGCAACCTCAAACAAGATCGTATCTTGGCTGACTGGATCAAGCAACTGAATTGGATTCCCAAAATCATCCACTTTTTCGATAGTAAAGCCCAGTACTGATGGTAAATACCGAAAGAGATCCTTAACAACTTCACCATCTGTAGCCTTACCCTCTAAATTTACAATAGGATATTCTAACTCAATCCCAATAAATAAATTTGGGTTCTCTTTTATATTCTTTAAGTAACGTTTCTTTAGTAATTCAACAGACCGAGACATTAATCACCAAACTCTTTCATAATCAAAATAAATTGTGAATAAGTAATATTATACCAAAAATACACTAAAAATGACTAGAATAAGAAGAAAAAGATGTTTCATCAGTTATCTGTACTTAAAGAAAAAATATCAAAATCTTCACTAAATCAAAAAACAAGGTCCGAAAACCTTGTCTTTCATACTATACCGGCGGCCGGGGTCGAACCGGCACGTCCTTGCGGAAACTGGATTTTGAGTTTGGCTCTTACCGTTTTATAAGTATGTGAAGCCTTTCAAATAGCCTTTTTAAGAAGATACCTCTATCGCAAAAACGATAGTTTTTTTATTTTTAGTAACTTTTTAGGATTTACTTTTCCTCAATCTATCCATTATTTCTTTACTTAACTTGTCGATATCATCGTCAGTACCAAGTTCTTCTCCAAATAACTTACTAAAAGTAAAAGATTTATAGACTTTGTCACGACTTTTCTCAGTACCATCATCAAGTAGTTTTAGATAATGTTGAAAATCTTTAATTACTCTTTGTTTTACTGTTTCAAAGTCTTCATCTTCAGTAACTGAATAATTGACAGGTTGCCATTCACTATATCCCATTTTATCTAACCTTTCATCATTTTTCAAATAAGTAGATTATACCATACGCGTATAGAATTTTTTATTTTTTTAGGTGTTATGGGTTGACAAGTATGCATAGAAAAATTATAATAGTTATAAACATGGTTATAATGTTGAAAGGAAAAATTATGGCAAGAGGTAAACCAGTTCCAGCAAGTAGCATGTTTGATAATCCTACAAATATATCAGCAGTTGTAGATAAATCAACCAAGTTAAATTTGGAAATCATTGCAGGAGAACTAGTGAGAAATTTAGGTTATCCCCCAACTCAAGGGCAGGTAATAGATTTCCTTGCTAAGTTTTATCTTGAAAACACTCAAAAATAGACGACATCTGTATCGTTTATTTTTTAAAAAGAATAACAACGTTTATATTTTTTAAATTTTTCAATAAAAGGAGAACTGATATGACTAATTTATCTTTATTGACTGCAAACCTTGATTATCGTGGCTCTGGTGGACCATATAAGGATAGAACTTCTACTAAGATAGCTGATTATTTATTATCACAAAACCCTACTTTCATAGCATTACAAGAAGCTGGAGGCACCCAACCATCAACAAAGCCTCGCTACTTAAATGTTGATGAATATCAGAAATTTTTGTTAGCCGAAAAGTTAGCAAAAGAACTTGATACAGAATTGAGAAAGCGTGGATATGGGGTTATTTATCCTAAGTCTGATAAATCTAATGCTGTAAGTACTAGACTTTTCTATTTTAGTGACAATATCGAACTCATCAAAGAACTTCCTCCTATTTATGATGACTTCTATTGTAGACAAAGTGGTGGTCTGTTTAAAATTAATAATAAAACTATCGCGGTCTTTTCTCTCCACTTTCCTCTTTTTGAAAATCGCCCCGTAGAAAAAAAAGAAATGTGGGATAAATATATTCAATTTGCTTCCCAAGCAAGCAAATTGTATGACCATATTATCTTGGCAGGTGATTTCAATGAAAGTCCAAATAATGAAACGACTTTACCCGATAAGATAGTTGAAATGGAGCAATACATGGTAAATGCTAGCCGAGATTTACCGACTTGGAGTAATAAGAAACTTGACCATATTTTCATTACACCAAATAGCAAAATTGAAAACTATTCGACACTTGATAATCATTTTAGTGACCATAAAGCACTACAAGTAACTTTTACAGTTTAGGAGTTTTTAAATGAAACTATTTAGATTAAGAACAATAGCAGATTTAACAAGAAATTATATCATTTCAAGTAGCAGATTAAGGGTGGCTCATTGGTCAATACTGGTACTTTCTATCTGTACTCTGCTTACTATAATTGCAAATATTAGAGCTCCTGACCTTACTAAAATCCATTTATCTTTTTAATTGGTTGTATAGATACATTAATTTCTGAGAGGAATGAAGATGAAAATACTGAAACTGAGCAAATCTGTGAAAGTAAAAGTTAATCCCTATGTTATTACTTCTCGTAGACTTTTTCTTAGTAGAATAGGAACTGAATTGTTAGTAGGCCTCTTATTGATAAATACTTGGTTTTCAATCCCCTTTATACCTTTTGGATTGATTATGTCAAGTTTTTTTACAGGCCTTATTATTCTTGTAGAAAAATTTTTTAGGTCTACTTTTATTAAAAAAATTCAAAGTATATTGTACGTCAGAGAATCTCTATTTGATATGCTAATAAGTCTAAATTTATATGAAGAAAGTAACAATCTAGTAATCAATAGCGCAACATTGAACTTCGAAATCACGCCTAATAATGATGTAATGGTTAAAGTACCTCTGTTTGGGAATAAATTTTTAAAACTTCTTAAAAATCTAGAGGAGTATCTTATACCAACCTTAGGGTTGCCTTTAATATCAAAACAAGAATTCCCTGATTGTGTTATTTATAAACTCGGTCACACAGAAAAAATTGAACAGTATGTTTTAAATGCCCACACATTGACTAAAGAATTTTTTGAAGATATTCCTACTCCAATAATCAAGCTATCAAATACCCAACAATTCTCTTTGAAATCGAATACTAATATCGGTATTTATGGACGCACTGGAACAGGCAAAACAATAGCCTTACAATGGTACTTATTTAACGCACTGGCTAAAGGTTGTGGTAGTGATGATGATACTTATTTAGGTATAGTTGATGGTAAGGCTGCCGATTTATATCGTATTGGTGAACTTCTTCACGAAGAACTGGGAGAACAAGTGGCAGTAGGCTCTTCACCCCAAATGCTAGCAAAATTATCGAGAAAATTTATAGAGATTATGGATGCAAGGTTTGAAATTATCAAACAGAATAGTTCATTAAATGCTGATGCATATGACCTGGGCATGATGACACCTAATTTTCTATTTGTCGATGAGCTTGCTTCTATTCGTGATTCTTGTGGCTCTAGCAAACAAGGTAAAGAGTTATGGAACGAAATTTTGCAAAACTTGGGTTTGATTGCTCGTAAAGGAAGACAGGCTGGTTGTCACTTACTATTATCTACGCAAGACCCTAATGCTGAGAATATTCCGGTAGAATTGAGAAACCAAATATCTGCGGTATTATATCTTGGGAATCCAGGAAGTGACCGTCTAAGAATGGCTTTTTCTATGTGTGAATTGGAAAATGTTCCTACTGTATCCGATAGAAAAGGAGAGGCTCTCTTTTATGCTGACGGTCTGAATTCTGTGGAACCTGTACTGACAATAGTTCCATTCGTTGATGTTAAAACAAAACGAGAATTTTTGCAGGTAGTTAGAAACATACTACCAGTCCACTAATAGCGGTCTTTTTCTCTGTTGGAATAGGTATTCTTTCCAACAGAGAAAAAGAGCAAACCGACTGCTTTGGCAGGAGGTAAAAAAGAAAGGAAACTATCTATGAAATTAAATGACTTTTTGAAAATTGAGCTCCTTGGTAATCGTTTCTTTGCCGTAAAAGGATATACTGAAGTTTTAGACCGTGAAACCAGTAAACCTACCGCATTACGTCTAAATGTGTCAATTCAAGATGAAAATAGCGATTTTTTCATGGAGATGATACAGGTCAAGGTTAATACTCTCACTCCTACTGCTTCTGTACAAGATATGGCAAACAACAAAACCTGCCCTGTTATATTAAAAGATTTGAATGTTGGTCAGTATAACGGAAACCTTTGGTTCTCATGCTCTGATGTGCTCCCTCTAACAAAATAAGATTCTATGGCTAAAATTTACGCAATTTCTGACATACATGGATATTTAGATGAGTTCATAAAAGCTCTCAACAAAGTAGAGTTATCTGATAAAGATAACAGACTTATCTTACTTGGAGACTATATTGATAACGGTTCTAAATCTTTTCAAGTGTTGTCTAAAATTATAGAGCTAGAAGAAGTGTACTCTGGGCAAATCATCACCCTATTTGGCAATCATGAGGAATGGTTCTACGACTGGTTAATACCAGAAACTCCTACTGCTTCTGCATTCGGAGAAACGATACAAAGTTTCTTTTCTCCAGAAGAGTTGAAAGAAATCTTAGTCTCTAATCCCAATAACTTTGAAATTGCTATTAGAAATGCAATCAAAACGAAAACTAAATTTATAGACTGGTTTAAAGAGCGATACAAGGATAAACGCTATTACGAGACTGATAATCAAATTTTTGTTCATGCAGGTATTGAAGAAGAAGCTGGTGACCTGTGGGAGGAGTTGACAAGTCCAGAAACATTTACCAATAAATTTCCAGTAACAACAGGTGCTTTCATCAAAGATGTCATTTCAGGTCATATCGCTTCTCATCAAGTTGCAAGAGATGATAGCTATCTTGGAAAAGTGTATTACAACCAGAATCATTACTTCATTGATGGGGATGTAAATCATAGCAAAACAATACCTGTTCTTTGCTATGATACAATTACCAAGAAATATTATTTTCTATAACTTTTAATCATGTGATCATAGGCAAAACTGCCGACTGGAGGTCGGCAAGCTGGAAGCGTGTTTAGCAGAGCGGTGCTTAGGTCACATGATAAAAGTTAGGAGGAGCTTTGCTCCTCCTAGTTTATTTATTATATAGACAATCTTTTGGCGAAAGCCAATCTAAAAGGAACTATTTTTTATGACTTCGTACAATAAAAAAATAGTCCGCACTTCTTCCTATATTGAAATTTGGGAATATGAAAAGCCAATATTTTCAAAAGGAAAATCAATCGATATTAATACTGAAAGCAAGGAAAAAACAAAACGCAGAAAATTTGATGAACTAAAACCTGAAGAACAAGAACAACGTCTTGAACGTATGAAGAAAACTCGCTTAGAAGCAAAGTGGAACTTACTCCGCCTAGTCGATTGTAATTTTGATGATACGACTTCTTTTCTCACATTAACCACCAAAGAAAATATCAGCGATAGAAACCATTTCAAAGACTTACTAAAAACATTTATCAAACGCTTTAACTATCACATATTTAAGACAAAGAAAAGCCAATTAAGGTATATAGCAGTATTAGAAAAACAAAAACGTGGAGCATGGCACGCTCATATCCTGCTTTTCAGCGTTCCCTATATCCCACATAGTCAACTATTAAAACTTTGGGGGCATGGAGCAGTACGGATAAATAAAGTTGATGTCGACAGCAAAGAAAACCGCGGTCGATATGTTACAAAATATTTTGAAAAAGGTATCGGACAAGAGCTATTAGAAAATTTTGGAAAACAAGCTTATCTGTCATCTCGCAACTTGAAAAAACCTGATGAAGATAAGTTTTATACATACGAAACATTTGAATATGACAGCTCAACTGTCCTATATGAAACAGAGTACACGAGTAAAGTCTATAAAGACGGTCAGTATTTTGATAATCATGTAAAGTACAAGAAAATAAGACTAGATGAATAAAGGAGTAAGTCACATGATAGCAACTGTTACTAAGAATGACCTAGTTGCCCTCGGATTCTCTGAGGGAACATCTAAACGTATTATCCGACAAGGAAAAGAACTTCTAGTAGCACGAGGATTTAGGGTGTATCAAAACAAACGGATTGGAACTATACCTGCTACTATAGCTACTGAACTGCTCGGGTTTGATGTTCAAAATATCCCACTTACTAGGGGGTAACAGATGGCAATACGAAAAGACAAAGACAATAGCTGGATAGTTGACATCAGTAATGGTTTCGACCCTATCACGTTAAAGCAACGTAGAATTGTTAGAAAAGGATTTAAGACCAAGAAAGAAGCCACCGAAGCAGAACACTACCTACGAAGTGTAGAGCTAAAAGAACGCTTCTACGGAGCAAAAATAACTGTTCCCATGCTTTATGACATGTTGAAAGAAGAAGACAGCATAAACCATAGAAAAACAAGCTATATCAATACTCAAGAGAATAACTACAACAAGCATATCAGAGAGTATTTTATAAACGTGGATAATGTTGGAAAACTGACCTATGAAGATATCTATCAATTTAGAGAACAACTCCGTCAAAAAATAGCACAAAATTCAGATAAACCCTTAAGCACAAATACCATCAATAAAATCATGATTTTACTCAAAAAAATTTTTGATGTAGGTTTGCGAAAAGGTTATTACACTACAAATCCTGTAAAGTTACTAAAAAAATTACCAATTGAAAAAACTAAAATGCAATTCTGGACAATTGCAGAGTTTCAACAATTTTTAAAACTCTTTGAGGTTGATGAATACAATATAAAATTATTGTTCACCGTCCTCTTTTTCACAGGACTACGGCTCGGTGAAGCACTCGCACTCACTTGGCAAGACGTAGATTTTACTAGTAATACAATCCATGTCACTAAATCTACTTACGTAAATAAAGGTATCAGCCATATCAGTACAACAAAGACTAAGGCAGGTACTAGAAGAATTATCATCAATAAAAAATTAAGTCAAGAGCTGGAAACTTGGCAGAAGAAACAAGCAAAACAATTACAACAATTCTCAAATGACATAACTACACTACAGGTATTTCAAAATAGCCCAATCATCATTACTAAGGACGCTATTGAAAAACAGTATAAGAAAATCCTTGAACGTGATAACACATTAAAAAAGATACGCATACACGATTTTAGACACTCACATGCTTCTCTTTTAATCAATAATGGAGAAGATTACCTAGTGGTTAAAGAACGCTTAGGACACGCTTCTATAACCACCACAATCGATACATATTCACACTTATATCCAAGCAAACAGAAAGACCTAGCAGACAAACTAGATGATTTATTGTAAAGTAGCTTGCATTTTAAAAAACTAAAATATAGAATAAAGATATGGATAAAATACAAAAATCAGTAAGCCAACAGGCTTATGAAGTAGCTAAAAAAGCTCATTTAGGACAGGTTGATAAAGCAGGTGTTGACTATATTAAACACCCGAAGACCGTTGCAAGTTTTGTAGAAACTGATGAGGAAAAAGCGGTTGCTTATCTTCATGATGTTGTAGAAGATACTAAACTAACCCTACTAGACCTAGAAGAGCTAGGCTTTTCAAAGACGATTATAGAAGCCGTTGATATACTTACAAAGAAAAAAGGACAGGATTATCAATCATATCTCAACCTAGTAAAGACAAATGAACTCGCTAGGGTTGTAAAATTGGCTGACCTACGTCATAATTCAGATTTAACACGACTTTCAAAGATAACTACAAAGGATATAGAGAGAAATAAAAAATATCGTTCTGCTATCGCTTTTCTAAGCCAAGTAGAAAAAAATAGTAATTTTTAGTAACTCAATCAAGAACGGTTCAAAATATAAAAGAAAAGACAAGGCTTAGAAACCTTGTCTTTATTACTATACCGGCGGCCGGGGTCGAACCGGCACGTCCTTGCGGACACTGGATTTTGAGTCCAGCGCGTCTGCCAATTCCGCCACGCCGGCAAATAGTAACTGGGGTAGCTGGATTCGAACCAACGCATGAGGGAGTCAAAGTCCCTTGCCTTACCGCTTGGCTATACCCCAATAATATAAAATAGGCGAGTGATGGGGATCGAACCCACGCATGCCAGAGCCACAATCTGGTGTGTTAACCACTTCACCACACCCGCCATAATTCTATAAACACGGGCAGTAGGAATTGAACCCACACTGAAGGTTTTGGAGACCTTAGTTCTACCTTTAAACTATGCCCGTAACTAAAGGAATGGAAGGGGAGGGATTCGAACCCCCGAACCCGAAGGAGCGGATTTACAGTCCGCCGCGTTTAGCCTCTTC
>NZ_MZNX01000007.1:43831-45032 GCF_004353325.1 Streptococcus downii
ATGGCGCGAGACGGAATCGAACCGCCGACACATGGAGCTTCAATCCATTGCTCTACCAACTGAGCTACCGAGCCAAATTGCGGGAGCAGGATTTGAACCTACGACCTTCGGGTTATGAGCCCGACGAGCTACCGAGCTGCTCCATCCCGCGTTAATAATAAAAAGGAGGATGTGGGATTCGAACCCACGCACGCTTTTACACGCCTGACGGTTTTCAAGACCGTTCCCTTCAGCCAGACTTGGGTAATCCTCCAAAATATAAAATGGACCTTGTAGGACTTGAACCTACGACCACTCGGTTATGAGCCGAGAGCTCTAACCAGCTGAGCTAAAGGTCCAACAAGATCTTTATAGCGGCGAAGGGGATCGAACCCCCGACCTCCCGGGTATGAACCGGACGCTCTAGCCAGCTGAGCTACACCGCCATCAATCGGGAAGACAGGATTCGAACCTGCGACACCTTGGTCCCAAACCAAGTACTCTACCAAGCTGAGCTACTTCCCGCGTTAAATAAAAAAATGCACCCTAGAGGAGTCGAACCTCTAACCGCCTGATTCGTAGTCAGGTACTCTATCCAGTTGAGCTAAGGGTGCTCATCATTATATGCCGAGGACCGGAATCGAACCGGTACGATCGTTACCAATCGCAGGATTTTAAGTCCTGTGCGTCTGCCAGTTCCGCCACCCCGGCCTCTCTAAGCGAACGACGGGATTCGAACCCGCGACCCCCACCTTGGCAAGGTGGTGTTCTACCACTGAACTACGTTCGCATCGACCTCTTATTCTATATAAAAAAATGCCGGCTACATGACTTGAACACGCGACCCTCTGATTACAAATCAGATGCTCTACCAACTGAGCTAAGCCGGCTACTTTCTATTATGCGGGTTAAGGGACTTGAACCCCCACGCCGTTAAGCGCCAGATCCTAAATCTGGTGCGTCTGCCAATTCCGCCAAACCCGCAAATATGACCCGTACTGGGCTCGAACCAGTGACCCATTGATTAAAAGTCAATTGCTCTACCAACTGAGCTAACGAGTCTAAAATAACTTCCGTTATCTTAAACGGTCCCGACGGGAATCGAACCCGCGATCTTCGCCGTGACAGGGCGACGTGATAACCGCTACACTACGGGACCTATGGGAGTTAACGGGATCGAACCGCTGACCCTCTGCTTGTAAGGCAGATGCTCTCCCAGCTG
>NZ_MZNX01000008.1:0-1417 GCF_004353325.1 Streptococcus downii
GTGGATAGCTTAGGCAGTTACGAACTTCAAATTCCAGCTGGAACCAAACTCCCTGCTCATAGCTATCTAGGAATGAAGCTTGACCGTATCCATCAGATCAAGAGCATCCAGCTCCAAGGCCAAGCCAACCCTGCTCTTAGCCTAGAGTATTCTGCAAATGCGCAAGAGTGGACGTCAGCTAGCCAGTTGAAAGACAGATCTGTCGCAACCCACTTGGTACGTTATGTTCGTCTGGTCAACAAAACGGATCAGGAACAAGCTGTGACAGCCACTTCTCTCCTTGTGACAACCAAAGAAGTACAACCAACCAAACTAGAATCTACAACTATGGGCATTCATCCAACATACGGCAGCAATGATGTTCGTAAACTGAACAACCTAGATCAACTATTTGACGGTGTTTACAACAACTTCGTTGAGTTTTCAGACTATGCCCATAAAGATGGTCATGTAACCTTGAAACTTGGTAGCGAACGCACGATTAAGAAAATCAGAGCCTACATCCAAGACGGAACTCAAAACTATCTTCGTGATGGTAAGATCCAAGTCAGCCAAGACGGTAAAACTTGGACAGATGTCGTGACAGTAGGAGATGGTGTGGCCAATAGTCAACACGATGATTCATTGACAGATGGTTGGACACATGATTCTAAGATGCCAGGAAATCGCTATATCGAGGGTGAATTGACGACACCAGTCAAAGCCAACTATCTCCGTGTTCTCTATACTGCAGACTATGATGCTCGTTTTGTAGGCTTTACAGAATTGGTCATCAATGATGGTGAATTTGTCAAACCAATCAATGATCCGACAGTAGAAGGAAACAGTGGAGAAAGCCAAGGCAATCTCTACAACAATCTTGTAGACGGAAAAGTCTTGACCAGCTACAAGTCTGAAAAAGACAAGGGCGAATTGGTGTATCACTTATCTGAGCCAACCAATGCCAACCACCTTCGTCTCGTTTCCAGTCTTCCTGAAGGAGCGAAAGCACGTGTTCTTGCTAGAACACTCAAGGATGGCCAAGACAGTTGGACAGACCTCGGTGCCATTACATCTAGTCTCCAAACCTTCGCTATCCGAAATGGTGGCTCTCTTCTAGACGTCAAATTAGTCTGGGAAGGTGGCAAGGCTGAGTTTTATGAATTGGCGAGCTTCTATCAAGAATTAACAGAGGAAGCTGTTCAATCAAGCAAGGGTGAAGAACCAGCACCCGTTCTTGAGGTTCCTGAATTCACAGGTGGTGTCAATGCAGTTGAAGCCCTAGTACATGAACTTCCAGAGTACACAGGCCCACTTAGTACAGCAGGAGATCAGCCGGCACCGATAGTTGAGAAACTAGAGTTTACAGGTGGTGCGAACGCGGTAGAAGCAGCAGTACATGAAGTACCAGAGTACACAGGTCCACTTGGTACAGCAG
>NZ_MZNX01000008.1:1467-123377 GCF_004353325.1 Streptococcus downii
ACCAGAGTACACAGGTCCACTTGGTACAGCAGGAGACCAACCAGCACCGACAGTTGAAAAACTAGAGTTCCAGGGCGGAGTCAACTCCGTTATGGCCTTGAAACATGAGCTCCCAGCTTACACAGGTCCCTTATCAACAGTAGGCGACCAGGCAGCACCGACAGTAGAGAAACCAGAGTTCAAGCTAAGTTCGTTAGAAAAAACTCAGACTTCAGGAGCACCAGTTCAAATTGCCAAAGAAGACAAGAGATTGCCAGAAACTGGTGAGAAACAGTCAGAAACAGCTATTTTCTTGGCAAGTGTTGGACTAGCTCTATCTGCTATCTTTGTCGCAAAAAGTAAAAAAGAAATTAATTGACTTTGAAAAAAGAGATATTTCGTAGAGGGGCTTTGTCCCCTCTTTTTCTATATGAAGGAAGAGATTTATGTTTAAGATGCAAGGTCAATAAACTTTATAGTATAATGAATAGAGAGGAAAAAACGATGAAAGTGATTGATCAAGCCTTACTAGAAAAAGTCATTATTGAACGTTCTCGTACCAGTCATAAAGGAGACTATGGCCATCTGCTCTTGCTTGGTGGGACCTATCCTTATGGTGGAGCCATCATCATGGCTGCCTTGGCAGCTGTAAAAAGTGGTGCAGGATTGGTGACCGTTGGAACAGATAGGGAAAATATCCTTGCTCTACACAGTCATTTACCTGAGGCTATGGCTTTCTCTCTTCAAGATCAGCAATTGTTAAAAGAGCAATTGGAGAGGGCAGAAGTTGTCTTATTGGGACCTGGTTTACGAGACGATACTTTTGGAGAAGAACTAGTCAAACAGGTCTTTGCTAGCTTAAGACAGAATCAGATTTTGATTGTAGATGGCGGTGCTTTGGGCATCTTAGCAAAAGGTCATTTGCCATTCCCATCTAGTCAGCTCATCCTAACTCCCCACCAAAAGGAATGGGAAAGACTATCTGGTATAGCTCTTGACCATCAAAATACAGAGACGACTGCTAGGGCTCTGTCATCTTTTCCTCAAGGAACGATTCTAGTTGAGAAAGGTCCAGCAACTCGTATCTGGCAAGCTGGTCAGTCTGAATACTATCAACTGGAGGTTGGAGGCCCCTATCAAGCAACCGGTGGCATGGGAGATACTCTGACTGGGATGATTGCAGGTTTTGCAGGCCAGTTTCACCAAGTAAGCCTCTATGAGAGAGTGGTGGTAGCGACCTACCTTCATTCAGCTATTGCCCAAGAACTTGCTCAAGAACATTATGTGGTTTTACCAAGTCAGATTAGCTGTGAAATTCCGAAAACAATGAAAAAAATATCTCAAAAAGGCAGCTAATACCTTAGCTGTCTTTTTATGTCGATGTAGCTATGTTGTTAAGTTTTTCAAATATCTCAGAACTGGCAAGCAACAGCTGAACTTACGAAAAATTCTCACTTTTAAAGTATGGATGTTTACTCAAACTCACAAATAAAGCGAGATTGTTATCAAAGTTGAGGGGTGTCAAATCATGCTTTTTTTGATATAATTTTTAATGATGAATGCGAGAAATGATCGGTATGTGGTCGTTGATTTAGAGGCGACCAGCACCGGAAGCAAGGCAAAAATTATTCAAGTAGGCATTGTGGTGATTGAGAATGGCGAAATCGTCGATCAGTATGCGACTGATGTCAATCCGCATGAACCCTTGGATTCTCATATCAAAGAATTAACAGGTCTGACCGATCAGCGTTTGGCTGCGGCTCCAGAGTTTTCTCAGGTGGCTGGAAAAATTTTTGAATTGGTTAAGGACGGTATTTTTGTTGCGCACAATGTACAGTTTGATGCTAACCTTCTTGCAGAATTTCTCTTTTTTGAAGGATATGAATTGCGTACACCGCGGGTGGATACAGTTGAGCTTGCCCAAGTTTTGTATCCTCAGTTTGAAAAGTATAACTTAGGTATCCTTTGTCAAGAGTTGGGCATTGAACTGGAACAGGCTCATACTGCTCTGTCTGATGCTCAGGCAACAGCAGAACTCTTGCTTTACATGCGTCAAAAACTCTTCGAGTTACCTAAAGGGCTCTTAGAAAGCTTGTTAGACCTTGCAGATAACCTTCTCTATGAAAGTTATCTGGTGATTGAGGAGGTCTATCAGCAACAATCTCTCTTATCTTCGCCAGACTTGATGGAGCTTCATGGGCTTTTCCTGAGAAAGGAAAGCAAAGCCTTAGTCCCACGCAAATTATCCAAAGATTTTGCTAAAAACATTTCCTTATTGGGGCTGGAGGAGCGTCCGCAACAGTTGGAATTTGCGGAGAAGATTGAGCAATTATTGGAAGAACACCAGACTTCCTTTATCCAAGCTCAAACGGGACTGGGCAAGACTTACGGCTATCTCCTTCCAGCTTTGAACTTGGAGAGTCAAGCAGGTATCCTAGTGAGCGTTCCGACCAAAATTCTTCAAAATCAAATCATGCAAGAAGAAGGTCAACGCCTAAAAGAGGTCTTCCATCTGGAGATTCATAGTCTCAAGGGGCCTCAAAATTACTTGAAACTGGATACCTTTCACCAAGTCCTCCATCGATCTGAGTCCAATCGCCTTTTCACACGTTTTAAAATGCAACTGCTCATCTGGCTAACAGAGACAGAGACTGGTGACTTGGACGAAATCGGGCAACTTTATCGCTATCAGCACTTTCTGTCTGAGCTGGTCCACGATGGCAAGCTTTCAAAGAAAAGTTTATTTGCCACAGAGGATTTTTGGAAACGAGGGCAGGACAAGGCCAAGACAAGTCGTGTTCTCTTGACCAATCATGCTTATCTGGTTACTCGTTTGGAAGACAATCCCGAGTTTGTCGACAACCGTTTGGTGATATTGGATGAAGCTCAAAAAATGCTGCTAGCTCTTGAAAATCTAGCCCAGCAGGCTTATCGCCTTGAGGAACTTGTAATCCAAATTGAAAAGTCCTTGGAGACAGAGGAAGATTTGCTTCAGAAACGCTTGCTTGAGAGTATTGGCTTTGAATGTCGTTACTTGATGGAGCAGTATCAGTCAGGTCTGAAGAATGAGAAGTGGTTGGTTTCTCTCGAACACTTGCGCCAACATTTTTCGGAGCTAGTTCTCCCAGAGTATAGAGAGTTTGCAAACGTTTTCACGTCGGACCGTGAATTTTGGCTTGCTGCAACTGAGAAGTCTAGCAAGGATGTCTTGATTTGTTCAAGCAAAAAAGGCCGCTTTATACTAGCGGATTTATTGCCAGAAGATTGTAGGCTCCTAGGAGTATCGGCCACTCTTGAAATCAGCAATCGGGTTTTCCTAGCAGATTTATTGGGATTTCCTGATGCTCCACTTGTTAGGCTTGATGTATCAAAGCAGGAGCAACAAGAAGTCTTTCTAGTCAATGACTTTCCTCTTGTGACAGAAGTTCCACCTGTTGACTATGCTAGTGAAGTGGCTTCTGTCATTCGAAGCTTACAGGCCTTTCAAGAATCCTTATTGGTTTTGTTTACTTCAAAAGAAATGCTGCTGGCAGTTTCGGACCTGCTCGACCAACCGCATCTAGCTCAGTATAAAAATGGGGAACCAAGCCAACTGAAAAAACGTTTTGAAAAAGGCGAACGCCAAATCTTGCTTGGAACAGGTAGTTTCTGGGAAGGAGTTGACTTTTCAACCCATCCATTTGTAATCCAAGTGATTCCGAGATTGCCTTTCCAAAATCCCCAAGAACCTTTAACCAAAAAATTAAATCAGGAACTGCGCCAAGAAGGGAAAAATCCTTTCTATGATTATCAGTTGCCGATGGCTATCATTCGGCTAAAACAAGCCTTGGGCCGTACTGTCAGAAGACCCGACCAAGGTTCGGTTGCTGTGCTTTTAGACAGCCGTGTCGTCAGCAAGCGTTATGGCAAACAAATCGCCCAAACCTTGTCAAAAGAAAGGGATGTTCGGGTCCTTGCTAGAGAACAGCTAGAGCCTGCTGTAGCTGATTTTCTCCAAACTTGTCGCAATAGAATGAAAGAAAAATCCAAGAAAGAGAAAAGGTAAAAAATATGAAACGTTCCTTCGACTCTCGAGTCGATTATAGCCTCCTCCTACCAGTGTTTTGTCTACTGGTGATTGGAGTAGTGGCCATTTATATAGCAGTTAGCCATGACTATCCCAATAATGTACTTCCGATTCTAGGTCAGCAAATCGCTTGGATTGCCCTAGGGCTTGTTATTGGGTTTGTCGTCATGTTCTTCAATACCGAGTTTTTATGGAAGGTGACTCCCTACCTTTATGGCTTAGGTCTAGTCTTGATGATTCTACCTCTTGTTTTTTACAATCCGAGTTTGGTAGCTTCTACGGGTGCCAAGAACTGGGTGTCAATCGGGGGAACCACGCTCTTTCAACCATCTGAGTTCATGAAGATTTCCTATATCTTGATATTGGCTCGAGTCATTGTACAATTCACTCAAAAACACAAGGAATGGCGACGGACTATTCCCTTGGATTTCCTATTGATTGGTTGGATGATTGCCTTTACCATCCCAGTCTTGATCCTTCTAGCCCTACAAAGTGACTTGGGGACTGCCTTGGTCTTCGTAGCTATTTTTGCAGGCATGGTTCTCCTTTCAGGTGTTTCGTGGAAGATTATCATTCCAGTTTTTGTAACAGGAGTGACTGCAGTTGCAGGCTTCATGGTCATCTTTATAAGCAAGGATGGGCGTGCCTTCTTGCACCAGATTGGGATGCCGACATACCAGATAAATCGAATCTTGGCCTGGCTCAATCCCTTTGACTTTGCGCAAACAACGACTTATCAACAGGCACAGGGACAAATTGCTATTGGAAGTGGTGGCTTGTTTGGACAAGGTTTCAATGTGTCCAATCTCCTTATTCCAGTACGTGAAAGTGATATGATTTTCACAGTGATTGCTGAAGACTTTGGCTTCATTGGTTCAGTCTTTGTCATCGCTTTATACTTACTTCTCATCTATCGAATGTTGAAGATTACTCTCAGGTCAAATAACCAGTTCTACACCTACATTTCGACTGGCTTTATCATGATGTTACTCTTCCATATTTTTGAAAATATCGGCGCAGTGACAGGCTTACTTCCTTTGACAGGGATTCCTCTGCCTTTCATTTCTCAAGGGGGCTCCGCTATTATTAGTAACCTCATCGGTGTCGGTCTCCTCTTGTCTATGAGTTACCAGACCAACCTAGCAGAAGAGAAAAGTGGAAAAGTTCCATTCAAACGAAAAAAAGTCGTCTTAAAACAAATCAAATAAGGAGGCCACTATGGCAAAAGTTGCAGTTATCTTAGCAAATGGCTTTGAAGAAATTGAAGCCTTGACAGTAGTCGATGTCTTGCGTCGAGCAAACATTTCCTGTGATATGGTAGGGTTTGAAGAGCAGGTGACAGGATCGCATGACATTCAGGTAAAAGCTGATCGTGTTTTTGATGGCGATTTGTCCGACTATGACTTGGTAGTTCTTCCAGGTGGCATGCCTGGATCAGCAAATCTACGCGATAATCAAGCCCTCATTTCTGAAATTCAAGCCTTTAACCAAGAAGGAAAGAAGATTTCGGCCATCTGCGCAGCTCCAATCGCCCTCCATCAAGCAGGTGTTTTGAAAGACAAGTGCTTCACCTGTTATGACGGTGTTCAGGAGAACATTACTGACGGAACTTATCAAAAGCAAACAGTGGTTGTAGATGGTAATCTAACAACCAGCCGAGGACCGTCAACTGCCCTTGCCTTTGCCTATGAATTGGTGGAGCAGTTGGGAGGAGATGCTGAAAGTTTACGAGTCGGCATGCTCTATCGGGATGTCTTTGAAAATCAACAGTAAAACGAGGGTTAAACTCTCGTTTTTGCTTGGAAAAATCTAGGAAATCATCGCTTTTTTCATAAAAAAATGGTATAATGAGGGGTATGAAATATCACGACTACATATGGGATTTAGGTGGTACCCTATTGGATAATTATGAGACTTCTACTGCAGCCTTTGTAGAAACCTTAGCCCAATACGGAATAGAGCAAGAACACGACTGTGTTTACGAAGCCTTGAAGGTTTCGACAGCTTTTGCCATCGAGAAGTTTGCCCCAAACATCGAGGATTTTTTAGAAAACTACAAAGAAAATGAAGCGCGTGAGCTAGAGCACCCAGTCTTGTTTGAGGGAATTCCTGAGTTACTCAAAGACATTTCTGACAAGCGCGGTCGTCATTTCTTAGTTTCTCATCGAAATGACCAAGTGCTAGAACTTCTTGCTAAGACCCAGATAGCGAACTACTTCACCGAGGTGGTGACTGCCAGTTCTGGCTTTAAACGGAAACCAGATCCTGAGTCCATGATTTATTTACGTGATAAATATCATATTACATCAGGTTTGGTCATTGGTGACAGAAATATTGATGTAGAAGCAGGTAAAGCTGCTGGCTTAGATGCCTATCTTTTTAAAAACGTTGCGACATTGAGACAAGCAATAGACATGTAAGAAAAAGGAAAAAAATGACAGAAGAAATCAAAAATCAACAGGCACAGGATTACGATGCCAGTCAAATTCAAGTTTTGGAGGGGCTGGAAGCCGTCCGTATGCGTCCAGGTATGTATATTGGATCGACTTCAAAAGAAGGTCTTCACCACCTAGTATGGGAAATTGTTGATAACTCAATTGACGAAGCCCTGGCTGGATTTGCCAGTCATATCCAAGTCTTTATTGAGCCAGATAATTCCATCACTGTTGTGGATGATGGTCGTGGAATTCCTGTTGATATTCAGGAAAAGACAGGACGTCCTGCTGTTGAGACCGTCTTTACAGTCCTTCACGCTGGAGGAAAATTCGGGGGTGGCGGATATAAGGTATCAGGTGGTCTCCATGGGGTGGGTTCATCCGTAGTAAACGCCCTTTCTACTCAACTAGATGTTCATGTCCACAAAAACGGTAAGATTCATTACCAAGAATACCGTCGTGGTCATGTTGTTGCTGATCTTGAGGTGGTTGGAGATACGGATAAAACTGGAACAACAGTTCATTTCACACCGGATCCAGAGATTTTTACTGAAACAACGACCTTTGATTTTGACAAATTAAATAAACGTATTCAAGAACTAGCCTTTTTGAACCGAGGTCTTCGAATCTCCATAACAGATAAGCGCGAAGGTCTAGAACAAAGCAAACATTACCACTATGAGGGTGGGATTGCTAGCTACGTTGAATATATCAACGAGAACAAGGATGTGATCTTTGATACACCAATCTACACAGACGGTGAGATGGATGATATCACAGTTGAAGTAGCCATGCAGTACACCACTGGTTACCACGAAAACGTCATGAGTTTCGCCAATAACATTCACACCCATGAAGGTGGAACGCATGAACAAGGTTTCCGTACGGCTCTGACTCGTGTTATCAACGATTATGCCCGCAAGAATAAACTGCTAAAAGACAATGAAGACAACCTGACAGGAGAAGATGTTCGTGAAGGTTTGACTGCTGTTATCTCTGTCAAACATCCAAATCCACAGTTTGAAGGACAAACCAAGACCAAGCTGGGCAATAGTGAAGTGGTTAAGATCACCAATCGCCTCTTCAGCGATGCCTTCTCTGATTTTCTCATGGAGAATCCACAGATTGCCAAGCGCATCGTGGAAAAAGGAATTTTGGCTGCCAAGGCTCGTGTAGCTGCTAAGCGAGCGCGTGAAGTCACTCGTAAGAAATCCGGCTTGGAAATTTCCAATCTGCCAGGAAAACTAGCGGATTGTTCTTCAAATAACCCTGCGGAAACAGAACTCTTCATCGTCGAAGGAGACTCAGCTGGTGGCTCAGCCAAATCTGGTCGTAACCGTGAATTTCAGGCAATTCTTCCAATTCGCGGTAAGATTTTGAACGTTGAAAAAGCTAGCATGGATAAAATTCTGGCCAACGAAGAAATTCGAAGTCTTTTCACGGCTATGGGAACAGGATTTGGTGCAGAATTCGATGTCACTAAGGCTCGTTACCAAAAACTTGTTTTGATGACCGATGCCGATGTTGATGGTGCTCATATTCGAACCCTCCTTTTGACCCTGATTTACCGCTACATGAAACCAATTCTAGAAGCTGGATATGTCTACATTGCTCAACCACCAATCTACGGGGTTAAAGTTGGAAGCGAAATAAAAGAATACATCCAGCCTGGTGCAGATCAAGAAATTAAACTCCAAGAAGCCTTAGCACGTCACAGTGAAGGGCGTTCAAAACCAACCATCCAACGTTATAAAGGTTTGGGAGAAATGGATGACCACCAATTGTGGGAAACAACCATGGATCCAGAACATCGCTTGATGGCGCGTGTTTCGGTAGATGATGCTGCCGAAGCAGATAAGATCTTTGATATGTTGATGGGGGACCGAGTTGAACCTCGCCGTGAATTTATCGAAGAAAATGCCGTTTACAGTACCCTTGACGTCTAAAAAATGTGGGAAATAGTTCCCATGACCTAAAAAATATGATATAATCAATACGATTGTTTCTAGTATAAAAGGAGTTTGATATGTCTAATGGACAACTAATTTATCTAATGGTTGCGATTGCAGTCATTTTGATTCTGGCTTATGTAGCGGCAATCTTCCTACGTAAGCGTAATGTAAGTAGATTGACGGCCCTCGAAGAAAGAAAAGAAGAACTCTACAACCTTCCTGTAAATGATGAGGTTGAAGCGGTTAAAAACATGCATTTGATTGGTCAAAGTCAGGTAACCTTCCGTGAATGGAATCAAAAATGGGTTGATTTATCCCTTAACTCATTTGCTGATATTGAAAATAACCTGTTTGAGGCTGAAGGCTATAATAATTCTTTTCGCTTTTTCAAAGCGACTCACCAAATCGATCAAATCGAAAGTCAAATTGATTTAATTGAAGAAGACATTGCGGCGATTCGCAATGCGCTTTCAGAGCTTGAAAAACAAGAGTCTAAGAATAGCGGACGTGTTCTGCATGCTTTGGACTTATTTGAAAATCTGCAACATACCGTAGCAGAAAATTCGGAACAGTATGGTAAAGCCCTTCCTGAAATTGAGAAACAATTGGAAAATATCCAGTCAGAGTTTTCTCAATTTGTAACCTTGAACTCTTCAGGTGACCCAGTTGAAGCTGCAGCGATTCTTGATTCAACTGAAAATCATATTCTCGCTTTGACACATATCGTTGATCGTGTTCCATCTCTCGTGAAGACTTTGTCAACAGAACTTCCAGAACAATTGGAAGATTTGGAGGAAGGCTACCGTAAACTTTTGGATGCTAATTATCACTTCACTGAAACGGACATCGAGTCACGCTTCCAACTTTTACATGAATCCTTGAAAAATAATCAAGAAAACATCCGCCAGTTGGAATTGGATAATGCAGAGTATGAAAATACACAAATCCAAGAAGAGATTAATGCGCTCTACGATATCTTCACGCGTGAAATAGCTGCCCAAAAAGTCGTTGAAAGTCTCCTTTCAACGCTTCCAACCTACCTCAATCACTTGAAAGAAAATAATCAGGTTTTGGTTCAAGACCTTGAACGCTTAAATAAGACCTATCTTCTCCCAGAAAGTGATGGGAACCATGTCCGCCGTCTTCAAGCTGAATTGTCAGGGCTTGATACAGCGATCACAGAGGCAACTGAAGATCAGACAGAACCTACTCAAGCCTACTCTGTTTTAGAGGAGCAGTTTAGTTCACTTCAAAGTAATCTAAAAGACATTGAAGACGAACAAGTTTCTGTTAGTGAACGCCTAGCTCAAATCGAAAAAGATGACATCAATGCTCGTCAAAAAGCAAATGTCTATGTGAACCGTTTGCATACTATCAAACGTTACATGGAGAAGAGAAACTTGCCGGGTATTCCTCAAAGTTTCTTGAAACTTTTCTTCACTGCAAGCCATAACACAGAAGATCTGATGGCAGAGTTAGAACAAGCACAAGTTAATATTGAATCGGTTAAACGAATTCTTGAAATTGCGACCCATGACATGGAGGCTCTTGAAACAGAAACCTACAATATTGTTCAATATGCGACCTTGACGGAGCAACTCTTGCAGTATTCAAACCGTTACCGCTCATTTGATGAGCGTATCCAGCAAGCTTTCAATGAAGCACTTGAAATTTTTGAAAAAGAGTTTGACTACAAGGCATCATTTGAGAAGATTTCTCAGGCCTTGGAAGTTGCAGAACCAGGAGTCACAAATCGCTTTGTTTCTTCTTATGAAAAAACACGTGAAGCGATTCGCTTCTAATACCTGAAAAGCTTAGATCATCTAGGCTTTTTATTATTTCTTTCAAAAATAGAAGAATATCGATTTATCATTGAAATTATAGTTCTGATTTGATATGATAAGAATATGAAAAAAAATAGAGCAAAACGTGTGTCTCACGATAAAAAGAAAAGTATTTTACTTGTTTTAATAGGTGTTCTGAGTCTTGCCATGATTTGCCTAGGTGGTTTGATTGGTCACAAGATTTTGCAGAAACAATCCTATGAACAGAAAATTGAAGCCTTAAAAAACGAAAAAGACCAACAATTCAACTCAGGTAGTCAGAGAGACCATTTCCGAAAGGGTCAAGCTGAGGTGATTGCCTACTACCCTCTTCAAGGGGAGGAAGTCATTGCGCCTGTTAGAGAAAAAATCAACCAGGATATTAAAGAAAAGCTGGAAGATAAAGAGGATTTGGTCTTTTATTATACCGAGCAATTGGATTCTGTTTTAAAGGGAGTTGTGGCTCGTAATATTAGTAAGCAAGTTTACGATTTGTCTGCAGCAAAGGTTGAAGAAAAAGAAAAGACGTCTTTAGGAAAAATTTTCTTGACAGAAGATGGAAAAATTTTTACTCTTAGTCAACTTTTCAAAGATGCGACCAAGGCTAAGGAACTCTTACTGACTCAAATCAAATCAACTATAGAAGATAAGAAACTTGACCAGACAAAAATGGATCAGGTCCTAAAAAACTTTACAGACCAAGATTTGTCGTCATGGAGCTTTGATTATAAAGATAGTCAAATCATCCTTTATCCTGCTGACCCAGGGGAGACTCTGGAGGAAATTGCTTTACCAATATCCAGTTTCTTTGATGTGTTGGAGTCCTCTTATCTATTAGAAAAGGATGCTGAACTTTACCAAGCTTACTTTGCTCAGAAAAATAAAAAAGTTGTAGCTTTGACCTTTGATGATGGCCCAAATCCATCTACAACTACACAAGCTTTGGATACATTAGCTAAGTATAATGTAAAGGCGACTTTCTTTGTACTTGGTAAAAACATTGCTGGCAATGAAGATCTTCTGAAACGAATGAAATCAGAAGGACATGTTGTGGGAAACCATAGCTGGGATCATCCCGTTCTTTCCAAATTGTCTCTGGAAGATGCTAAAAAACAAATCACGGATACGGAAGATGCCTTGACCAAAGTTTTAGGTTCGAGTTCTAAACTTATGCGACCTCCTTACGGAGCGATTACAGATGATATTCGTAATAGTCTGGATTTGAGTTTTATCATGTGGAATGTAGATAGTTTGGACTGGAAGAGCAAGAATGAATCTGCTATTTTAACAGAGATTCAGCATCAGGTTCGTAATGGATCGATTGTTCTTATGCATGATATTCACGGCGCTACAGTTAATGCTCTTCCAAAGATTATAGAATATCTGAAAGAGCAAGGTTATACATTTGTGACTATTCCGGAAATGCTTAATTCTCGCTTGAAAGCTCACGAAATGTATTACGATCGTGATCAATGATTTTAAAATCTAAAGGAGCAAGTGTGCTGATAATCAGGACTTTGTTTCTTTAGATTTTCTTCACATAGAAAGGAAAAAATATGAAATCATATACGCTAAATAATGGAGTTTCAATTCCTGTACTAGGATTTGGAACATGGAAGGCTGAAAATGGAGAGGTGGCCTACCAAGCCGTTTTAGAAGCCTTAAAGGCTGGTTATCGACATATCGATACTGCAGCTATCTATAAAAATGAGGAAAGTGTTGGTCGTGCTATTCGAGATAGCGGTATTCCACGTCAAGAAATCTTTGTAACGACCAAACTCTGGAATACCAATCACAGCTATGATGAAGCTCGCCAAGCATTTGAAGAATCAATGGAAAAACTGGGATTGGATTATCTAGATTTGTACCTTATCCATTGGCCAAATCCAAAACCACTAAGAGAAAATGACGAATGGAAAACTCGTAATGCTGAAGTCTGGAGAGCGATGGAGGACCTTTACAAAGAGGGCAAAATCCGTGCCATCGGTGTTAGTAATTTCCTTCCCCATCATTTGGATGCCTTGCTTGAGACAGCAAGAGTCATTCCAGCGGTTAATCAGGTGCGCTTAGCGCCAGGGGTTTATCAAGAGGAAGTGGTTGACTACTGTAAAGAGAAAGGAATTCTCTTAGAGGCTTGGGGACCATTTGGGCAAGGAGAGTTGTTTGATAAGAAGGAAGTCCAAGAAATTGCTGCTAAGCATGGGAAATCAGTTGCTCAAATTGCCTTGGCTTGGAGTTTGGCAGAAGAGTTTTTACCGTTACCCAAGTCAGTAACAGCCTCTCGCATCCAGAGTAATCTTGATTGTTTTGGGATTGAACTCAGCAAAGAAGAGCGAGAGGTCCTAAAGACGATTTCAGTGATTTCGAGCGCACCTCGTGTGGATGAGATGGATTTTTAGAAAGTAAGAAAAAGAATTGTAAATTTTCTCTCTTTCTGATATAATAATCAACAAGAAAGAAAGTCTTATGGCGTTCTTCAAGCGAGCTTGGGATAGTGGGAGCCAAGTAGGACAAGGTAAGAAACTGGCGCTTTCTGTCGTATTTTTAAAAACAATGAAGTAATAAATTAGGGTGGAACCGCGTTTCTGACGCCCCTAGGTCACTTGACTTAGGGCGTAGAGACACGGTTTTTTTGGAGGAAATAGTGAATAAACAAGTTGGTTTTTTGAGAAAGCTTGATTCTGAGTGGAAAATTGAAGCAAAAGATGAAGATGTAAAATATTTTTATCATACTGAAGAAACGACACAAGTTTTGAATGGTGAAAAAAGTATGATTATCGGAAGGAAGGGTGAAGGAAAAACAGCAATCGCAACTTTTATTCATAAGAATGTAGGAGCTGGGTCACATGCTGAGAAACTATCATTTAAAAACTTTCCGTTTAATTTCATTTATAGTTATACTGATAATAGATTTTCTAAACCCAGTCAATATACAACATTTTGGAAATACTTAATATATGCTTCTATATGTAAACAAATGATTGGTGATTCTAAAGTTGATTCAAAATTTAGAAACAATCTGGAGAAATTATTCCCCCAAAAGAATAATAGAAATAGATTAAAGAATTTAATTTCAAGGATAACAGTGAAAGAATTTGGATTGCAAGTTTGTAGTACAGGATTCAATATTGGTTTAGAGAAAAGTAAAGATGAATTAGAATGGATAGATGTAGTAGAAATTCTGGAAGATTTAGTCATTAATAATCTTCCAGAGGAATCAAAATATTATGTTGTTTTTGATGAGTTAGATGAAGATTATAAAGATTTTGCAAGCACTGATGAAGCTCAAAATTATTTTGATCTTATTACAGGACTGTTTAAGGCAGTGAACGAGACTAGAAATATTTTCCAAGATGAACAACTACCAGTCTATCCTGTTGTTTTTCTGAGATCAGATATTTTTCAAAGAATAAATTATTCTGATAAAAATAAGTGGAGTGATTATTTAGTCAATCTAGAGTGGACTTCTGAAAAATTGCATAGATTAATTCAATCTCGTATTAATGTATTGACAGAAAATCAAAGTAAAACATTCCATGAAGCATGGGAAAAAATAGTGATGAATAAAGAAGTCAAAATGGGAAACCAACAAAATTCTAAGATGAGTTCTATTGACTATATTCTAAGGAGTACTCATAATAGGCCCAGAGATGTTATAAAATATTTGAAAGAAGCTTCTAAAATCGCCCTAAGGAATAATTGTAGTGTAATAGGACCTAGGCATATTAAGGAGGCAGATGCTTCATTTTCGGAATATATGAGGCAGGAAATTAGCGATGAAATTTATTCTGTTTTACCAGAATATAATGAAATATTCTCTATTCTTTCTACTATAAGAAAACAAACTTTTAACCCAAAGGACTTTGTCGAGATTTATCAAGAAAAAGTTAAACATGAGAAATTAATAGATAGAGGAGCAGAGAATGTTTTAAAAATTTTATTTGACTTCAGTGTTATTGGTAATAAACCTTCAATAAAGAGTAAACAAATTTTTAAGTATGAGAATGAATCTTCAAGATTTAATTTTAGAGAAAATATTATTGTGCATAGAGGTTTCTATAAAGCACTTCAAATTTTTTAACAAAGTATAGATAGTATAAACAAGAAATGAATATCTCTGTTAAAAACCATTTTATTGACCAAGGTTAATAAAACAGTTTTTATGTGGAGTTGATACGTACTTTATTAGCTTTTCAGAATAGAATTCCTTTTTTCTTTTGAAATGCATACAAAATTTATAATTAATAAGAGGAATAACAATGTCTAAGAAATTAACATTTCACTGCGTCAGTGGCAGAGACCTCCTTACAGTCGGGCTGCCCCACGCTCAGCACTAGAGTGCCTGAGCTAGACGCAGTACTAACTCGTCTTGCCTCGTATAATTGACGAGGCAGACTCGTGTCGCAAGTAATTTATAAAAAAAGGAGTAAATAATGTCTAAAAAATTGACTTTCCAGGAAATCATCCTTACTTTGCAACAATTTTGGAATGACCAAGGTTGTATGCTTATGCAGGCTTATGATAATGAAAAAGGTGCGGGGACAATGAGTCCTTACACTTTCCTTCGTGCTATTGGGCCTGAGCCATGGAATGCGGCTTATGTAGAGCCATCACGTCGTCCTGCTGACGGTCGTTACGGGGAAAACCCTAACCGTCTCTACCAACACCACCAATTCCAAGTGGTTATGAAGCCTTCTCCATCAAATATCCAGGAACTTTACCTTGAGTCTTTGGAAAAATTGGGTATCAATCCTTTGGAACACGATATTCGTTTCGTTGAAGATAACTGGGAAAACCCATCAACTGGATCAGCTGGTCTTGGTTGGGAAGTTTGGCTTGATGGGATGGAAATCACTCAGTTCACTTATTTCCAACAAGTTGGTGGATTGGCAACTGGCCCTGTGACTGCTGAAGTTACCTATGGTTTGGAACGCTTGGCTTCTTATATTCAAGAGGTTGATTCTGTCTATGATATCGAGTGGGCTGATGGTGTAAAATATGGAGAAATCTTTATCCAGCCTGAGTACGAGCACTCAAAATATTCATTTGAAATTTCGGATCAAGAAATGTTGCTTGAAAACTTTGATAAGTTTGAAAAGGAAGCTGGTCGTGCCTTGGAAGAGGGCTTGGTTCACCCTGCCTATGACTATGTTCTCAAATGTTCACACACCTTTAACCTGCTTGACGCGCGTGGTGCCGTATCCGTAACTGAACGTGCAGGCTATATCGCTCGTATCCGTAACTTGGCTCGTGTCGTAGCCAAAACCTTTGTCGCAGAACGCAAACGCCTAGGCTACCCACTTTTAGATGAAGCAACACGAGCTAAACTCTTAGCAGAAGACGCAGAATAGTAAGTAATACTGTGCTCTAAAATCGTTAAAGGCAAGTCGAAGACTTGCTAGAGGGATATGCACCGCCGTACTGTTGTGTGGGGATTTTTGAAACCTTGGATTCAAAAATCAGTCAGCTAAATCCACTTTGATGAGACTGTTGGAAATCTTAGTTTATTTGGTATAAGATTTCCTTACAGACACACAAAAGTTAGTTAGCGACGTCCCCAGTACCTAAGGTGCATATCAAAAGAAAAGATTGAAGAAGATGTAAAGGAAAAAACATGACAAAAAACTTATTAGTAGAACTCGGTCTTGAAGAGTTACCAGCCTATGTAGTAACTCCAAGTGAAAAACAACTAGGTGAAAAAATGGCGACCTTCCTCAAGGAAAATCGTCTTTCCTTTGAAGCCGTTCAAACCTTCTCAACACCACGTCGTTTGTCTGTTCGTGTGACTGGTCTTGCAGACAAACAGTCTGATTTGACAGAAGATTTCAAGGGTCCAGCAAAGAAAATTGCCTTGGATAGTGATGGAAACTTCACCAAAGCGGCTCAAGGATTTGTCCGTGGGAAAGGCTTAACGGTTGAAGATATTGAATTCCGTGAAATCAAGGGTGAAGAATATGTCTATGTTACCAAGGAAGAAGTGGGGCAACCAGTTGAAGCCATTGTTCCAGGTGTAGTAGATGTCTTGAAGTCATTGACATTCCCTGTCAGCATGCACTGGGCTAACAACACTTTTGAATATATCCGCCCTGTTCACACTTTAACTGTTCTTTTAGATGAAGAAGAATTTGACTTGGATTTCCTTGATATCAAGGGCGGTCGTGTAAGCCGTGGCCATCGTTTCCTGGGACAAGAAACCAAGATTCAGTCAGCATTGAGCTACGAAGAAGATCTTCGTAAGCAGTTTGTAATCGCGGATCCACGTGAACGTGAGCAAATGATTGTTGACCAAATCAAAGCCATCGAAGCTGAACATGGTGTACGTATCGAAATTGATGCTGATTTGCTGAACGAAGTCTTGAACTTGGTTGAATACCCAACTGCCTTTATGGGAAGTTTTGATGCCAAATACCTTGAAGTTCCAGAAGAAGTTTTGGTGACTTCGATGAAAGAACACCAACGTTACTTCGTTGTTCGTGATCAAGATGGCAAGCTCTTGCCAAACTTCATTTCAGTCCGTAACGGAAATGCAGAGCATTTGGAAAATGTCATCAAGGGGAATGAAAAAGTCCTAGTTGCCCGCTTGGAAGACGGAGAATTCTTCTGGCGTGAAGACCAAAAATTGGTCATTTCAGATCTTGTTGAAAAATTGAACCATGTGACCTTCCACGAAAAGATTGGTTCTCTTCGTGAACACATGATTCGTACGGGGCAGATTGCCATTCTCTTGGCAGAAAAAGCTGGTTTGTCAGTGGATGAAACAGTTGACCTAGCGCGTGCAGCAGCCATTTACAAGTTTGACTTGTTGACAGGTATGGTTGGTGAGTTTGATGAACTCCAAGGAATTATGGGTGAGAAATATGCTCTTCTTGCTGGAGAAACTCCAGCAGTTGCGGCTGCTATTCGTGAACACTACATGCCTACATCAGCTGACGGAGAACTTCCAGAGAGCAAGGTTGGAGCCATTCTAGCCATTGCAGACAAATTGGATACGATTTTGAGTTTCTTCTCAGTAGGTTTGATTCCATCAGGTTCTAATGACCCTTATGCCCTTCGTCGTGCGACGCAAGGTGTGGTTCGTATCTTGGATGCCTTTGGTTGGCACATTGCTATGGATGAGCTGATTGATAGCCTTTATAGTTTGAAATTTGACAGCTTGAGTTATGAAAATAAAGCAGAAGTCATGGACTTTATCAAGGCTCGTGTTGATAAGATGATGGGTTTAACTCCAAAAGACATTAAGGAAGCGGTTCTTGCAAGCTCGAACTTTGTAGTGGCGGATATGTTGGAAGCAGCAAGTGCTCTCGTCGAAGCAAGCAAGGAAGAAAACTTCAAACCGTCTGTCGAATCTCTTTCACGTGCTTTCAACTTGGCTGAGAAAGCAGAAAGCTCTGATACTGTTGATCCTGCCCTCTTTGAGAATGAAGAAGAAAAAGCCTTGGCAGAAGCAGTAGAATCATTAGTTTTATCAGGAACTGCAAGTCAGCAATTAGAACAACTCTTTGCACTTAGCCCAATTATTGATGCTTTCTTTGAAAATACCATGGTAATGGCTGAAGATCAGGATGTCCGTCAAAATCGCTTGGCTATCTTGTCGCAACTAACCAAGAAAGCAGCTAAGCTCGCACGTTTTAACCAAATCAATACTAAATAAACTCAGTCAAACGGACTGTATCTTATCACAAAGGAGAAGAAATGGATCCGAAAAAAATCGCTCGCATCAACGAGCTTGCCAAAAAGAAAAAAACAGAAGGCTTAACTTCTGCTGAAAAAGTGGAACAAGCTAAACTTCGTGAGGAGTATATCGAAGGCTATCGTCGTTCTGTTCGTCACCACATTGAAGGAATTAAAATTGTGGACGAGGAAGGAAATGACGTCACACCAGAAAAACTTCGTCAGGTACAACGTGAAAAAGGTTTGCATGGCCGTAGTTTAGATGATCCTAACTCATAAAATGAAAGGGTTTTGTAGATGATTTACAAAACCCTTTTCTTTTGCAATAAAAAAGAAGGAGCCACTTGGCTCCTTTTTGGTTTCTTAGTTACTTGCGCCAGAAGTAGCGTCTGCGTCACCACCGTGGCCTCCAGCATCACCTGAATCAGAAGCGCCAGAAGTAGCATCGGCGTCTCCATGACCTCCAGCTGCAGGAGCAAATGGTCCGCTACCACCCACCAAACGTTGACCAGTCTCTTTTAGGTACCAGTCAAGCCATGGTTGGAAGTTAAAGACAATTTCATTGATACCAGCGTATGATCCGTCAGGATAGTACATCGCTTGGTAGTTGTGGGTGTTGATGACACCTGCAGGAGAACCTGGAACGATCGTACGGACGTATTCTTGGTTTCCGTTGCGAAGTGTTCCGATAACCCACTCCACGTTCTTCATACGTGCTGGTGGAAGAGAATTATGAACAGTCGACATACGGCTACCTGATTGAGGTGGCACACGTTTGGCAAACATGGTGTCTGGATCTTGGTGAGCATTGTTGTAGTAGAGGAATTGGTTGTTGTCGTCAGCGTATGTCAATTCAAATGGCATCGCTTTCAAGAACATATCAATTTGGTTAACTGTCAGGATACCGTGGTCCAATTTGACATAGGTATCACCAGAAACAGCACCAGTGATTGCTGCAACTTTTTCTACCCATTCAGGATCGTCAGGATCAACTTCTGTAATGGTTGTAGCAATTGGTTTTCCACAATCCAAGTCTTCTGGTTCGATTGGTTTTGGTTTTTTCAATTTCGAAACGACTCCTACGTATTTTACAAAGTTATCTAAGCAAGTTTCAAGGAATTTAACAGTGCCTTCGTTGGTGATATTTCCGTCGTTATCAAAAGCTTCCTTAGCTTTACCAAGAAGGAATTCGTTACCTGGAAGCGTGTAGGCATTGACACCTGGAGCATCAAGGATTTTACGAAGGTGAACTTGGGCACGTGATGTTCCTTGGTCGTAGTATGATGCTCCCACAATCATGACAGGCTTGTTTTCAAATGGATGAACTTCGTATGAAAGCCATTCGAGTACAGATTTGAGTGAAGCTGAGATAGTGTGGTTGTGCTCAGGAGTGGCGATAATAACACCATCAGCACGTGTAATTTTGTTATACAAGAAGCGTAATTGGAAACTTTCGTCCCATTTTTCGTCTTGGTTAAACATTGGAACTTCGTCGATTTCAAGGACTTCTAATTCAAATTTGAATTTGAAATTGCGACGAATAAATTCCAAGAGTTTGCGGTTATATGATTGATCGTAGTTTGATCCAACAAGTCCAACAAATTTCATTCTTTCGGTCTCCTATCTTACAAATTTTCCCAGTCAAATTCTTCAGCATCTTTGCGAAGCAATTCTTGTGCATTGCGCAATTTCTCAGTAATCTTCACAAAGATACGGAAGTCATCAAAGATGGCATCCAATTTCTTGATGACATCAAGGTCAACCAAGTCGCCACTTGGGTTAAATGCTTGAAGAGAGTGAGAAAGCAAGAATTCATCTGGTAGAACATTTGCCTTAATTTCAGGAGCGTTCAAGATTTGACGAAGTTGCAATTGGGCACGAGATGAACCAAGTGTACCATATGAAGCACCAGTGATCATGATTGGTTTGTTCAAAAGTGGGTAGATTCCATAAGATAGCCAAGCAAGAGCGCTCATCAAAACTGCAGGGATAGAGTGATCGTACTCAGGAGTACCGATAATGACACCATCAGATGCTTCAATTTTAGCAGCAATTTCAAGAATTTCAGCAGGAAGAAGTTTATCTGCTGGTTTGTTGAAAACAGGGATGTCCTTGATTTCAACGAGTTCAATTTCAGCTTTATCCGCAAAGTGTTTTTGCATGTATTGGAGCAATTGGCGGTTTGTAGAACGTTTAGAGTTCGTTCCAACAATGGCAATAAGTTTTAGCATGAGATTTCCTTTCTCTTTTTACATAATACAATTTTGAAGGCCTGAAGAACAAGCAAGGCGTCCCTCTTTGTCGATGAGGATGGCCTCGATACCATCTAAACTTTCGACTTGCCAGAGGATAGAAGCGCTACGTTCTCCGAAAAGGCGGGTTGTCCATATCTCACCATCAACGGATTTATCAGAGACAATCGTTAGGCTAGCAAGATCGGTTTCGACAGGAAATCCTGTCT
Organism: Streptococcus downii; assembly: GCF_004353325.1. Classification (NCBI taxonomy): domain Bacteria; kingdom Bacillati; phylum Bacillota; class Bacilli; order Lactobacillales; family Streptococcaceae; genus Streptococcus; species Streptococcus downii. Next base: position 21,855 of record NZ_MZNX01000008.1, read on the forward strand.
TACTATCAAAGATATGGTGGTAGTCTTTTCCATCTACTGTCAGGTGGCGTTCATAGATACCTGAAGTGACGACGGATTTGTTAGAAGCAGGAATGGTTAGGAGATGATTGCCACGAGGATTTCGCGGATCTTGAATACCAATCTGCCAGGCTTTCCCTGCTTTTGCTTGATTATTCCCGATGGTGAGGATATTTCCTCCGAGATTGATCAAGGCAGAGGTGACTCCGTGTGCTTTTAAATACTGAGCAACCTTATCTGCACTATAGCCTTTAGCTAAGCAACCTAGATCAAGCTTCATTCCTTTCTTCTCTAAAAAGACAGTATAAGTAGTGGAATCTAACTTGATAAAATGCGGGTCAACTAGGGGCAAGACAGCTTCGATTTCATTTAGCTCTGGGAGTCGGGCATCTGAAAAGCCGATTCGCCAGGTTTGAATCAAGGGACCAATACTGATATTGAGGTGGCTAGATGGAGCTAGGCTGTGTTCTAATCCAAGAGCAATCAGTTCAAATAGATCAGGATGAACCTTAACGGGCGCGATTCCAGCTTGGTAGTTGATTTCCATCAGTTCGGATTCTTGACTATTGGCGTTGAAGCGGTACTCGAGCTCTTTGAGCAAGTCAAAGGCTCCTTGAAGCAGGCAGTCTGCCCGTTCATCTACTAATGAAATGGTGATAGTTGTTCCCATTAGCCGTTCAGAACGTGAACGAAGAGGCAAGCTACCAACTCCTTTCTACTTCATAGGAAATCTTCTAAGTTATGTTAAATTCTATGATGATTTAACCCCTTACATTTTCTTTCCATGTTTCTAGCATAACATAAAGTCAGCGTTTTCACAAATTATTTTTAACAAAAGTCAAGAAATATGCTTAAAATTAGTATGAAAACGATGGAAAAATTAGATTTATCAATGTTAAGTGTATTTTTTTCTGAAAATAAGAGAATTCTAAGCAAATACCTTGTAAACGCTAACAGTAAATGATATACTAGGAGGGTAAATTAAATTTTAAAGGTGGAATTATTCTATGAGTAAAATCGTTGTAGTTGGTGCTAACCACGCTGGTACAGCATGTATCAATACTATGTTGGACAACTTCGGACATGAAAATGAAATTGTGGTATTTGACCAAAACTCAAATATTTCATTCCTTGGTTGTGGAATGGCGCTCTGGATCGGGGAACAAATCGATGGTCCAGAAGGTCTCTTCTATTCTGATAAAGAAAAATTGGAAGCTAAAGGCGCTAAAGTTTACATGAATTCACCAGTACTTTCAATTGACTATGATAATAAAGTTGTGACTGCAGAAGTGGAAGGCAAAGAACACAAAGAATCTTACGATAAACTGATCTTTGCAACTGGTTCAACTCCAATCTTGCCTCCAATCGAAGGTGTTGAAATCGTTAAGGGAAATCGCGAATTCAAAGCAACTCTTGAAAATGTACAATTTGTTAAATTGTACCAAAACGCTGAAGAAGTTATTGAAAAACTTGAAGACAAGAGCAAACACCTTGAGCGCATTGCCGTTGTTGGTGGTGGTTACATCGGTGTAGAACTTGCTGAAGCCTTTGAGCGTCTTGGAAAAGAAGTGGTGCTTGTGGATATCGTGGACACTGTATTGAACGGCTACTATGACAAAGACTTCACTCAAATGATGGCGAAGAACTTGGAAGACCACAACATCCGCTTGGCGCTTGGTCAAACAGTTAAAGCAATCCAAGGTGATGGTAAAGTTGAACGCTTGGTAACAGACAAAGAAACATTTGATGTGGACATGGTTGTTCTTGCAGTTGGTTTCCGTCCAAACACAGCCCTTGCTGATGATAAGATTGAACTTTTCCGCAACGGTGCTTTCCTTGTAGATAAGAAACAAGAAACATCTATTCCAGGTGTATACGCTGTTGGTGACTGTGCAACTGTTTATGACAACGCTCGTAAAGACACTAGCTACATCGCGCTTGCTTCAAATGCTGTACGCACTGGTATCGTTGGTGCTTACAACGCTTGTGGACATGAATTGGAAGGAATCGGTGTACAAGGATCAAACGGTATCTCTATCTACGGTCTTCACATGGTTTCAACTGGTTTGACTCTTGAGAAAGCAAAAGCTGCTGGTTATAACGCAACTGAAACTGGCTTTAACGATCTTCAAAAACCTGAATTTATCAAACATGACAACCACGAAGTTGCTATCAAGATTGTCTTTGACAAAGACAGCCGTGAAATTCTTGGTGCACAGATGGTTTCACATGATGCTGCTATCAGTATGGGAATTCACATGTTCTCACTTGCTATCCAAGAGCATGTGACAATTGATAAATTGGCATTGACAGACCTATTCTTCTTGCCACACTTTAACAAACCATACAACTACATCACAATGGCTGCACTTACAGCTGAAAAATAAAAATTGACGAGCTATCTGGCCTTAACTGAAGGTCAGATAGTTTTTTTGTCAATCTGTACCCAGACAAATATTATTTTTCTATCTTGTACTTCACTCTGTTCTGGCTTAAAATGAAATGGTAGCTACCAATACAAATGATGAGGATTAAGAAATGACTGAAAATCGTTATGAACTAAATAAAAACTTGGCACAGATGCTCAAAGGTGGGGTTATCATGGACGTTCAGAACCCTGAACAGGCTCGTATCGCAGAGGCTGCTGGTGCGGCAGCTGTTATGGCCTTGGAGCGGATTCCAGCTGATATTCGTGCGGCTGGCGGAGTTTCTCGTATGAGTGATCCAAAGATGATTAAGGAAATCCAAGAAGCGGTCAGTATTCCAGTGATGGCCAAGGTCAGAATCGGGCATTTTGTAGAGGCTCAAATTTTGGAGGCCATTGAGATTGACTATATCGATGAGAGTGAAGTTTTATCTCCAGCTGACGACCGTTTCCATGTGGACAAAAAAGAATTTCAAGTACCTTTTGTCTGTGGGGCTAAGGACTTGGGGGAAGCCTTGCGTCGTATCGCTGAAGGAGCTTCCATGATTCGTACAAAAGGAGAACCAGGTACAGGAGACATCGTTCAAGCCGTTCGTCATATGCGCATGATGAATCAAGAAATTCGCCGCATTCAAAACCTACGTGAGGACGAGCTCTATGTGGCTGCCAAGGACTTGCAAGTCCCTATTGAATTGGTTCAATATGTCCATGAACATGGAAAATTGCCAGTTGTTAACTTTGCAGCTGGAGGTGTTGCAACACCAGCAGATGCTGCGCTGATGATGCAATTGGGGGCAGAAGGTGTTTTTGTTGGATCAGGTATTTTCAAGTCAGGAGATCCTGTTAAACGAGCAAGTGCCATTGTCAAAGCTGTAACCAACTACCAAAATCCTCAAATTTTGGCTCAAATCTCTGAAGATCTAGGGGAAGCCATGGTTGGTATCAATGAGAATGAAATCCAAATTCTCATGGCTGAGCGAGGAAAATAGATGAAAATTGGAATATTAGCCTTGCAAGGCGCCTTTGCAGAGCATGCAAAAGTGTTAGATAAATTAGGAGTCACTAGTGTCGAAATCAGAAATTTAGATGATTTTCAACAACATCAGAGTGACTTATCTGGTTTGATTTTACCTGGAGGTGAGTCTACGACAATGGGCAAACTCTTGCGTGACCAGCAGATGATTGTTCCAATCCGAGAAGCTATTTTATCTGGCCTTCCAGTTTTTGGTACTTGCGCGGGCTTGATTTTGCTGGCTAAGGAAATCACTTCTCAGGAAGAAAGTCATCTTGGAACTATGGATATAGTGGTTGAGCGTAATGCCTATGGCCGCCAACTGGGAAGTTTCTATACTGAGGCCGAATGTAAGAGAGTTGGCAAGATTCCCATGACCTTTATTCGCGGTCCGATTATCAGTAGTCTTGGAGAGGATGTGGAAATCCTAGCAACAGTTGATGATCAAATCGTTGCAGCTCAAGAAAAAAATATGCTGGTAACCTCTTTTCATCCAGAATTGACAGATGATGTTCGCTTGCACCAGTATTTTATTAATATGTGTAAAGAAAAAAGTTGAGAAAAGATTCTCAACTTTTTTACATGAAATAAACAATAGCGATATATTGGAGAGCAGACGCAGCTAAGATAAAGAGATGCCAGATCATGTGGAAATAAGGTTTTTTCTTGGCATAAAATCCAGCTCCAACTGTATAACAGAGTCCGCCCGTTACCATGAGACTCCAAAAGATTGGCGTTGTTTGACTGATAATGGCAGGAATGATAGCCAGAACCAACCAGCCCATAATCAGGTAAAGGGCAAGGCTGAATTTCTCATTGACCTTTTTAGCAAAGATTTTATAGAGGATGCCAAAGATGGTCGTTCCCCACTGAATGGCAATAATCAGATAGCCAAACCAGTTATTCATCAAAGTCAATACGACCGGCGTATAAGAGCCTGCGATAGCCACGTAAATCATAGAATGGTCGATGATTCGCAAGACGTATTTGTGGGTCGAACCATAGGCCATAGAGTGGTAAATGGTTGACGAGAGGAACATGAGAAATAGACTGATAACAAAGATAGAAACGCCAAAAGACGATAAAAATCCATGTGCTTCATAACTATAGGTGGATGAAATGGGGAGTAAGATGAGCATGATAACGGCACCCACAGCATGGGTCACACTATTAGCAATTTCCTCTCCAAAACTGAGTTTTTTACTGAGTTTTAGACTGGTATTCATTGGATTTCCTCCTCTTCTTTGATAAGGATTAAGTCTAGAGTTTGATGATAGAGTTTAACCGTTTGACAGCTGGTTTGGATAATAGGATTTTCTGGATCAATCCCATGGTTCATGTAGTCCACAAAAGCATCGTAGAGCTGGTCTGAGCTCGCTTGAGTTTGCAGAGTATTGAGGGTCTGAGCGATTTCTTGGATCGAAAAGACAGACTTGAGAGTGGTGATGGCAATCAAACGAGCAATCTGTTTGCGTTGGTATTTTTTCTTGTCTGGCTTTGTCAAGTAACCATGTTTGACATAGTTATTGACCATGGATGCTGTTAGTCCCTTTTCTTTATCTGGAGAGACAGGGGCGCAGACTTGATTGACATAAAGCAAAACCTGATCCAAATAGAGGTCAATGTTTGGAATGTCTTCCCATTTTGGGTAGGAAAAGTTAGAATTCATTTCCAACTCCTTTTTATCTAGTTTTAATAACTAGATTATAAAATAATAAAAAACAAAAGTCAAGTTTCAACTGCTTGTAGAAAGCTTTAAATTATGCTATGATGAGAGAAAATAGTTAGAAATGAGGGGAAAAGATGGAGATTCGTTTAGCTTTTCCAAACGAAGTAGATGCGATTATGCAGGTGATGGAGGATGCCAAAAAGTGCTTAGCTGAGTCTGGTAGTGACCAGTGGCAAAATGGCTATCCAAATGCAGATATCATTATTGATGATATCATCTCAGGCCAAGCCTATGTGGCCTTGGAAGAAGGAGAACTACTAGCCTATGCTGCTGTGACCAAGAGCCCAGAGGAAACCTATGAAGCCATTTATGAAGGAAGTTGGCAGGGGGGAGAGTCAGAATATCTGGTCTTTCACCGTATCGCTGTGGCAGCAGATGTCCAAGGGCAAGGTGTTGCTCAGACTTTCCTAGAAGGCTTGATTGAAGGTTTTGATTATCTAGATTTTCGTTCAGATACACATGCAGAAAACAAGGCCATGCAGCATATCTTTGAAAAGCTGGGCTTCCAACAGGTTGGTAAGGTTCCAGTTGATGGGGAACGTTTGGCCTATCAGAAATTAAAAAAATGAAGCAGAAAAAGTACGCAAAAATGCTCTACCCGTCGCCAATTGGAACCTTATCCTTAGTTGCTGACGAGCAATATCTGTATGGAATTTGGGTGCAGGACCAAACTCATTTTGAGAGAGGGATAGATGCTGACATGGAAGTAGTTACAGAACATCCTGTCCTTGATCAAGTTATTTCCTATTTAGATACTTACTTTGATGGATGTGCTCAAGATTTGTCTTCCTTGCCTTTGGCTCTTATTGGAACAGATTTTGAAAAGCGAGTATGGACATACTTACAGAGCATTCCTTATGGTCAAACAGTAACTTACGGACAAATAGCTCAAGACCTGCAAGTGGGTTCTGCCCAAGCGATTGGCGGAGCAGTGGGGCGCAATCCTTGGTCCATCCTCGTACCCTGTCATCGTGTGCTGGGGTCAGACAATCGTCTGACAGGCTATGCATCGGGAGTCGAAAAGAAAGCCTGGCTCTTGCAACATGAAGGTGTAGTATTTCAAGAAAATAAAAAATAGAAAGAAAAGAAGATGTTAGAATTTATCGAATACCCAAAATGTTCAACTTGTAAGAAAGCAAAAAATGAATTGGATAAACTTGGACTGGAATACCAAGATGTCCACATCGTAGAAGAAACACCAAGTGAAGACGTGATTTTGAACTGGTTAGAAACTTCCGGTTTTGAAGTGAAACAATTTTTCAATACTAGCGGGATCAAATATCGTGAACTGGGCTTGAAAGATAAGGTGGGAAGTTTGTCAAAAAAAGAAGCAGCCAAGCTTCTAGCGAGTGATGGTATGTTATTGAAACGTCCAATTCTGGTGGAGAATGGTGCTGTTAAACAAATCGGCTATAGAAAACCCTATGAGAACTTAGGTTTGAGATAGTTTTTATTTATCTCCTTGATAGGTAAAATATATAGCCTCCCTGTTTTAAAGTGTGATAAACTAGAAGATAGACAAAGTCTGAGTAGCCCGTAGCAAATAATTTGCTTGCGAGCAGAAGTATGATAGAATGAATCATTATCAGGAGAGGATGTTTTTATGACTGTTACAACATTTTTAGCATCAGATTGGTACCAAAGTTTGATGCAACTCATTCCGGATGGTAAGCTCTTTAGTTTGCGTTCGGTCTTTGATGGAATTCCAAGGATTGTCCAACAACTGCCTACAACCTTGATGTTGACACTTGGAGGTGCACTCTTTGGTTTGCTACTTGCCCTAATTTTTGCCATTGTTAAGATCAATCGTGTTAAAATTCTATATCCCTTGCAGGCCTTTTTCGTTAGCTTCTTAAAAGGTACCCCAATCCTAGTTCAACTTATGTTGACCTACTATGGAATTCCTTTGTTACTGAAAGCTATCAACCAACAATGGGGAACTGGTCTCAATATCAATGCGATTCCAGCAGCGCTTTTTGCGATTGTGGCCTTTGCTTTTAATGAGGCGGCTTATGCAAGTGAAACGATTCGTGCGGCCATACTTTCTGTTAATCCAGGTGAAATTGAGGCGGCACGCAGTTTGGGTATGACGCGAGCGCAAGTTTATCGTCGCGTGATTATTCCAAATGCGGCGGTAGTTGCGACACCGACTTTGATTAACTCCCTTATCGGTTTGACCAAGGGAACTTCCCTAGCCTTTAGCGCAGGTGTTGTGGAGGTCTTTGCCCAAGCTCAGATTTTAGGTGGAGCTGATTATCGCTATTTTGAACGTTTCATCTCCGTAGCCCTTGTTTATTGGGTAGTCAATATCGGAATTGAAAGCCTCGGCCGTTTCATCGAGAGAAAAATGGCTATTTCAGCGCCGGATACAGTACAAACAGATGTGAAAGGAGACCTTCGTTAATGATTAAGATTTCGAATTTAAGCAAATCCTTTTCAGGACAGACAGTCTTGAATCATCTGAACTTGGATATCCAAAAAGGTGAGGTAGTGGCTTTGATTGGTTCATCTGGAGCTGGGAAATCAACCTTTCTTCGTAGTTTGAACTACCTTGAAACTCCAGATAGTGGAACGATTCAGATTGACAATTTTAAAGTTGATTTTTCTCAGATTAGCCAAGAAGAAATCCTAGCCCTTCGTCGCAAGTTGTCTATGGTTTTCCAACAGTTTAATTTGTTTGAACGCCGAACAGCCCTTGACAATGTCAAGGAAGGTTTGGTTGTCGTTAAGAAATTATCGGACGAGGAAGCAACAAAAATCGCCAAGAAAGAGTTGGCTAAGGTTGGTCTTTCTGACCGTGAAAACCATTATCCTCGCCACTTATCAGGTGGACAAAAGCAACGGGTTGCCCTCGCGCGTGCGCTTGCTATGAAACCAGATGTCTTGCTCTTGGACGAGCCCACTTCAGCCCTTGACCCAGAGTTGGTCGGTGAAGTAGAGAAGTCTATTGCAGATGCTGCCAAGTCAGGTCAGACCATGATTTTGGTCAGTCACGATATGTCTTTTGTAGCCCAAGTGGCAGACAAGGTTTTATTCCTAGATAAAGGGAAAATCATCGAGTCTGGCACACCGGATGAAATCATCAATCATCCGAAAGAAGAACGAACAAAAGAATTCTTCGCTAGTTACAAACGGACTTATATTTGATATAATAGTAAAAGGAAAACTCAGTTAGTTGGACTAGCTGAGTTTACTCTTTAAAAAAGATAGAAACGAGAGAGATCATGCTGCTGCAACTGTTTTCTTTATATTTCGAGAGTTTGATCTTAACGACCATTCTCGTCGTGATTTTTTTAGGGATTTGGATTGGATTGCGAGCTATGTCTGGTGTGGACAAGACAGCCAAGGCTCGCCAAGCCCATCTTTATGATATGATTATGATTGGAGTTTTGGTCGTTCCGGTGTTATCCTTTGCCGTCATGAGTCTCATTTTAGTTTTCAGAGCATAATGCTTGCTAAATAAACTTTAAACAGTTAGAATAAAGATAGTTACAACAAGAAAGAAGGAATCGAAATGTACGATACGATTATTGTCGGTGCTGGACCTGCGGGAATGACCGCTGCCTTGTATGCCGCTCGAAGCAATCTGAAAGTGGCTTTGATAGAAGGTGGCCTGCCAGGCGGGCAAATGAATAACACATCTGACATTGAAAACTATCCAGGTTATGCCAACATAAGTGGACCTGAATTGGCTGAAAAGATGTTTGAACCACTTGAAAACCTTGGAGTGGAGCATCTTTATGGCTATGTTGAAAATATTGAAGACCAGGGTGACTATAAGAAGGTAATCACTGATGATCAAGTTTACGAAACCCGTACTGTCATTGTAGCAACTGGTTCTAAACACCGTCTTTTGGGAGTTCCCGGAGAAGTGGAACTGAACAGTCGAGGAGTTTCTTACTGTGCAGTCTGTGACGGAGCTTTCTTCCGTGACCAAGACTTGCTCGTAGTCGGTGGTGGAGATTCAGCGGTAGAAGAAGCTCTGTTCTTAACTCGCTTTGCCAAGACTGTTACCATTGTTCACCGTCGAGATGAACTTCGTGCCCAAAAGGTTTTGCAAGACCGTGCTTTTGCAAATGAGAAAGTCAACTTTATCTGGGATTCTGTTGTCAAGGAAATCAAAGGTGAAAACCGAGTAGAATCTGTCGTATTTGAAAATGTGAAAACAGGTCAAGTAACAGAACAAGCCTTCGGTGGTGTCTTTATCTATGTTGGTTTGGATCCTGTTAGCGATTTTGTTAAAGAATTGAATATCCAAGACCAGGCAGGCTGGATTGTGACAGATAATCACATGAAAACTGCCGTTGACGGTATCTTTGCGGTTGGGGATGTTCGCCAAAAAGATCTTCGCCAAGTAACAACAGCAGTTGGAGATGGGGCTATCGCTGGTCAAGAAGCATACAAATTTATTACAGAACATAGTTAAGCAAAAAAGTTTCCAATCACTTGATTGGAAACTTTTTTATAGTCGGTTTCGAAAAACTTCGTACATGAGAATGGCTGCAGCAACACTGGCATTGAGGCTTTGAACATGTCCATTCATGGGAATGGTAATCATCTCATCAACCTGTTTTTTAATGTTGCTAGAGATTCCTTTTCCTTCATTTCCGATGATGAGGGCGATTTTCCCTTTTGTATTCCACTTGTGGTAAGGGGTACCGTTCATATCCGTTCCAAAGGTCCAGAAGCCTTCATCCTTGAGTTTGTCTAGGGTTTGACTGAGGTTGGTCACTCGGGCAATCGGTACATGCTCAATAGCACCTGTGGCCGTTTTGGCAACGACAGGAGTCACTCCGACAGCACGGTGCTTGGGAATGATGACACCTGAAACATTGGTCGCATCGGCTGTTCGCAAGATAGAACCTAGATTATGGGGATCAGTTAACCCGTCCAGAATCAATAGCAAAGGATTTTCTTCTTGGCGTGTTTTGGCAAGAATATGATCTAGCTCGCTATAGGCAAATTCGGACACTCGTAGAACAAAACCTTGGTGGACAGCGCCTTCGGTCATTTCAGAGAGGGATTTTTTTGAAGTCCAAGAGATGGAGACCTTTTTCTCAGCAGCCAGTTCCTTGACTTTCTCAACATTCTTACCTCGGAGATCATCTTGGAGGTAGAGTTTATTCCCTGTGTTTGCAAGGAGGGCTTCTGTAACGGCGTGGACGCCATAGACAATATCATTTGTTTTCATGCCTCTATTATAACACAAAACCCCGTCTTGCAACGGGATTTTCTTTATTCGAGGATGAGGAGTCCATCTTTAACAGCAAATGGGTCTTTTTCATTGATACGATCGTAAAACATGATTCCGTTTAGGTGATCAATTTCATGTTGGACAACGATAGAGTTGTAACCTTTGAGCTTGATACGGTGTTTTTCGCCGTCCTTGTCAAAGTAATCAACAGTGACACGGGCATGACGAACTACATAGCCTGGCACGTTACGGTCGACAGATAGGCAACCTTCTCCTTCGCCAAGAGCAGCGTCCTGAACAGAGTGGGATATGATTTTCGGATTGTACATAATAGCTTGCAAGTCGTAGGCTTCCTGTGGAGTTTCACCTTCTTCAACAATATTTGGGACCAAAACAGCGATAATGCGTTTTGAGATATCGAGCTGGGGAGCAGCCAATCCAACACCACCGCGGAGCCCCATTTTCTCAGCCATAACAGGATCCTGAGAATGTTTGAGAAATTGCATCATCTTTTCGCCAAGGATGATTTCCTGGTCAGACAGTGGGAAAGTGACCTCCTCAGCAACTGCGCGAAGCGTCGGATTCCCCTCGCGGATAATATCGTTCATATCAATTAAGTGAGCAGCTTTTGTAATACGTTCTATAGCAGACATTTTCTCTCCTTTCATTACCTCTACATGATAACACAAAATAGGCGAGAAAGAAAGTCGCAGAAGTTCCTAAAAAATAATATAATAAACGGTATTCCTCTTTTGTCTGTGGTATAATAAAAGAAAAGACTTGCAGTAAAAGCAAGGGGGGAATAAAGATGGAAAAGCGACAAGATAGACGGTCTCATGGTCCTATTTTTGGATTGTTGAAGAGTAGTATTGGTTTCTTTAGGAATTATAAATCTTGGACAAATGCCCAGTTTATTACGGTGTTGTTGCTTGCAGTTGCCTTATCCATGGGGGGGAACTTATTAGTTCGAGCAGTACAAGGTAGTAAGGGAACGAGTCCTAGTAGTCAAACTCTTGATTCTGCTAGTACATCTGGTCAATCCAAGGAAGATCAGTCTGGTGAAAAGACAGCCCGTATCATGGCAAATGGTGACCTTCTCTACCATATTCCCATCTACCGAACAGCTCTGAAAGAAGATGGTAGCTACGATTTCCACGAAAATTTTGAATATGTAAAACCATGGCTCAAGCAAGCAGATTTAGTGCTTGGTGACTTTGAAGGAACGGTGAACAAAGACCACTACTTGGCAGGCTATCCTCTCTTTAATGCACCAGGGGAAGTCATGGATGCGATCAAGGATGCAGGCTACCAAGTTCTAGACTTGGCTCATAATCATATTTTGGATTCTCAAATTGAGGGAGTGGTTTCGACAGCAGAAGCTATTGAAAAGGCAGGAATGACACCCATAGGAGTCTACACACATGAATCCCGTGACCAAGCTCCGCTAGTTATCAAGGAAGTCAATGGTATCAAGGTAGCTCTCCTAGCCTATTCTTACGGTTTTAATGGCATTGAGCAGTATATCTCTCAAGAGGATTATAATCGCTATCTTTCTGATCTGAATGAAGATAAGATGAAGGCAGAAATTGAACGAGCTGAGAAGGAAGCGGATATTACTGTTATTATGCCTCAGATGGGAATTGAGTACCAACTAGAACCAACGGAAGAACAGAAAACACTGTACCACAAGATGATTGACTGGGGAGCCGATATTATCTTTGGAGGGCATCCTCACGTCGTTGAACCTGCTGAAACAGTTGAAAAAGATGGTGATAAAAAACTGATCATCTACTCCATGGGGAATTTCCTCTCAAATCAACGCATTGAAACCATGCAAGACGAGGAAAATGCCAAGTGGACGGAGCGCGGTGTTCTCATGGATGTGACCATTAAGAAAAAAGATGGAAAGACAAGGATTGAAACTGCCAAAGCGCATCCGACTTGGGTCAATCGAACACCCAAAGGAACTTACTCTCCAGAAGGCTATCCGCTCTTCCTCTATCAGACCTATATCCTAGAGGACTTCATCGAGGGGGGCAGTCACCGTGACAAGTTGGACGAGGCGACTAAGGAACGAATTGACACGGCCTATAAAGAAATGAATGAACATGTAGGGTTGAAGTGGTAGGTACTCGCCCTAAAGGAGACGAGATGACGATTAAATTGATTGCAACGGATATGGATGGAACTTTGCTGGATCCAAGAGGGCAACTGGACTTGCCACGTTTAGAAAAGATTTTAGACCAATTAGATGAACGAGGTATCCGTTTTGTCATTGCGACAGGAAATGAGGTCCATCGAATGAGGCAATTATTAGAACACTTGGCGAGTCGAGTGATCTTGGTTGTTGCTAACGGCGCTCGTATATTTGAGTATGATACGCTACTTCAGGCCCAGACTTGGGATGATGCTATGGTTGACAAGGCTCTCCTTCATTTTAAAGGGAGGGAGTGTCGAGATCAGTTCGTCGTTACCAGTATGAATGGGAGTTTTGTCAAGGAAGGAACGGTTTTTACAGACCTGGAAAAATTTATGACTCCAGAGATGATTGAAAAACTTTACCAAAGGACAAATTTTGTGGATGAGCTAAACTCAGACCTCTTCGGTGGAGTGTTAAAGATGAGCATGGTTGTTGGTGAAGAACGTTCTAGTTCAGTTTTGCAGGAAATCAATGACCTCTTTGATGGTCGTGTAAGGGCTGTTTCTAGCGGTTATGGCTGTATCGATATCCTGCAGGCTGGGGTTCACAAGGCTTGGGGATTGGAAGAATTACTCAAGCGCTGGGATTTGACATCAGAACAAATCATGGCTTTTGGTGATAGCGAAAACGATATCGAAATGTTAGAGCTGGCTGGAATTGCCTATGCTATGGAAAATGCAGATGATAATGTCAAGGCAGTTGCGACTGCCCTGGCACCAGCCAACAGCCAGGCGGGTGTGTATCAGATTCTAGAAAAGTGGTTAGAGAAAGAGGGATAAGGTGGCAGTACAGTTATTAGAAAATTGGCTTTTAAAAGAGCAGGCAAAGATTCAAACCAAGTATCGCGAACTTAATCAGATTTCTCTTTTAGAACCAGATATGATTTTTATCGGCGATTCGATTGTAGAATACTACCCTTTGCAAGAGTTACTTGGGACTACCAAGACGATTGTTAATCGAGGCATCCGAGGTTACCAGACGGGGCTTCTACTAGACAATCTTGATGCCCATCTTTATGGTGATGCTGTCGATCAAATTGTTCTCTTGATTGGGACAAACGATATCGGAAAAGATGTTTCCATGAATGAAACCTTGGATAATCTTGAGCGTGTGATCCAATCGATTGCCCGAGAATATCCGCTGTCACAAATAAGGCTCCTTTCTATTCTGCCAGTCAATGAAGGAGAAGAATACAAGCAGACAGTATATATTCGTACCAATGAAAAGATCAGAGAATGGAATCAAGCCTATGAGGCTCTAGCTTCCGCCTATATGCAAGTAGATTTTCTACCAATTTATGATAGTTTGACAGATTCAGAAGGGCAACTTCAATCAGCCTATACAACGGATGGCCTCCATCTAAGTGTAGCCGGTTATCAAGCCTTATCAGAAGCCTTGAAAACATATCTTTTCTAAAGAATCGACTTAATTTTGCATTTTTGCCATAGATAAGGTATAATAGTTCTATTATCTTTTGGGGTCGTTACGGATTCGACAGGCATTATGAGGCATATTTTGCAACCCGTGTGGCGACGTAAACGCTCAGTTAAATATAACTGCAAAAAATAATACTTCTTACGCTCTAGCTGCCTAAAAACCAGCAGGCGTGACCCGATTCAGATTGCTCGTGTCTGATGATAGGTCTTATTATTAGCGAGATACGATCAAACTTTGTCTAGCAGTTTGGTAAGAGATTTATAGGCTCGCAGTTCCTAGGCTTGAGTTATGTGTCGAGGAGCTGTTAAAACAATACATAACCTATGGTTGTAGACAAATATGTTAGCAGATGTTTGGACGTGGGTTCGACTCCCACCGGCTCCATTGATAATTTACATTGTTTTGTAAATCTTTCTAAAACGTTGTTTTTACAACGTTTTTTATTTTATTCTTTGGTATTCTTTTGCAAAAAAAGAATACAACATTTTGTTGTATCCTAAATATTAAATCAAGTCCTGAATTTTCTTAAGTTTTTATCATATTTTCTGTTATAATTAAGGTGCCTTAAGAAAAATAATGAAAAAACTAAATGTTTTTCATATAGTTTTCATTTTTTGTGTTATAATTAAGGTGCCTTAAGAAAAATATTAAGGTGCATTAAGAAAAATATTAAGGTGCCTTAAGAAAAATAATGAAAAAACTAAATGTTTTTCATATAGTTTTCATTGTTTTAATAGTTTAAAGTCAATCTTATTTTTCTCTAATAGAAAATAATGAAAAAGTAGGTTTAGAAAGAGGTAAGTATCTATGTCTTCTCATAAAAAAGTGTCACTCTCTGAGATTAATCAATCTATCGATACTCCAAATAACAATCATTTCTGGCAAAATTTAAAGGCCTTCTTGGGTCCAGGTGCCCTTGTCGCAGTTGGTTATATGGATCCAGGAAACTGGATAACCAGTGTGGTTGGAGGTGCATCCTATAAGTACAGTCTCTTATTTGTCATCTTGATTTCATCACTCATTGCTATGCAGCTTCAGCAGATGGCAGGAAAGCTTGGAATTGTAACTCAAATGGACTTGGCTCAAGCAACGGGTCATCATTCACCCAAATGGCTTCGTTATAGCTTATGGGTGATTTTAGAATTAGCCTTGATGGCGACAGATCTGGCAGAAGTTCTAGGTTCAGCGATTGCTCTCAATCTTCTCTTTAAGATTCCGATTATGATAGCAATTCTCTTGACCGTGTTGGATGTTTTTCTCTTATTGCTTCTGATGAAATTTGGCTTTAAGAAGATTGAAGCTATTGTGACAACACTGATTTTAACCATTCTAGCAATTTTTACCTATCTGGTAGCTTTGTCACATCCAAGCTTCCAAGGAATCGTTGAGGGTTATCTACCGAATGCAACCTTATTTGAAAGTCCCTTGCCAGGGCATGAAAGTCAATTAACCTTGGCACTAGGGATCGTGGGAGCAACGGTTATGCCCCATAACCTCTATTTGCATTCTTCCTTGTCTCAAACTCGGAAAATCAATCACAAGGACAAGAATGATGTTCGAAAAGCCGTGCGCTTTATGACCTGGGATTCAAATCTCCAATTATCCTTGGCCTTTGTGGTTAACTCCCTTCTATTAATTCTCGGGGCGGCTCTCTTTTTCGGCCATGCATCTGAGATTTCTGCCTTCTCTCAAATGTATAATGCCTTGCAGGATTCTACTATTGCAGGAGCTATAGCTAGCTCGACCTTATCAACCTTGTTTGCCTTGGCTTTATTAGCCAGTGGTCAAAATTCGACGATTACGGGTACCTTGACTGGACAAATCGTTATGGAAGGTTTCTTGCATATGAGATTACCTCAATGGTTCATTCGTTTGGCAACTCGTCTCTTTGCCTTGTTGCCTGTCATGATTGTAGCGGTTCTGTTTGGTCATCAGGAAAAAACATTGGATCAGTTATTGGTTTATTCACAAGTCTTTCTTTCGATTGCTCTTCCATTTTCAATCTTCCCACTGATTTATCTAACTTCTAAGAAATCACTGATGGGAGAATTTACCAATGCCAAATGGAATACCATCCTTGGCTATATCGTTTCCATTATCTTAACAATTCTCAATGTGAAATTGTTATTTGATATTTTCTAAGAAATTCACCCGAGTTATAAAACAAGCATATAAGAAAAAAGATACCCAAGATTTCTTGGGTATCTTTTTTAAAATAAACGGAAGACATGGGATTCGAACCCACGCACGCTGTTACACGCCTACCGCGTTTCCAACACGGCCTCTTAAGCCTCTTGAGTAATCTTCCAATACTTACTCAAATAGTCTACCATAAAGCCACTTATCTTGCAATAAAAATGTTGAAATTGAGAAAAATGATAGAATTTGAAAGAAAATGATAAAAAATGCTTGACTTTGCTAGAAAATGTGTTAGAATGAATAGTGTAAACGATAACAGGAGGTGATTTGGTGTTAAAAACTGAGCGGAAGCAACTGATTTTAGAGGAGTTGAATCAACATCATGTAGTTTCTCTAGAAAAATTAGTTAGTTTGCTAGAAACGTCAGAATCAACGGTTCGAAGAGATTTGGATGAGTTGGAGGCGGAAAACAAGCTTCGCCGTGTGCATGGTGGAGCAGAATTGCCACACTCCTTGCAGGAAGAAGAAACCATCCAAGAAAAATCTGTCAAAAACCTTCAAGAGAAGAAGTTACTGGCTCAGAAAGCAGCCTCTCTTATTAAGGAACAAGATGTTATCTTTGTTGATGCTGGAACGACAACTGCTTTTTTAATCAAGGAATTGGTTAATAAGAATATTACAGTTGTGACCAACTCCATTCACCATGCGGTTCAGTTGGTTGAAAAACAGATTCCAACTGTCATGGTTGGAGGAAGTGTCAAGATGGCAACAGATGCTTGTATCGGTGGAGTTGCTCTTAATCAAATCAATCAATTGCACTTTGACCGTGCCTTTATCGGGATGAATGGTGTAGATGATGGTTATTATACGACTCCTGATATGGAGGAGGGAGCCGTTAAGCGTGCTATTTTAGAGAATGCCAAACAGACCTATGTCTTGGTCGATTCGTCAAAGATTGGTCAAACTTGCTTTGCCAAGGTAGCACCACTTAAACGAGCAATTGTTATCACAAGTCAAGGGCATGAGCTCTTGCAGGCTATTAAGGAGAAAACGGAGGTAATAGAAGTATGATTTATACAGTCACACTCAATCCATCCATAGACTATATCGTTCGCTTGGACCAAGTTCAAGTCGGCAGTGTCAATCGTATGGACAGTGATGATAAGTTTGCTGGTGGGAAAGGAATAAATGTTAGCCGTGTCTTAAAACGCTTGGATATTCCAAATACAGCGACTGGATTTATCGGAGGTTTTACTGGTAAATTTATCACAGATACTCTGGTAGAGGAAGAAATCGAAACTCGTTTTGTCCAAGTAGCAGAAGATACTCGTATCAATGTCAAGATTAAAGCAGACCAAGAAACAGAAATCAATGGGACTGGTCCAAATGTGGAACCGGCTCAGCTAGAAGACTTGAAAGCTATTCTTTCAAGTCTGACAGCAGATGATACGGTTGTGTTTGCGGGTTCGAGTGCTAAGAACCTGGGCAATATTATCTATAAGGATTTGATTGCCTTGACACGTCAGACTGGTGCGCAAGTGGTTTGTGACTTTGAAGGACAGACCTTGATTGATAGTTTAAACTACCAGCCACTTTTGGTTAAACCAAACAATCACGAGCTTGGAGCTATCTTTGGAGTGAAACTTGAAAGTTTAGATGAAATCGAGAACTATGCTCGTCAGTTACTGGCCAAAGGAGCTCAAAACGTTATCATCTCTATGGCTGGGGACGGTGCCCTCCTTGTCACATCTGAAGGAGCTTACTTCGCAAAACCTATCAAGGGAACAGTCAAGAATTCAGTGGGAGCTGGTGACTCTATGGTTGCTGGGTTTACAGGTGAATTTGTCAAATCTAAAGATGCAGTAGAAGCCTTCAAATGGGGAGTAGCTTGTGGAACAGCAACGACCTTCTCGGATGACTTGGCAACAGCGGAATTTATTAAAGAAACATATGAAAAAGTTGAGGTAGAAAAACGATGAAAATTCAAGACCTATTGAGAAAAGATGTCATGTTGCTGGATTTGCAGGCGACTGAAAAAACAGCAGCTATCGAAGAAATGATTCATAGCTTGGTAGATCACGGTTATGTGACGGATTTTGAAACCTTTAAAGAAGGAATCTTAGCGCGTGAAGCTCTCACTTCCACTGGTTTGGGTGACGGAATTGCTATGCCCCACAGCAAAAACTCTGCTGTCAAAGAAGCAACGGTTCTCTTTGCTAAGTCAAACAAGGGTGTTGACTATGAGAGTTTGGATGGGCAACCAACAGACCTCTTCTTCATGATTGCTGCTCCAGAAGGTGCCAATGACACCCACTTAGCAGCCTTGGCAGAATTATCTCAATACTTGATGAAAGACGGTTTTGCAGACAAACTTCGTCAAGTAACATCAGCTGACCAAGTCATCGAACTTTTTGACCAAGCTTCAGAAAAAGCTGAGGAACCTGTTCAAGCACCTGCCAATGAATCTGGTGACTTTATCGTAGCTGTTACAGCTTGTACGACAGGTATTGCCCACACATACATGGCTCAAGAGGCCCTTCAAAAAGTGGCTGCTGAAATGGGTGTTGGGATCAAGGTTGAGACTAATGGTGCCAGCGGTGTTGGAAATCAACTGACAGCAGAGGACATCCGCAAGGCTAAAGCTGTTATCATCGCAGCGGATAAGGCAGTGGAAATGGATCGTTTTGATGGTAAACCTTTGGTTAACCGTCCAGTTGCAGACGGTATCCGTAAGACAGAAGAATTGATCAACTTGGCTCTTTCTGGGGATGCTGAAGTTTATCGTGCTGCTAATGGAGCAAAAACTGCAACAGCATCTAATGAAAAACAAAGCCTTGGTGGTGCCTTCTACAAACACTTGATGAGTGGTGTATCTCAAATGTTGCCATTCGTTATCGGTGGTGGTATCATGATTGCCCTCGCCTTCTTGATTGACGGTGCTTTGGGTGTGCCCCAAGATAGTCTTGGCAATCTCGGATCTTACCATGAGCTAGCTTCTATGTTCATGAAAATCGGTGGTGCAGCCTTTGGCTTGATGCTTCCAGTCTTTGCTGGTTATGTAGCCTACTCTATTGCTGAAAAACCTGGTTTGGTCGCTGGTTTTGTGGCTGGTGCAATTGCCAAAGAAGGTTTTGCCTTTGGTAAAATCCCTTATGCAGCAGGTGGTGAAGCAACTTCAACTCTTGCAGGTGTCTCATCCGGTTTCCTAGGTGCCCTTGTTGGTGGATTTATCGCAGGTGCTTTAGTTCTTGCTATCAAGAAATACGTTAAAGTTCCTCGTTCACTTGAAGGTGCTAAATCAATCCTTCTCTTGCCACTTCTTGGAACAATCTTAACAGGATTTGTCATGCTAGCTGTTAACATCCCGATGGCAGCAATCAACACTGCAATGAATGACTTCCTAGGCGGTCTTGGAGGCGGTTCAGCTGTCCTTCTTGGTATCGTTCTTGGTGGAATGATGGCTGTTGATATGGGTGGTCCAGTTAATAAAGCGGCCTATGTCTTTGGTACAGGTACGCTTGCAGCAACTGTTTCTTCAGGTGGTTCTGTAGCCATGGCAGCAGTTATGGCTGGAGGAATGGTTCCACCACTTGCTATCTTTGTCGCAACCCTTCTTTTCAAAGATAAATTTACCAAAGAAGAACGTAACTCTGGTTTGACAAACATCATCATGGGCTTGTCATTTATCACTGAGGGAGCAATTCCGTTTGGTGCAGCTGACCCAGCTCGTGCTATCCCAAGCTTCATCCTTGGTTCTGCGGTGGCAGGCGGACTCGTTGGTCTTGCTGGTATCAAACTCATGGCGCCACACGGAGGAATCTTCGTCATCGCCCTTACTTCAAATGCCCTTCTTTATCTAGTCTTTGTCTTGATTGGTGCAATCGTAAGTGGTGTGGTTTATGGTTACTTACGCAAACCACAAGCATAAAAAAGTATCAAAATAGAAAGATTGTACCATTTGGTGCAATCTTTTTCTCTATTCGAAATGGCTGTGAAATATGGTATAATAAAAGAATGGCAAACAAGAATACTACAAAAACAAGACGGAGACCGTCTAAAGCAGAACTTGAAAGAAAACAGGCTATCCAGAGGATGTTGATCTCTTTAGGAATTGCCTTGTTATTGATTATTGCAGCCCTCAAACTCGGCGCGGCAGGTGTCACACTTTACAATCTCATTCGACTGGTGGTCGGAAGTTTGGCCTATGTGGCCATTGGTGCCCTCCTCATTTATCTCTTTCTATTTAAATGGATACGTAAGCAAGAAGGACTTCTGTCAGGATTTCTCTGTATCTTCGCTGGCTTACTCTTGATTTTTGAGGCCTACTTGGTTTGGAAATATGGTTTGGAGCAATCAGTTCTAAAAGGGACCCTATCTCAAGTTATGACGGACTTGACTGGTATGCGAGTAACTAGCTTCGCCGGTGGAGGCTTGCTTGGTGTTGGACTCTATATCCCCATATCCTTTCTTTTCTCCAATATCGGATCGTACTTTATTGGAGTTCTCTTGATTCTAGTTGGGGCACTTTTGGTTAGTCCCTGGTCTATTTATGATGTCGCAGCCTTTATTGGAGCTCAGTTTAGATCCTTCATGGAAAAACAGGAACAGAGAAAACAGGAACGCTTCATCAAGAGAGAAGAAGAGAAGGCTCGTCAAGAAGCTGAAGAAGCAGCCAGAATTCAGAGAGAACTAGAAGAGCAGGATGCGCTGCCGCTTCCTCCTGTAGATCCTGAAACGGGAGAAATCTTATCAGAGGTACCAGACTACGATTTCCACCCAATTCCTGAGGAAGAATGGATCGAACCGGAGATTATCCTCCCTCAAGCTGATTTTGACGTTCCAGATGTGGAAGAAGACTTTGAGGATGAAGAGGTGCAGGTTGATTTTTCTGCCAAGGAAGCCCTCGAATACAAACTGCCAAGCTTGCAACTCTTTGCGCCAGATAAACCCAAAGATCAGTCCAAGGAAAAGAAGATTGTTCGAGAAAATATCAAAATCTTAGAGGAAACCTTTGCCAGCTTTGGTATTAAGGTAACGGTTGAACGGGCTGAAATCGGCCCATCAGTTACCAAGTATGAAGTCAAGCCAGCAGTCGGTGTACGGGTTAACCGCATTTCCAATCTGGCAGACGACTTAGCGCTGGCTCTAGCAGCCAAGGATGTTCGGATTGAGGCTCCGATCCCTGGTAAATCCCTAGTCGGAATCGAAGTACCCAACTCTGAGATTGCAACCGTCTCCTTCCGTGAACTCTGGGAACAGTCTCAAACTAAGCCAGAAAATCTCCTCGAAATTCCTCTAGGGAAGGCGGTCAATGGAACTGCTCGCACCTTTGACCTTTCCAAGATGCCCCACCTACTTGTTGCAGGTTCGACGGGATCAGGGAAGTCAGTCGCAGTTAACGGTATTATCGCTAGCATTCTCATGAAAGCAAGACCCGACCAGGTCAAGTTTATGATGGTGGATCCTAAGATGGTTGAGTTGTCGGTTTACAATGACATTCCTCACCTTTTGATTCCAGTTGTGACCAATCCACGCAAGGCCAGCAAGGCCCTGCAAAAGGTTGTGGATGAGATGGAAAACCGTTATGAACTCTTTGCTAAGGTTGGAGTACGAAATATCGCTGGTTACAATGCCAAGGTCGAGGAGTTTAATAGTCAATCTGAGTACAAACAAGTACCGCTTCCTTTGATTGTTGTCATTGTGGATGAGTTGGCTGACCTCATGATGGTGGCTAGCAAGGAAGTAGAAGATGCCATCATTCGTCTCGGACAGAAGGCGCGTGCCGCAGGGATTCACATGATTCTCGCAACGCAACGTCCATCAGTAGATGTTATCTCTGGTCTTATCAAGGCCAATGTCCCCTCTCGTGTGGCTTTTGCAGTTTCATCAGGTACAGATTCACGAACCATCTTGGATGAAAATGGAGCAGAAAAATTGCTTGGTAGAGGAGACATGCTCTTTAAACCAATCGATGAAAATCACCCAGTCCGTCTACAAGGATCCTTCATCTCAGATGACGATGTCGAACGCATCGTAAACTTCATCAAGGCTCAGGCGGATGCGGACTACGATGACAGCTTTGACCCAGGAGATGTTCCTGAAAATGAAGGAGATTTTTCTGATGGTGAAGCTGCTGGCGATCCGCTTTTTGAAGAAGCCAAGGCTTTGGTTATCGAAACCCAGAAAGCTAGTGCTTCGATGATTCAGCGTCGTTTGTCAGTTGGATTTAATCGTGCGACCCGCCTGATGGAAGAGCTCGAAATGGCTGGTGTCATCGGTCCAGCTGAGGGAACCAAACCACGAAAAGTATTGCAACAATAAAAAAATAACTTCTTTCCAAATTTGGAAAGAAGTTATTTTTTTATTGTTGATTCGTTTTAGTTTCAGAACTCGTCGTATTTGACTGTGTTCCGTTATCGCTTGTTTCTTTATTTGTAGCAGGTGTAGAAGAGTCCTGAGTTGTTGTTTTCTGTTCTTCTTTTTTCTCCTCTTTTTTATTGGATTGAGAAGTTTCTTCTTGCGTGGTATTTTCTTTAGTAGAAGTGTTGTCCTTGTTGGGACTAGTATTTTCCTGAGGGGATTCCTTTTGAATTTCCTTGACAACAGTTGTTTGGGTTGTTGTAGGCTCTTTTTTGTTGTTTTTATTATTATTATTATCCATGGCGTTCATGATGGTGATAGTAGCAGTGATCAGACCAAGGATACTACCGATGGTAGCAATCGTTTTTTGAAAGACAGTAAAGCCCTTTTTGATGTGTTCTGTTTTTGGTTTTGAAGTTCTACGATAGTTAGACATGATACTCTCCTTTAATTATGATTTATTATACCTCATTTCTTTAAAAAAATCTTAAAAAAAGAGAAACCTCCCTTTCTTGTCGCAGGTCTCTTTTCGTGATACAATAGAGGGAGTGATTTTAGAAAGCGTGAGAAAACATGATCTACTTTGATAATTCGGCGACAACCAAACCTTATCCTGAAGCTCTAGAGACCTATATGCAGGTCGCTTCGAAAATTGTAGGAAATCCTTCTAGTCTCCATCGTTTGGGAGACCAGGCAACAAGAATTTTAGATGCTTCCCGGCAGCAAATTGCAGATTTGATTGGTAAGAAAAGTGATGAAATCTTCTTTACATCTGGTGGAACAGAAGGGGATAACTGGGTCATCAAGGGTGTAGCTTTTGAAAAAGCCCAGTTTGGCAAGCACATCATCGTATCAGCTATTGAGCATCCAGCAGTCAAGGAGTCAGCACTCTGGCTGAAAAGTCAAGGTTTTGAGGTGGATATTGCCCCAGTTGATGAGAAAGGATTTGTAGATGTCAAGGCTCTAGCAAGTTTGATTCGACCTGATACGACCCTCGTTTCGGTCATGGCAGTTAACAATGAAATCGGCTCTATCCAACCTATCAAGGCTATTTCAGAACTCCTAGCAGACAAACCGTCTATTTCCTTTCATGTAGATGCGGTTCAGGCACTTGCTAAGATTCCGACTGAAAAGTATCTGACTGATCGAGTGGACTTTGCGACTTTCTCTAGTCACAAGTTTCACGGAGTTCGAGGTGTTGGCTTTGTCTATATCAAGTCTGGTAAGAAAATTACGCCTCTGTTGACTGGTGGTGGTCAGGAGCGAGGCTATCGTTCGACAACTGAAAATGTGGCAGGGATTGCAGCGACAGCCAAGGCCCTCCGTTTGTCTATGGAAAAGTTAGATATCTTTACTAATAAGACAGGGCAGATGAAATCAGTCATTCGTCAAGCCCTTCTGGATTATCCAGATATTTTTGTCTTTTCAGCTGAGGATGACTTTGCCCCTCATATCCTGATTTTTGGGATTAAAGGCGTTCGTGGAGAAGTCATCGTCCACGCTTTTGAAGACTATGATATTTTCATTTCAACGACCTCTGCTTGTTCGTCCAAGGCTGGAAAACCTGCAGGCACCTTGATTGCAATGGGAGTAGATAAAGATAAGGCCCAGTCAGCTGTGCGCCTAAGTCTAGATCTGGAAAATGATATGAGTCAGGTTGAGCAGTTTTTGACCAAGCTAAAATTAATTTACAATCAAACTAGAAAAGTAAGATAGGAGCATTTATGCAGTATTCAGAAATTATGATTCGCTACGGAGAGTTGTCAACCAAGGGCAAAAATCGTATGCGGTTCATCAATAAACTTCGCAATAACATTTCAGACGTTTTGTCCATCTATCCCCAAGTTAAGGTAACTGCTGATCGCGACCGTGCCCATGCTTACCTGAATGGATCCGACTACACAGCAGTTGCAGAATCACTCAAACAAGTATTTGGGATTCAAAATTTTTCCCCTGTATACAAGGTTGAAAAATCTGTAGAAGTTCTGAAGTCTGCTGTCCAAGAGATTATGCAGGACATCTACAAGGAAGGCATGACCTTTAAAATCTCTAGTAGACGTAGCGACCATAGCTTTGAATTGGACAGTCGTGAACTCAATCAAACCCTTGGTGGTGCTGTTTTTGACGTAATTCCAACTATTCAAGCCCAAATGAAAAAACCTGATATCACTCTTCAAGTGGAGATTCGTGAGGAAGCAGCCTATCTTTCCTATGAAACCATTCGTGGAGCAGGTGGTTTGCCAGTGGGAACTTCTGGTAAGGGGATGCTCATGTTGTCAGGTGGAATTGACTCACCTGTAGCAGGTTATCTAGCTCTTAAGCGTGGGGTAGATATCGAGGCAGTTCACTTTGCTAGCCCACCATACACTAGCCCTGGCGCTCTCAAAAAAGCCCAAGATTTGACCCGTAAATTGACCAAGTTTGGTGGTAATATCCAGTTTATCGAAGTGCCTTTCACAGAGATTCAAGAGGAAATCAAGGCAAAGGCGCCAGAAGCCTACCTCATGACCTTGACCCGTCGTTTTATGATGCGAATTACCGACCGTATCCGTGAGGTACGAAATGGTTTAGTTATCATCAATGGGGAAAGTCTTGGTCAGGTGGCAAGCCAAACTCTGGAGAGTATGCAGGCTATCAACGCTGTGACCAACACTCCCATCATCCGTCCTGTGGTTACTATGGACAAGTTGGAAATCATTGACATCGCGCAGGAAATCGATACCTTTGAAATTTCTATCCAGCCTTTTGAGGACTGCTGTACTATTTTTGCACCTGACCGTCCTAAGACCAATCCTAAGATAGAGAATGCAGAGCAGTATGAAAAACGCATGGATGTTGAAGGCTTGGTTGAGCGAGCAGTGGCTGGTATCATGATCACTGAGATTACACCTCAGGCTGAAAAAGATGCTGTCGATGAGTTAATTGACAATCTCCTCTAATCAGAAAACCCAGAAGAATTCAGAAAAATAAATGAAAAAAGTTAGTTATTTATCCTTAAAATGGACATTTACTGACTTTTTTTCTATTTTTATGGTATAATAAGATAAAATTTTGAATATAGAGAGTTTTCTGACAATGAATCATTCCTACTTTTATTTAAAAATGAAAGAACATAAACTCAAGGTTCCTTATACAGGAAAAGAGCGTCGTGTGCGTGTTCTTTTGCCTAAGGACTACGAGAAAGACACAGACCGCTTTTATCCTGTTGTTTACTTTCATGACGGGCAAAATGTCTTTTACAGCAAGGAGTCTTATATCGGACACTCTTGGAAGATTATTCCAGCCATTAAACGAAATCCTGATATCAGTCGCATGATTGTTGTTGCTATTGACAATGATGGCATGGGACGGATGAATGAGTATGCGGCTTGGAAGTTTCAAGAATCTCCTATTCCAGAGCAACAGTTCGGCGGTAAGGGTGTGGAGTATTCCGAGTTTGTCATGGAGGTGGTTAAGCCCTTTATCGATGAGACCTACCGTACCAAAGCTGATCGTCAGCACACGGCTATGATTGGTTCGTCTCTAGGAGGCAATATTACCCAGTTTATCGGACTGGAATACCAAGACCGAATTGGTTGTCTAGGAGTCTTTTCATCTGCCAACTGGCTCCACCAAGAAGCCTTTAACCGCTACATCGAGCGTAAGAAACTGTCGCCTGATCAGCGCATTTTCATTTATGTAGGAACAGAAGAAGCAGACGATACGGACAAGACCTTGATGGCTGGCAATATCAAGCAAGCCTATATCGACTCATCGCTTCGCTATTACCATGATTTGATTGCAGGTGGAGTAGACTTGGATAATCTGGTCTTGAAAGTTCAGTCTGGTGCCATCCATAGTGAGATTCCATGGTCGGAAAATTTACCAGACTGTCTTCGTTTTTTTGCAGAAAAATGGTAAGTTAGGAAAGGAGAAAGCCAATGCATATTGAAAACCTTAGCCACTGGAGTGGCAATCTTAATCGTGAAATGTATCTAAACCGTTATGGGCATGCTGGGATTCCAGTTGTGGTTTTTGCTTCATCTGGTGGCAGTCACAATGAATACTATGATTTTGGCATGATTGATGCCTGTGCTTCCTTTATCGAGGAGGGGCGTGTTCAGTTCTTTACGCTATCCAGTGTTGACAGTGAGAGCTGGTTGGCTACTTGGAAAAATAGTCATGACCAGGCGGAGATGCATCGCGCCTACGAACGCTATGTGATTGAGGAAGCCATTCCTTTTATCAAGCACAAGACAAGTTGGTTTGATGGCATGATGACGACAGGTTGCTCAATGGGGGCCTACCATGCACTCAATTTCTTCCTCCAGCATCCAGATGTCTTTACCAAGGTGATTGCTCTCAGCGGTGTTTACGACGCGCGTTTCTTTGTCGGCGATTACTACAATGACGATGCCATTTACCAAAACTCGCCAGTAGATTATATCTGGAATCAGAATGACGGCTGGTTTATCGATCGTTACCGTCAGGCGGAGATTGTCGTTTGTACGGGCCTCGGTGCCTGGGAACAAGATGGTCTACCATCTTTCTACAAGCTTAAAGAAGCCTTTGACCAGAAACAAATTCCAGCCTGGTTTGCTGAATGGGGACACGATGTCGCCCACGACTGGGAATGGTGGCGTAAACAAATGCCCTATTTTCTTGGACACCTGTATCTATAAAAGGAGTTGCCTATGAATTACCTTGTTATTTCTCCCTACTATCCGCAAAACTTTCAACAGTTTACAATCGAGTTAGCTAATAAAGGTATCACAGTCTTGGGAATTGGTCAGGAGCCTTACGAACAACTAGATGAGCCTTTGCGCAATAGCCTAACTGAGTATTTCCGTGTGGACAATCTTGAGAATATAGACGAAGTCAAGCGTGCTGTTGCCTTTCTTTTCTACAAGCATGGTCCTATCGAACGCATCGAGTCACACAATGAATACTGGCTTGAGCTAGACGCAGCACTTAGAGAACAATTCAATGTCTTTGGTGCCAAACCCGAGGATCTCAAAAAGACGAAATATAAGTCTGAGATGAAGAAACTTTTCAAAAAAGCAGGTGTCCCTGTGGTACCTGGAGCTGTTATCCAGACGGAAGCAGATGTGGATAAAGCAGTGAAAGAAATCGGTCTACCAATGATTGCCAAACCTGATAACGGAGTGGGAGCGGCAGCAACCTTTAAGCTTGAGACAGAAGAAGATGTAAATCACTTCAAGGCTGAATGGGACCATTCAACCGTTTATTTCTTTGAAAAATTTGTCACTTCTAGCGAAATCTGTACCTTTGACGGACTTGTAGACAAGGATGGCAACATCGTCTTTTCAACGACTTTCGATTATGCCCATACACCACTTGATCTCATGATTTATAAGATGGACAATTCCTACTATGTGCTCAAGGATATGGATCCCAAACTGCGCAAGTATGGTGAGGCCATAGTCAAAGAATTTGGCATGAAGGAGCGTTTTTTCCATATCGAATTCTTCCGTGATGGGGACGACTACATTGCGATTGAGTACAATAACCGTCCTGCAGGTGGTTTTACTATTGATGTTTATAACTTCGCTCACTCCTTGGATCTCTATCGTGGCTATGCAGCTATCGTCGCAGGTGAGGGGTTTCCAACATCAGAGTTTGAACCTCAATACTGTCTAGCTACATCACGTCGTGCTAATGCTAACTATGTTTATTCAGAAGAGGACCTTCTTGCCAAATACAGCCAGCAATTCAAGGTCAAAAAAATCATGCCAGCAGCCTTTGCAGAGCTACAAGGGGACTACCTTTATATGCTGACTACTCCGAGTCGCCAAGAGATGGAGCAGATGATTGCAGACTTTGGTCAACGTCAAGAGTAAGGAATAGGATGAAAGGAGTTTGACTTCTTTTGTCCTTTTCTTAAAGATAGGTTAAATAAAGCGTTTTCCAGATATTCTTTTAGAAAATCGGTTGCTAAAAGACCTAAAAATTGATAGAATAAGGATTGTCTAAAAAAATTAAGGAGAATCTATCAAATGGATTTTACATGGGCTATTAAATATGCCACTGAATTTTTGGGAACTGCTATTTTGATCATTCTTGGAAATGGTGCAGTTGCCAACGTTGAACTTAAAGGTACGAAAGGTCACCAAAGTGGCTGGCTCGTTATCGCGGTTGGTTATGGTATGGGGGTTATGATCCCAGCCTTGATGTTCGGTAACGTATCAGGAAACCACATCAACCCAGCTTTCACTCTTGGACTTGCTGTTAGTGGTCTTTTCTCTTGGGAGCAAGTACCATTTTACATCCTAGCACAAGTTTTGGGAGCAATTTTCGGTCAAGCTTTGGTTGTAGCGACTCACCGCCCTTACTACTTGAAAACAGAAAACCCAAACAATATCTTGGGTACCTTCTCAACGATTTCAAGCATCGACCACGGTACAAAAGAATCACGTTTTGCAGCTACTGTTAACGGCTTCCTCAATGAGTTTGTGGGTTCATTCGTTCTTTTCTTTGCAGCCCTAGGAATGACTAAAAACTTTTTTGGTGCGGAAGTAATGCAATACATGAAGCAAATGGCAACGCAGGCTAATCAAACAGTTGACTTTTCTGAATTAGCTATTAAGGCTCAAGTAGCACCACACACAGCAGCAGGTCTTTCAGTTGCTCATTTAGGACTTGGTTTCCTAGTAATGGCCTTGGTAACTTCACTCGGTGGACCTACTGGACCTGGTTTGAACCCAGCTCGTGACTTTGGACCACGTCTTCTTCACGAACTCCTTCCAAAATCAGTTCTTGGTCAACACAAGGGTGATTCAAAATGGTGGTATGCTTGGGTTCCGGTTGTAGCTCCAATTGCAGCGGGTATTGCAGCAGTAGCACTATTCAAACTACTTTACCTATAAGAAATGAAACTGGGGAATCCCAGTTTTTTTATCGGAAATTTTTGTAAAAAATTCTAGAATTTAAGTGGAATAGCTTGTAAAAAATCCTAAAATCCTTTAAAATAAAAGAGTTGGAGGAAGCTATGAATGCAAATCAAATGATACAAATTATTCCGACTTTGAAGGTCAATAACCGAAAATTAAATGAAAAATTTTACATTGAAACTCTTGGGATGAAGCCCTTATTAGAAGAATCTGCTTTCCTTTCACTTGGTGACCAATCAGGTGTTGAGAAATTGATTCTCGAAGAGGCTCCCAGTATGCGAACTCGGAGAGTTGAAGGGCTTAAGAAACTAGCTAGACTCTTGATCAAAGTAGAAAATCCTTCAGAAATAGAGGCTCTTCTCTATCAGATGGAGTCTCTTCCTCGCCTGCTTAAAGGAAGCCGTGGTTATGCTTTTGAGATTGTCTCTCCTGAAGAGGATGTGATCCTTGTTCATGCGGAAAATGATATAAGAGATTTGGTTCCACTGGAAACTGTTCCTGAATTTTCTTCAAATAAAAGTATGAAATACTTGAGTCAATTTGAGATTTCTATGGAGTTGCGTCTGCCTGAGGGGACGGAGAGTTTGCTTGATCCAGAAGTGGTAGCTAGGGCAATTAGCTTTACCAAAGGGGAAGGTCCAGATTTGACTGTTGAAAACAATGTTACCTGGGACTTATCTATGCTGAAATTTTTGGTAAAGGATTTAGATTTAACTAGTCTTCGTCAGAAATTTGAAAAGACAGGCTATTTTGTTCCCAAGTCTGAAAAATTCTTCCTTGGTAAAGACACCAATAATATCGAATTGTGGTTTGAAGAAGCATGAAGTGGACAAAAATTCTAAGAAAAATAGAAGAACAAATCGAGGCAGGGGTCTATCCCGGGGCCTCTTTTGCGTATTTTAAGGACGGAGAATGGAGAGAATCTTACCTAGGATTGAGTGATCCTGAGAGAGGTTTACAGACAGAGTCAGGGCTAGTCTATGACCTAGCCAGTGTGAGTAAGGTTGTGGGAGTAGGGACAGTCTTCACCTTCTTGTGGCAACAAGGCAAATTAGATATTGATCGACCAGTGACGGATTTTTTAGCTGAATGTGATTATCCAGATATCACTATCCGTCAACTTTTGACCCACGCAACAGACCTGGACCCCTTTATTCCAAATCGGGATCTCTTGACAGCTACTGAATTAAAAGAAGCCATGTTTCACCTCAACAGACGAAGTCAGCCTGCTTTTCTATACTCAGATGTTCACTTTTTACTCTTGGGCTTTCTTTTGGAAAAAATCTTTGAACAAGATTTGGATCAGATCATACAGAAGCAAGTTTTGGAACCATGGGGGATGACGGAAACCAAGTTCGGCCCCGTTGAGTTTGCTGTACCGACAGTGAGGGGAGTAGCGGCAGGTAGTATCCATGATCCCAAAGCTCGTCTTTTGGGCAAACATGCTGGAAGTGCGGGTTTATTTTCAACTGTTAAGGATTCGGAAATCTTTCTGGAACATTACTTGAAAGATGATTTTGCTGCAGATTTGATCCGCAATTTTTCACCCTTAGATGATAAGGAGCGGTCCCTAGCCTGGAATTTGGAGGGGACCTGGCTCGACCATACGGGTTATACAGGTACCTTTATTATGTGGAATCGGGAGAAGCAGGAAGCTGCCATCTTTCTGTCCAATCGAACGTATGAAAAGGATGAGCGTGCCCAGTGGATAGTTGACCGAAATCAAGTGATGGAAATGATTCGTCAAGAGGAGTAGGAAGAGGCATGTCAAAAAACGTAAAAGGAACTCTATATGTAGTAGTGGCAGGGATTGCTTGGGGCTTGTCTGGAACAAGTGGTCAATACCTGATGGCACACGGAATTTTTGCTCTAGTCTTGACCAATTTGCGACTTATCATTGCAGGCCTGGCACTGGTGTTCTTATCCTATGCGACTGCAAAGGATAAACTTCTTTCTTTTTTAAAAGACAAAAAAAGTCTACTATCTCTGTTGCTATTTGCAGTTTTCGGACTTTTCTTAAACCAGTTTGCCTATCTTTCTGCCATTCAGGAAACCAATGCTGGAACGGCGACAGTTCTCCAGTATGTATGTCCCGTTGGGATCTTGGTTTATACCTGTATGAAGGATAGGGTAGCTCCGACACTGGCTGAGCTTATTTCGATTGGATTGGCTATAGGAGGAACTTTTCTGATTGCGACTCATGGGGAACTTGACCAGTTGTCTGTCACACCTGCTGGTCTTTTCTGGGGTCTCTTTTCAGCCTTGACCTATGCCCTTTATATCATTCTTCCTATCACTTTGATTAAGAAATGGGGAAGCATGTTGGTGATTGGTGTGGGCATGGTTATTTCTGGAGTGGTGGCTATTCCCTTCACAGGGGTTTTGCAGGCCAGTATACCGACCAGCTTGGATTTTCTTTTTGCATTTGCTGGCATTATCATCATTGGCACGGTCTTTGCCTATACAGCTTTCCTAAAAGGAGCTAGTATGATAGGCCCAGTTAAGTCCAGTTTATTGGCTTCCATAGAGCCCATATCTGCTGTTTTCTTTGCCTTTCTGATTATGAAAGAGCAATTCTATGCGATTGATTTTGTCGGTATGGCTATGATTTTACTTGCGGTAGCCATCATTTCTTTGAAAGATTTGTTGATAGAAAACAAACGGAAGGTTGAATGAGAAACTAGTTACTCGTAAAAAGTGGTTGGTTTGAATATCCTATCGAAATATTGATTACGGCTAAGGAATGGGAGTGGAATTTTATAAAATTTTAAGTTTCTTTTCTTACAATAAACCAATCTTTAACTGCTAGAAGGAGGAGATATGAAAATTTTACAAAGCATTCACCCAACTAAGCCCCTGCGCTACTTGAGATGGTTTGACATTCTGATTATTACAGTTTTAATGTTTGGTCAGTTTATCATTCGGTCAACGGAGCTCTTTTTAGCAAGTATGTTTCCGACAGGTCTGTCAACTACAATGGATACGGTAAGTAATACTGTCGGCGAGGGAGTAGGCTATTTGAGCAACTTCACCCTGCAAGTGATACTTCTTACCTTAGCCTTGCTTTACCTTTTGATCCGGAATTATGATTTCAAACAACTTCCTATTCGTTGGACCTGGTCCCTTCTCTTTTGGGTTCCTTTTATATTTGCCATTGTGGGTTTGTTTGGAGACCTGGTGACGACACTAACTGGTGAATACAATTACTTAAATCCAGCTCTTTTTACCCACATAGATCCCATGGAAGTTATACGGAAATTCCTAGCGCTTAGTCCCATGGCAATTGTCTACGCCTTGCTAAATGGCTTCTATGAAGAGTTTTTCTTTCTAGGGTTGTTGACCTCAGTGAAAGAAAAGCACAAGTGGCGGGTTTTGTTTTATTCTACCCTCATTCGGATTTCTTTTCACACTTATCAAGGATTGGTGTGGGCACTGGTTATTGGTGTAGTTTATGGTTTATTCTATTATTTTCTATACAAGTATAAGGTTAAAAATCTTTTGCCATTTTTCCTTATGCATGCTCTGGTAGACATGTTTGGTTCTAGCCTCCTGTATCTCTTGATTGCGTGGGGAAGGTAAGAATCAGAAAAATCCACTCAACTGAGTGGATTTTGTCTATATAGATGACTAGTCTTTATTTTCGTATGGTAAGATCAAGTTTAAGATGATACCTGTCATAGCTGATAGGGCAGTACCTGAAAGCGTAACTGGTCCTACTTTGAGGATGGCTCCACCAAGCCCAAGAACCAACATAGCACTAGCAATGATGAGGTTACGCATTTGACTGAAATCAACGCGCTCCTTGATCAAGACTTTCAAACCGTTGCTGGCGATAACTCCGTAGAGAAGGATGGACATCCCACCAAGTACAGCACTTGGGATTGTTGAGATCAAGGCAGTGAATTTACCAAGGAAACTAAGAGCGATGGCAATAAAGGCTGCGTTACGAATAACGGAGACAGAAGCGATACGAGTCATACCGATAACTCCTGTATTTTCGCCGTAAGTCGTATTGGCTGGTCCACCGAGGAAAGCAGATACAGATGTTGCAATACCGTCACCAAGAAGAGTACGGTGAAGTCCTGGTTCTTTCAGGAACTGACGTCCACAGATTTGGCTTAGGACGGTATGGTCACCGATGTGTTCTGAAATGGTTACGATAGCAATTGGCAAGATGGCGATTGTTTCAGGACCGAAGTAGAGGTTATACTCTTTGAAGGCTCCGCCTGTACTAAATGGTAAGTAGAAACCAGGGATTTCAAACCAGTTAGCTTCTAGGACTGGTGTAAAGTCAACCAAGCCAAGTGTTACTGCGAAGATGTAACCACCGATGATGGCAAAGAGGAAAGGAATGATACGTAGGAAGCCTTTTCCTTTTGTATTGATAAAGGCAGCAATCAAGAAAGTTACGACAGCTACAAGTGCATTTTTCCAGTTTCCATCTGCTACAAGTCCAGCGTTCGTAACAGCTGAATTTGCCAGTCCAAGACCGATAACGATGATCATGGGTCCGATAATGATTGGTGGTAAGAGTTTATCGATCCATTTTGTACCTGCAAAACGAACACTTGCAGCCACAAGGACATAAACCAAACCAGTCAGGATAACCCCAGTTTGAGCGGCCGATACATCGCCACCCATCTCTTTCATAGCTAGAGACATGGCTGTGATAAAGGCGAAGGATGATCCGAGATAGACTGGAACTTTAAAACCAGTTGATATCATGTAGATGAGTGTCCCAACGCCTGATGCAAAAAGGGCAACAGATACAGGCATTCCCAAAATTAAGGGAACGAGAATGGT
Organism: Streptococcus downii; assembly: GCF_004353325.1. NCBI lineage: Bacteria > Bacillati > Bacillota > Bacilli > Lactobacillales > Streptococcaceae > Streptococcus > Streptococcus downii. The sequence goes on from NZ_MZNX01000008.1 coordinate 56,062, forward strand.
TGCACCAAACATGGCAAAAACGTGCTGGAAGCTGAGGAGAATGCCTTTACCAGCTGAAGGACGTTGGTCAACGTCTAGTAACAAATCAATAGTTGATTCTTGTTTCATATAAACCTCACTTTTGGGCATCAAAAAAGAGCCCATTATTTTACAGCAATAGGCTCTCAGAGTAAGACTTCTTTAAAAAAGATTATTCCATTCTTAAAGAACTTCATATATTTCTGCGTCTTCGTCACCTCACGGGATGACATTAAAAACCTTTGCTTAGGATAGTATAGCAGAAAAAATTCGTTTTGTAAACGAATTTTTCCCGAGTCTAGAAATAAAAGAGCGAGGCAGATTTTGTAAATCATTTTTTCCCGAGCCTAAAAATGTAAGAGCGATGAATGATTTTGTAAATCATTTTTTCCCGAGCCCAGAAATGCAAGAGCGAGGTTGATTTTGTAAATCATTTTTACTCAACTTTAAACAAGGGCGCGCTATTGATAGGATTAAAGCGGGCGTTTGTTGGGCATGCCAGCCTTACGTGGATATTTGTTTGGGGTTTCCTTTTTCTTTTCGACGACAGTGATATAGCGCGAATCTCCATTTGGTAGGGCATAGCTGAGGTTGTCCTCTACCTTACTAAAGAGGAGGTTGAGGGCATTCTTGGCTTCTAGCAATTCCTCGGGGGCATTGCTGGCCTTGAGAGCCAGTAGTTTTCCACCAACTTTAAGATAGGGAATGGTCAGTTCAGACAAGACCTGCATTCGAGCAACCGCGCGAGCCGTCACCATATCAAACTGGGCACGGAAGTTCTTGTCTTGGGCAAAGTCTTCAGCGCGTCCATGGTAGAAGTGAACGCCATCCAAATCCAACTCCTGAGCCAAAAGCTGAAGGAAGTTGATGCGCTTATTGAGCGAATCAATGATGGTCACATCTAGCTGAGGATAGAGGATTTTCATAGGAAGACTAGGAAATCCAGCCCCAGCCCCGATATCAAGAAGTTTGATATTTTCATTGGGAATCAAACCCTGCAGGATGGGAGCAATCGAATCATAAAAATGTTTGAGATAAACTTCTTCCTTGTCTGTAATAGCGGTCAAATTAATCTTTTCATTCCACTCGACCAAGAGTTCAAAATAACGTTCAAATTGGTTCTTTTGCTGGTCAGAAAGTGGAAGATTTTGCTCAGCTAGTAGGCTGTAAAATGTTTCTGGTTTCATAGTAGTTTCCTTCTCTAGTATCATCTTATTTTACCATATTCATTAAAATTTTGATATACTGGTAGTAATCTAAAAGCAGAAAGGAATAAGATTATGACTTGGATTATTCTTGGAGTTTTGGCTCTGATTGTTATTTTTGTGATTGTTAGCTATAACGGTTTGGTTAAAAATCGTATGCAGACCAAGGAGGCTTGGAGCCAGATCGATGTTCAGTTGAAGCGTCGTAATGATCTCCTCCCAAACTTGATTGAAACAGTCAAAGGCTATGCGAAATATGAAGGTTCTACCTTGGAAAAAGTAACAGAACTTCGTAGACAAGTAGCCGCAGCAACGTCACCAGCTGAAGCTATGAAGGCCAGTGATGCCCTTACTCGCCAGATTTCTGGTATCTTTGCAGTAGCAGAGAATTACCCAGACTTGAAAGCTAGTGCTAACTTTATCAAATTACAAGAAGAGTTGACCAATACAGAAAATAAAATTTCATATTCTCGCCAACTCTACAACAGTGTTGTCAGCAACTACAATGTAAAACTTGAAAGCTTCCCAAGTAACATCATCGCGGGACTATTTGGCTTTAAAGCTGCAGACTTCCTTCAAACACCTGAAGAGGAAAAGGCAGTTCCTAAAGTTGACTTTAGCGGTTTAGGTGACTAAGATGTTGTTTGATCAAATTGCGAGCAATAAACGAAAAACTTGGATTTTGTTGCTGGTTTTCTTCCTACTCTTGGCCTTGGTTGGTTATGCGGTTGGCTATCTCTTTATGCGTTCAGGTCTTGGAGGCATGATTATTGCCTTGATTATAGGTCTTATCTACGCTCTGACCATGATCTTTCAATCAACAGAGATTGTCATGTCCATGAATGGGGCGCGTGAGGTTGATGAGCAAACGGCACCAGCCCTCTACCATGTAGTAGAAGATATGGCCATGGTCGCTCAGATTCCCATGCCACGTGTTTTCATCATTGAGGATTCTTCTTTAAATGCCTTTGCAACAGGTTCCAACCCGCAGAATGCAGCAGTCGCAGCCACTTCGGGTCTTCTGGCTATCATGAACCGTGAGGAGCTAGAAGCTGTTATGGGCCATGAGGTCAGTCATATCCGAAACTACGATATCCGCATTTCGACTATTGCTGTTGCCCTTGCCAGTGCTATTACCCTTCTGTCTAGTATGGCAGGACGGATGATGTGGTGGGGTGGTGCAGGTCACAGACGAAGTGACGACGATCGTGATGGAAATGGTTTAGAGATTATCATGCTTGTCATCTCTCTCTTAGCCATTGTTCTGGCACCTCTCGCTGCAACCTTGGTGCAATTAGCCATTTCCCGTCAGAGGGAATTTCTGGCGGATGCATCCAGTGTGGAGCTGACTCGCAATCCTCAAGGGATGATTAATGCCTTGCGTAAATTGGACAATAGCGAGCCGATGCATCACCATGTTGACGATGCTAGCAGCGCTCTTTATATCAATGATCCTAAGAAAGGTGGGGGACTTCAAAAACTTTTTTATACCCACCCACCTATCTCAGAACGAATCGAACGCTTGAAACAAATGTAAACAAAATCCAGAGAGATTTCTCTGGATTTTTGCTATGTTCAACATTTATAAATCTTGTAAAGCGACGACTTCCAAACCATTTTCTGTCAAACGATAGAGACTCGTACAGACCTCTTTTAAGAAGCGTCTGTCATGCGAAACAGTGATCAGACCGCCGGGATAAGAGGCAAAGAGTTTTCTTATTTCGGGTTGAGAAGTGGGAGAAAAATTACGTGTAGGCTCATCTAGAAGAAGAAAGTTTGGTTTGCGCAGGACTAATTCCAAAAGAAGCAGTTTACCTTGTTGCCCGCCAGATAAGGAACAGATTTGGTGCTGCATCTCTGGATAGCTGAAATTGAGACTAGCTAGGTGAGATTGGATTTTCTGTAGTTCCTCTTTTTGTCCAGTTTGGCTGAGATAGGCTACTGGTGACATCTCCAATTGCAGTTTTTTATGGTAATCTTGTGGCATAAAACCAAGCGAAATTTCTCTTTTGGCGCTAAGTAGTTGCTGCAACTTGGCTAGCAGAGTCGATTTCCCAACACCATTTGGCCCGATGATACCGATTTTATCTTGGCCACGGACCGTTAGTCGTAACTCCTGAGCTAAAATGCGCTGGCCAATGGACAAATTTTCCTTTTCCAGTTGAACTAAGACTTTAGAAGCCGCTAATGGTTGGATATCTGAGAAGAAAAGTTGGATTTGTTCCTCTTCAAGTGGCTTTTGTGCCATGGACTGAGCTGCCTTTTCGTAGCGTTTTTCTTGAGAGAGAACAGTTTTCATCTTTTTAGCCAATAGGCGACCGGCAGTACTGTCTTTGGTTGCTCGAAGTGCAGTTTCTACATTTTGCTTAACTCGGCGATGTTTTTCCATGGTTTTGTCATAGGCTCTCTGGTCGTTAGCAGCTTGCTGACTTTGTCTGGCAAAACTAGCCTTTCTCTGCTCACTATAGCGATCATAGTCTAAATGCTCGACTAGCGTTTCCGCTTCTTTCCGATGCTTGACCAGTCGCAAGTGGACAATAGTATCAGCCGTTTGAGAAAGAAAGTCTTCATCATGGGAAATGAAAATAACAGTTTGCCTAATCTTTTGTATCTGCCTTTTTAGCCAATCAACCGTCTCAAGGTCTAGGTCATTTGAAGGTTCATCTAAAAATAGAATCTCAAAGGGTTTGGCTAATTCATGGATGAGTTGAATTTTCAAAGCTTCGCCCCCTGATAGACTGCCAATCTTTTGCTCACTAGCGAAGCGATCACTATCAAAATGTAACTCCTCAGCCAAACGATAGAGGATACTGTAGTCTAAATCAGTAGACTCTAAAAAGAAGTAATCGTGTAGAGTTCTATTTTTTAGCTCCTCAGGTAACTTTTGAGGAATGTAAGCCAGTGACTGAAGGTTAGACTGGATGTCTCCCTTGATAGTGAAATCAGGTAATGCTTCCCCCATTAAATCTCGTAGTAAAGTCGATTTACCATTTCCTTCTTCACCAATAATAGCAACCTTTTCCCCGTCTTGGATAGTCATGCTTAAGTCAGATACAAGGTCTCGTAAATCTTTGTTTTGCGTGATAGTTAGATGATTGATTTTTATCATATTGTTGCCCTTTCTAGAATGTCGATAGTGCATAACAAAAAGCTCTACTTTACCTAGTAGAGCCTAAAGTCACTGTCAAAAACTCTATTATCCTCGTTGAAAAGCTCGTCAAACTAGCTTGGAGCTGCCTAACCCAACCCAAGAGGAGCATAGCTTTCTAGTTTTTTGATTTTTAATGAGGATAAAGTACCAGAAAATCCAGTACAAAAAGAGCACACAAAAAGAGACAAAAACAAGATCTACTAAATAAAGATTCTTTATTTGATAGATTAGTTGTTCATGTCTCCCTTACCTCCGAGTATTAGTACCTCTATCCTATACCTTTAAGGAAATTTTGTCAACAGAAAACTGGAAATTCCAAGCTCTAAAAACCAAAAACAGGTCCATAGAGAGTCAGTACGTGTTTGACGTGCTCGTAATGGAACTTGTCATAGTTACGCCAAGCGGTGCGTGCTGGGTCGTTTAGTTTTAGGCTCCCCAGTCCGATCAGTAGACTGGTACGTTGGTAAAATTTCTCAAGGTCAATTAAGATACTGTTGTTAACCGTTTCAGCTTTTTTAAGTTCCTTGAGAGTGCTGTTTAGCAGTTCTTGTAGACGGAAATCATCGGCTGTTCCTTGTTTGCAGCTTTGGTAGCTTTTATTTAACTCGGATAGGAGTTGGTAAGCTTCGTTAATCAGGGCTTTGTCTTCCATATGAGCATCCTCCTTGCTCTGATGTATTCTTGCCTATAGTATAGCACTAATAGGAAAGTTTGTCATAGTAAATATGTTAAAAAATGAGATTTTAATATCAAAGTTTGGGAAGCTGACTTATAGCCTTTTCATGGTATAATCAAGTGAGTACATCTTTATGGAGGAAATATGAAGTTAAATATTCAAGAAATTCGTAAGCAGCCTGAAGGCCTGCATTTTGAACAAGTTTTAGACCTGGCAGCAGACTTGCGTAAACGGAATCAAGAAATTTTAGATGTCAAAGATATCCTTGCAGTGGGAAAGGTGCAGTATGAAGACCGTCTGTATTTCTTAGACTATCAGTTGTCATATACCATTGTTCTTGCTTCCAGCCGCAGTATGGAGCCAGTTGAGTTGGCTGAGTTATATCCAGTGACAGAAGTTTTCATGGAAGGAGCGACCAACCAACTGGACCAGGAAGTTCTAGATGATGACTTGGTCTTGCCTATCGAAAATGGGGAAATCGACCTTGCTGAGAGCGTTTCCGATAATATCTTGCTAAACATTCCAATCAAGGTCTTAACAGCAGAAGAAGAAGCTGGTCAAGGTTTTGTGTCTGGAAATGACTGGCAAATCATGACTGAAGATGAATACCAGGCTCAACAAGCAGTCAAGAAAGAAGAAAACAGTCCATTTGCTGGCTTACAAGGACTGTTTGATGGAGACGAGTAGATGGTTTTATCCAAGAAACGTGCCCGTCATGTCATTGAGGAAATCATTGCCCTCTTCCCAGATGCTAAACCTAGCCTTGATTTTACCAATCATTTTGAACTACTGGTTGCGGTGATGTTGTCAGCTCAGACTACAGATGCAGCGGTAAATAAGGCCACACCAGGTCTCTTTGCTGCCTTTCCAACGCCACAAGCTATGTCCGTAGCGACTGAAAGTGAAATTGCTTCACACATTTCTCGTCTGGGACTTTATCGAAATAAGGCCAAGTTTCTCAAAAAATGTGCCCAACAGTTACTAGACGATTTTGATGGCCAGGTTCCTCAGACTCGTGAGGAATTAGAAAGTCTAGCTGGTGTAGGTCGTAAAACAGCAAATGTAGTTATGAGTGTGGGGTTTGGAATCCCAGCCTTTGCAGTAGATACCCATGTTGAGCGTATCTGCAAACACCATGATATTGTTAAAAAATCGGCCACACCCCTCGAAGTAGAAAAACGTGTCATGGATATTCTGCCTCCAGAGAAATGGTTGGCAGCCCATCAAGCCATGATTTACTTTGGACGAGCTATCTGTCACCCAAAGAACCCAGAATGCGATCACTATCCACAATTATATGATTTTAGTAATGTTTAAGGGGACTCTGAAAAAGTTTTTGCTTGATTTTAAGGGTGCTTTGTGCTATAGTAAATGGTAACTAAATAGTCCTTTAAACCTGTCCCGTGAGGCAGGCAAGGAGCGCGATAAAGTAGAAGGGTGAAGTCTATACTGTATACAGTAGGGCTCGCTTGGCTATACATTTCAAGTCTCCTTGTAGAAGGAGACTTTTCTTTTTGGAGGTTTGTAATGAAGACAAAAGAAGTTGTAGACGAATTGACTGTCAAACGAGCGATTACGCGAATTACTTATGAGATTATTGAGCGCAATAAAGATTTGAATAAAATTATCCTAGCGGGGATAAAAACGCGTGGTGTTTTCATCGCTCATCGTATCAAAGAACGCTTGGAGCAGTTGGAAAACATCACTGTTCCTGTTGTGGAACTGGACACCAAGCCTTTCCGTGATGATGTTAAAAGCGGGGAAGATACTTCTTTGATTTCTGTTGATGTGACAGACCGTGAAGTTATCTTGGTAGATGATGTACTCTATACAGGCCGTACCATCCGCGCCGCTATTGATAACATTGTCGGCCATGGTCGTCCTGCGCGCGTGAGTCTTGCGGTGCTAGTTGACCGTGGACATAGAGAATTGCCTATCCGTCCAGATTACGTTGGGAAAAATATCCCAACCAGTCGTTCTGAAGAAATCATCGTAGAGATGACAGAACTTGATGGCCAAGACAGAGTTCTGATTACTGAAGAAGCTTAGAAAGCTGAAGGAGTAGCCATGTCAGAAAATCAACAAGCATTGAACCATGTGGTTTCCATGGAAGACCTTACAGTTGATCAAGTGATGAAATTGATCAAACGAGGGATTGAGTTTAAAAACGGAGCCCAACTTCCCTACGAGAACAAACCTATCGTATCGAATCTCTTCTTTGAGGATTCTACCCGAACACATAAGTCTTTTGAAGTGGCAGAGATTAAGCTAGGCTTGGAGAGACTGGACTTTGATGTGAAGACTAGCTCGGTCAATAAGGGTGAGACACTTTATGACACCATTTTGACTCTATCTGCTCTAGGGGTGGATGTCTGTGTGATTCGCCACCCAGAGGTTGACTACTACAGAGAGTTGATTGCGAGTCCGTCGATTACAACTTCCATTATCAATGGTGGAGATGGTTCGGGACAACATCCTAGTCAGAGCTTGCTTGATTTGATGACCATTTATGAGGAGTTTGGTCACTTTGAGGGTCTCAAGGTTTCTATTGCAGGTGACTTGGACCACTCACGTGTTGCCAAGTCTAATATGCAGATTTTGAAACGCTTGGGAGCTGAACTTTACTTTGCAGGTCCTGAGGAATGGAGAAGTCAAGAGTTTGCGGACTATGGACAGTTTGTAACTATTGATGAGATTGTTGATCAGGTGGATGTTTTGATGTTGCTCCGCGTTCAACATGAACGCCATGAAAGTGGAGCCGTTTTTTCAAAAGAAGACTACCATGCTCAACACGGCTTGAACCAAGAGCGCTATAATCGCTTAAAAGAAACAGCAATCATTATGCATCCGGCTCCAGTGAATCGAGATGTGGAAATTGCTGACCACTTGGTTGAAGCGCCAAAATCACGCATTGTCCAACAAATGACCAATGGTGTCTTTGTTCGAATGGCAATCTTAGAATCCGTACTGGCGAGTAGAAACGCCAACTAAAACACAAGACGTTAAAAGACGCCAGTGAGCGTCCACGAGAGGTGAAAATATGACAAAAAGACTTCTAGTATTAGAAGATGGCACAGTTTTTGAAGGCAAGGCCTTTGGAGCAGATATTGATGTTACAGGCGAAATCGTCTTTAATACAGGGATGACCGGTTACCAAGAATCCATTACAGACCAGTCTTATAATGGACAAATCTTGACTTTCACTTATCCTTTGGTGGGAAATTATGGAATTAACCGTGATGATTACGAATCCATCATTCCAACTTGTAAAGGAGTTGTCGTTTTTGAAGAGGCACGTAGAGCTAGCAACTGGCGGAATCAAATGACCTTGGATGAATTTTTGAAAGCTAAGAAAATTCCAGGTATTTCAGGGATTGATACGCGTGCACTTACCAAGATTATCCGTAAGCATGGTACCATGCGTGCAACCTTGACTCACGTTGGGGACAGCATGGACCATGTGACGGACCAGCTCCAAGCAACAGTCTTGCCTACAGATAATATCAAGCAGGTTTCTACTAAAACTTCCTATCCAGCTCCTGGAGTTGGTTTGAGTGTGGTCTTAGTAGACTTTGGTCTCAAGCACTCAATCTTACGTGAACTTTCTAAGCGTAACTGTAACGTGACCGTCGTTCCGTATTCAACAATGGCAGAAGAAATTCTCCACCTCAATCCTGATGGAGTTATGTTGTCAAATGGTCCAGGTAACCCAGAAGACGTTCCAGAAGCACTGGACATGATTCGTGGTGTGCAAGGGAAAATTCCAATTTTCGGAATTTGTATGGGACACCAACTCTTTGCTATGGCAAACGGTGCTAAGACCTACAAGATGAAATTTGGTCACCGAGGATTTAACCACGCGGTACGTGAAATTGCAACAGGACGCGTAGACTTTACTAGCCAGAACCATGGTTATGCAGTCAGCCGTGAGGACTTGCCAGAGCACCTGATCATTACCCACGAAGAAATTAATGACAAGTCAGTTGAAGGAGTTCGCCACAGATACCAACCAGGTTTCTCTGTTCAATTCCACCCAGATGCAGCTCCTGGTCCACACGACGCTAGCTACCTCTTTGATGAATTTATCGAGATGATGGAAGCTTTTAAACAATCAAACTAAGAACGAGTAAAAGCTCGTCGAAGAATTTATGTAACTGAACACGGACGGAAAGCTCGGAATTTAGAGAAACCAACTTGGATTGTCAATCCTTCCTTGGTTTCCTAAAATTCAATCGCTTTCTATTCGTCCTTTGTATCTTATTTAATGTCGCCCTGTGAGGCGACGAATAGAAAGACAGGTCGTTTCTTTTAGTCGCTATTGGGCGAACTAAAAACTCCCTGCACTAGATTTTTTATCGAAAAATATCGTTTCTCTAAAAAATCGTCGGAGAATTTATTTAATGGCAACCAGAGAGTTGCCAAATAGAAAGGAGAAGGGTGGTCCGTATTTGCTGAAATGAATACGGGCTACGGACGGTGCTAAAAAGATAGTTATTCCTAGAACTGACAGTTCTTCGTCATAACTCCTATTTTAGATTTGTCCGCTTGACGCCCTTAATATCTTATAAATGCCTAAACGTACTGATATTCAAAAAATTATGGTGATTGGTTCTGGTCCGATTATTATTGGTCAGGCTGCTGAGTTTGACTACGCTGGGACCCAGGCCTGCTTGTCTTTGAAAGAGGAAGGCTATGAGGTTGTTTTGGTGAACTCAAACCCTGCAACCATCATGACGGACAAGGAGATTGCTGACAAGGTTTATATTGAACCAATCACACTTGAATTTGTGACACGTATTCTCCGTAAGGAACGTCCAGATGCCTTGCTGCCTACTCTCGGTGGTCAGACGGGTCTGAACATGGCTATGGAATTGTCTAAAAATGGCATCTTAGATGAGCTTGGAGTAGAGCTTCTGGGAACTAAATTATCTGCTATTGACCAAGCTGAGGACCGTGACCTCTTTAAACAATTGATGGAAGAGCTTGAGCAACCAATCCCAGAATCTGAAATTGTCAACACAGTGGAAGGAGCTGTTGCTTTTGCGGCATCAATCGGCTATCCAGTCATTGTCCGTCCAGCCTTTACTCTAGGTGGTACTGGTGGTGGTATGTGTGCCAACGAGGAAGAATTGCGTGAAATCGCTGAAAATGGGTTGAAGTTGTCGCCTGTTACCCAATGTTTGATTGAGCGTTCCATTGCAGGTTTCAAGGAAATCGAATACGAAGTCATGCGCGACTCAGCTGATAATGCCCTCGTTGTTTGTAACATGGAAAACTTTGACCCAGTTGGGATTCATACAGGGGATTCCATTGTATTTGCCCCTGCGCAAACCATGTCAGACTATGAGAACCAAATGCTTCGTGATGCCAGCTTGAGCATCATTCGTGCCCTCAAGATTGAAGGCGGATGTAATGTTCAGCTAGCTCTTGATCCCCACAGCTTTAAGTACTATGTTATCGAAGTAAACCCTCGTGTATCGCGTTCTTCTGCCCTTGCATCTAAGGCGACAGGGTATCCGATTGCTAAGTTGGCTGCTAAGATTGCAGTAGGCTTGACTCTAGATGAGGTTATCAACCCAGTTACGGGCTCAACCTACGCCATGTTTGAGCCTGCCCTTGACTATGTGGTTGCCAAGATTCCACGTTTCCCGTTTGATAAGTTTGAAAAAGGTGAACGTCGTCTCGGTACCCAGATGAAGGCAACTGGAGAAGTCATGGCGATTGGTCGAAACATTGAAGAATCTCTCCTTAAGGCCTGCCGCTCCCTTGAAATTGGTGTCCACCACAATGAAATGCCTGAGCTTGCAGCGGTTTCAGATGATGCTTTGATTGAAAAGGTTGTCAAAGCCCAAGATGACCGCCTCTTCTACGTTTCAGAAGCCATTCGCCGTGGTTACACACCAGAAGAAATTGCTGAATTGACCAAGATTGATATCTTTTATCTTGATAAACTCTTGCATATCTTTGAAATCGAGCAAGAATTGGGTGCCCATCCACGAGATCTAGAAGTTTTGAAAACAGCTAAACTCAACGGATTCTCAGACCGTAAAATCGCTGAACTCTGGGAAACGACAGCTGATCAAGTTCGTCAAATTCGCTTGGAAAACAAGATTGTTCCAGTTTATAAGATGGTAGATACTTGTGCCGCAGAATTTGAATCAGAAACACCATACTTCTATTCAACCTATGGTTGGGAAAATGAGTCTATCAAGTCTGATAAGGAATCTGTACTTGTCCTAGGTTCTGGTCCAATCCGTATCGGGCAAGGGGTTGAGTTTGACTACGCAACTGTTCATTCAGTTAAGGCTATTCAGGCTGCTGGCTATGAAGCCATTATCATGAACTCAAACCCAGAAACCGTTTCTACAGACTTCTCGGTATCTGACAAGCTCTACTTTGAACCGTTGACCTTCGAAGATGTTATGAATGTTATCGACTTGGAGCAACCAAAAGGCGTTATTGTTCAGTTTGGTGGTCAAACAGCTATCAACCTTGCGGAGCCATTGGCAAAAGCAGGTGTGACCATTTTGGGAACGCAAGTCGCTGACTTAGACCGTGCCGAAGACCGTGACCTCTTCGAACAAGCCCTTAAAGACTTGGATATTCCACAGCCACCAGGTCAAACAGCTACCAATGAAGAAGAAGCAGTGCTTGCTGCTCGTAAGATTGGTTTCCCAGTCCTCGTTCGCCCATCTTATGTTTTGGGTGGACGTGCCATGGAAATCGTTGAAAACGAAGAAGACCTCCGTTCTTACATGCGTACCGCTGTTAAGGCTAGTCCAGACCACCCAGTTCTTGTGGACTCTTACATTGTTGGGCAAGAGTGTGAAGTTGATGCCATTTCAGACGGAGAAAATGTCCTTATCCCTGGTATCATGGAACATATAGAACGTGCTGGTGTCCACTCAGGTGACTCAATGGCCGTTTATCCACCACAAACCTTGTCGCAAAAGGTTCAGGAAACCATCGCAGACTACACCAAACGCCTAGCAATTGGTCTTAACTGCCTTGGCATGATGAACATCCAGTTTGTCATCAAGGATGAAAAAGTCTATGTTATTGAGGTTAATCCACGTGCCAGCCGTACGGTTCCATTCCTTTCAAAAGTAACCAATATTCCTATGGCGCAGGTAGCAACTAAGCTCATTCTTGGACAAAGTTTATCAGAACTTGGTTACCAAGATGGACTTTACCCTGAAAGCACTCGTGTTCATATCAAGGCTCCAGTCTTCTCCTTCACCAAGTTAGCTAAGGTAGATAGCTTGCTCGGTCCTGAAATGAAGTCGACAGGGGAAGTTATGGGATCTGATACAACTCTTGAAAAAGCTCTCTATAAAGCTTTCGAAGCTTCTTACTTACACCTGCCAACCTTTGGTAACGTTGTATTTACCATTGCAGATGATGCCAAAGATGAGGCCTTGGACTTGGCTCGCCGTTTCCAAAATATCGGTTACGGTATTCTCGCGACAGAAGGAACTGCAGCCTTCTTTGCTAGTCATGGACTGCATGCCCAGCCTGTTGGTAAGATTGGTGATGATGAGAAGGATATCCCAAGTTTTGTCCGCAAAGGGAAAATTCAAGCTATCATCAATACTGTCGGAACCAAACGAACTGCCGACGAAGATGGTGAGCAAATCCGCCGTTCAGCCATTGAACACGGTGTGCCACTCTTTACAGCCCTAGACACAGCAGATGCCATGCTCAAGGTGCTAGAAAGTCGTAGTTTTGTTACAGAAGCGATCTAGTTGAGAAATATTTTTCACAGTTTTAAAGCCAGCGTCAAAAAACGCTGGCTTTTACAATACTGATATTGTCTATTTCAACTATCATTTGTTTTCTTAGGAATCATTCTAAAATGTGATATAATAAGGGTGAATTGGAAATAGGTAAACTATTTTCACCATTCTTTCAAAAAAATATTCTATTAAGAAATATGTAAAGACAGATTAGAAAGTGGGAAATCCCTATGTCCTCTTATGAAAAAGTCTCTCTTTCTGAGATCAATCAATCTATTGAGACTCCAAATAACAATCATTTTTGGCAAAATCTAAAAGCATTCTTAGGACCTGGTGCACTTGTGGCAGTTGGCTACATGGATCCTGGAAACTGGATCACCAGTGTGGTTGGTGGTGCCTCCTACAAGTACAGCCTTTTATTTGTTATTTTAATTTCATCCATCATTGCTATGCAGCTACAACAGATGGCTGGGAAGCTCGGTATCGTGACTAGGATGGACCTAGCGCAGGCCACAGCTCATCATGCTCCCAAGTGGCTTCGCTATAGTTTGTGGGTGATTTTAGAATTAGCTTTAATGGCGACAGACTTGGCTGAGGTTCTAGGTTCAGCGATTGCCTTAAATCTTTTGTTTAAAATACCGATTATGATTGCTATCCTCTTAACCGTTTTAGATGTGTTTCTTTTGTTGTTGTTGATGAAATTTGGTTTCAAAAAAATTGAAGCTATTGTTACGACCCTTATTTTAACCATATTAGCCATCTTTACCTATCTTGTGGCCTTATCCAATCCAAGTATTCAGGGTATTTTTGGTGGTTATTTACCGACTCCAACATTATTTGAAACACCATTGCCGGGTCATGAAAGCCAATTGACCTTGGCTCTAGGGATTGTAGGAGCGACAGTCATGCCCCATAATCTCTATCTCCATTCATCCCTATCTCAAACAAGGAAAATCAATCACAAAGATAAGAAGGATGTTCGGAAAGCCGTGCGTTTTATGACTTGGGATTCAAATATTCAGTTGTCCCTAGCTTTTATTGTCAATTCCTTGCTTCTCATTTTAGGGGCCTCTCTCTTTTTTGGTCACGCATCTGAAATTTCAGCTTTCTCCCAAATGTACAATGCTTTACAGGATTCGACGATAGCAGGAGCGATAGCCAGCTCAACTCTGTCAACTTTATTTGCTCTAGCCCTCCTAGCAAGTGGCCAAAATTCGACCATTACAGGCACTTTGACAGGACAGATTGTCATGGAAGGTTTCTTACATCTAAGATTGCCTCAGTGGCTTATCCGTATCGGTACCCGTATTTTTGCCTTGCTCCCTGTGATTATAGTCGCCATCTTGTTTGGACATCAAGAAAAGACCTTGGATCAGTTATTGGTCTATTCACAGGTCTTTCTTTCAATCGCTCTTCCGTTTTCAATTTTCCCCTTGATTTATCTAACCTCTAAAAAGTCACTGATGGGAGAATTCACCAATGCCAAGTGGAACACAATCCTAGGATACGCAGTTTCCATTATCTTAACTATTCTCAATATCAAACTTCTTTTTGATATTTTTTAAACTTGTTCAAATTAGTTTTCGGCACTAGCTTGAAGCTTGATATTGAGATAATAGTAGTGGTTGGTTCATAAAAACATAAAAAGAAGTAAAAAAAGAACAGTGGTAACTGTTCTTTTTATGATTATTTGAGACCGTATTTTTTGTTGAAACGATCCACACGTCCATCTGCTTGAGTGAACTTTTGACGTCCAGTGTAGAATGGGTGTGAGTCTGATGAAATTTCCACACGGATCAATGGGTAAGTTTCGCCTTCGAACTCAACAGTTTCGTTAGAGCGTTTTGTTGAACCGCTAAGGAATTTGTAACCAGTAGTTGTGTCCATGAAGACAACTGGGCGATATTCTGGATGGATATCTTTTTTCATTTTGCAATATTTCCTTTCTGCCATGGTCTCTTTGCGAGCCATAGATTGTTACCTTACTAGTCTATCAGATTCTGAAAAGTTTGGCAAGTATTTTATCAGTTTTTAAGCAAGTTTTTTAATTTTTGGTAGATGATTTCGTTTTCTTCTAGACTATAGGAATTGGCGCCACTGGCTAATGGGTGCCCTCCTCCGTCGTGTTGTTTGGCAATTTCATTGATAGGGGTAATTTTACTGCGCATACGCACACGGAAGTGACCGTCAGCTTGCTCAACAAAGATAGCCCAAGCCTTAACGGTATCGATTCGACCAGGTGCTCCAACAATCGCTGCTGTTTCAGCATCCGTAACCTTATATTTTTCCAAGATGTCTTGAGTAAGCAGAACGCGTGCAGCCCCATTCTCATCAACTTCTAAGTGATCATAAACATACCCTTGCAGTTTTGCAATCTTGAAGCTCATGGTATCCATTTGTCGAGACAATCCAGCAAAGTCAAAATCAACTTCTCGGAGCTGGCCAGCTATTCTAAAGGTACGGGCACTAGTTGACGGGTAGAGAAAACGCCCTGTGTCTCCGACAATTCCTGCATAGAGAAGTCGTGCCGCTTCGCTAGACAAAGTTAGTTGGTTTTCTTGAGCAAATAGAGCAATCATCTCACTGGCACTGCTTGAACTTGTATCCACCCAAGATAGGTCACCATAGATATCATCATTTGGATGGTGATCGATTTTGATGGTGAAAGCAGCTTGTTCATAGCGTTTATCATCGATACGAGGACGATTCGCTGTATCACAAATAATAGCAAGGGCTCCTTGGTAGTCACTATCTTGGACAGTATCCATTTCCGCCATCCAAGTCAAAGTCGGTTCATTAAAACCGACCGCTTTGATGGTCTTTTCTGGAAAATGGTGTGTGAGAAGAGCTTTTAAACCTACCTGACTCCCTAAGGCATCTGGATCTGGTTTCATATGACGATGAATGATAATGGTATCGTATTCTTTGATTTTCTCTAAAATTTGCTGGCAAATTTCCATAAACAACCTCAATTCTTTCTCATTTCATTGTAGCACAAGAATTTTTATTTTTAAAATGAAAAAGATATGATATAATGGAGAAAGATAAATTGAGGAGGACGATATGGCATTAGCAAAAATTGTATTTGCCAGTATGACCGGTAATACCGAAGAAATTGCAGATATTGTTGCAGACAAATTGCGTGAATTAGGCTTGGATGTCGATGTGGATGAGTGTACAACTGTTGACGCTTCAGACTTCTTAGAAGCAGACATCGCTATCGTTGCGACCTATACTTATGGTGATGGAGAATTGCCAGATGAGATGATGGACTTCTACGAAGACCTAGCAGACCTCAACTTGAATGGTAAAATCTACGGAGTGGTCGGTTCAGGAGATACCTTCTACGACGAATTCTGTAAGGCTGTTGATGACTTTGATCGTGTATTTGTGGCGACAGGAGCTGAAAAAGGTTCAGAGTGTGTTAAAGTGGACCTCTCTGCCGAAGAAGAAGACATCGAACGTTTGGAACAATTCGCAGAAGAATTGGCTGCAAAAGTAGGATAAGAATCAAACTGCGCTGACTGGAAGAAGTCAGTGCGTTTTTTTATTAGTTTTTTTGGGATTTTACTAGCCTATTTGATGGCTTTTTGATACAATAATTCAAATAAAGGAGGAGGCACTATGGATTTAAATAGTATTCGGCAAGAAATTGATCAAATCGATCAAGAGCTTGTAGCCTTGCTGGAAAAACGGATGGTTTGTGTCGGTCAGATTGTAGAATATAAGGAGCAAAAGGGACTCCCTGTGCTCGACCAGGGAAGGGAAAGAGAAGTGCTAGAAAAAGTCGATTCTCTTGTGATGGATGAGCAGTATCGCACGACCATTCAAGCCCAGTTTCAAGATATGATGAAACACTCTAGAACTTACCAAGAGGAGGTCAGGGCGCGTGACTAGTCTATCCATCAAGGAAAAAGCAAAACAGTATATAGTGCTGACAGGGATGGCCCTCTTCATCGGTCTCTTGGTCGGTACCATTGATGTGATTTTTGGCCAAGGCCTTCTCCTGATCGGAGATGTTCGAAGCCAGCACTGGCCCTTGATTCTTTTCCTTGCTTTAGCAGGGCTTGTCATCGTTCATCTCTATAAACGTTTTGGAGGCAAGGCATCAAAAGGGATGGGCCTGGTCTTTGATGTTGGGCACGCGCGTGAGGAGGAAATCCCCTTGGTCTTGGTGCCTTTGATCATGTTGACGACCTGGATGAGCCACCTCTTTGGTGGTTCGGTCGGTCGGGAAGGCGTAGCTGTCCAGATTGGAGCAACCCTTTCACATCGTATTGTCCGTCATATCAAGATAGCCGATGCTTCACGTATTTTTCTTATGACCGGGATGGCAGCAGGTTTTGCGGGGCTCTTTCAGACGTCTCTAGCTGCCACCTTCTTTGCCCTTGAAGTTCTAACTGTTGGGGAGTTGCAGCTGATCGCCCTCTATCCAGCCCTCATCGCCTCGATCGTGGCGAGCTTCACCTCTCATGCTCTTGGTTTGGAGAAATTTGCTGTGCCACTCAAGGAAACGTTGAGCTGGACACCAGAGACCTTGATCAAAGTTGCTCTTCTTGGCTTGGCTTTTGGCCTCGCTGGGAAGCTCTTTGCAGTTAGCCTTTCTTGGTTGAAAAAAACAGTCGCTCAAGTCTTGCCTAATCCGTATATCCGGATTGCTGTCATAGGGGCTGGACTCAGCTTGGTCCTCTTGACGCTTCAGCTGACCAAGGTCGGCTCTTATAGTGGGCTCGGAACCAATTTGATTGATGTAGCCTTTCATCAGGGGAGTGCGCAGCCTTATGACTGGATCCTCAAGCTCCTCTTTACCGTGGTGACTATCTCTGCTGGATACCAAGGAGGAGAAGTGACACCGCTTTTTGCGATCGGAGCTACGCTTGGCGTTTTTCTCGCACCTATACTGGGGCTTCCAGTCTTGGTCGTGGCTGCTATCGGTTATGCCAGTGTCTTTGGTAGTGCGACTACAACCTTGTTCGCACCGATCTTGATCGGAGGAGAAGTCTTTGGCTATGGCAATCTTCCTTTCTTTGTGATTGCCTGTGCCATCGCCTATTGCCTGCCAAAAGAGTGGAGCATTTATTCCGGTCAAAAAGTTGCAAAAAAGTAGAGAAAAGAGCTTTACAAACCTGAAAATATCTGATATGATAGTTTCTGTGCGTAATGGACGCACAAAAATACAGTTTATCCGCTGAGGAAGGTTCCTCAAGATTGACAAAGATAGGAGAATAAAATGAATCCATTAATCCAAAGCTTGACTGAAGGTCAACTTCGTACAGATATTCCATCATTCCGTCCTGGTGACACTATTCGTGTACACGCGAAAGTTGTCGAAGGAAACCGTGAACGTATCCAGATTTTTGAAGGTGTTGTTATCGCACGTAAAGGTGCTGGCATCTCAGAAAACTACACAGTTCGTAAAATCTCTAACGGTGTAGGTGTTGAGCGTATCTTCCCAATCCACACTCCACGTGTTGAAAAGATTGAAGTTGTTCGTTACGGTAAAGTACGTCGTGCGAAATTGTACTACTTGCGTGCACTTCAAGGTAAGGCAGCTCGTATCAAAGAAATTCGTCGTTAATTCGACTAAAAAACTCTGCTTATTCAGCAGAGTTTTTATCTAGCTCCCTTAGTTCAATGGATATAACAACTCCCTCCTAAGGAGTAGTTGCAGGTTCGATTCCTGCAGGGGGCATTTTAAGTAATGCAAAGAAAAGCAAAGAATATGCAAAGTGTTTATTTTAAGGCAATCATCACAAGTTAATTTTTAAAAATAATTTAGTATTTTTTGTTTTTTTGACCAAATCATGACCAAATTTTGACCAAAATTAAATTTTTAGAAATTAATATAAAGTAAAGTAGATCAAGAAATTGGTCTATTTTTTGTGAAACAGTATTAAGAGTTATTAAAAAATATTTTATCATTTTCACTATGAAATTGTTCTGTCCATTTAAAAATGTTGGAAGAGACTAAATAATATTTTTGGTTTATAGAACAGATATAAAGTTTTAAATATGATTACGCTTTAAAAAAATGTTGTATTTTATTGTGTTATCCCTTGACAATTTTATTTAGAAAATATATGATAAGGATAATGACAGCGGTGTCATTTTGTCTGATACAAAAAAATTTAGTGATAGATAGTAAAAAAACAATAAAAAATTTGGAGGTGTTTTATGAAGCATTTTGTTCACAATGAGGTTTTTAGTATTCGGAAACTTAAGGTTGGATTGTGCTCTGTTTTGGTAGCGGTTTCATTCCTGGGGGTACAAAGTGTTTTTGCTGATGAAGTAGTTACAAGTGCTCCTCAAATATCTATGAATGAGCTTTATACTTCGACCATCAATAGTATAGAAGGTTCTTCAACTAGTAATCATGACAATCCTACTGGGATTGACTCTTCTACCTCACAATTAACCGATAGTAAAGTTGATTCTCCTTTGATATCTAATAAGGAATATAAAGAAGATGGGGTAAATACTGGATCTTTTGAAGATGAAATGAAAGATTCTCCGCTAGTTTCTAATAGTGCCCTTTCTAATTCAACTATCAAAAGTTTAGAAGGTTCCTTAACTAGTAATCATGACAGTTTGACTGATTTTATTACTACTTATTCAAAGTCAGTTAGTTCTGAGAACGAAGTTGCAGATACTTCTAATAGGAATGAAGTGGGAGATAGTAACACTGCTTTAGAAAAAGGGACTGAAATTTCGGCTTTAAGTGTAAAAGATTATGGTGCAGTAGGTGATGGTGTATCAGATGATAGACAAGCAATTCAAGATACAATAGATGCAGCTGCTAAAGGATTAGGTGGAGGAAAAGTATATTTTCCTGAAGGGACTTATTTAGTTAAAGAAATTGTCTTTTTGAGAAGTCATACACACCTAGAAGTACATGAAAAAGCTACAATATTAAATGGTATCAATATCAAAAATCATCCTTCTATTGTATTCATGACAGGTTTATTCACTGATGATGGAGATCAAGTTGAGTGGGAACCAACCGAAGATATCAGTTACTCTGGTGGAACAATTGATATGAACGGAGCTTTGAATGAAGAGAGGACAAAAGCTAAGAATCTTCCTTTGATCAATTCTTCAGGAGCCTTTGCTATAGGAAATTCAAAAAACGTAACAATAAGTAATGTAACCTTTAAAGATAGCTATCAGGGACATGCCATTCAAATTGCAGGTTCAAAAAATGTACTAGTAGACAACTCTCGGTTTTTGGGACAAGCTCTCCCTAAGACTATGAAGGATGGTCAGATCATCAGTAAGGAGTCTATTCAAATAGAGCCATTAACCAGAAAAGGCTTTCCATATGCATTAAATGATAATGGTCAAAAATCTGAAAATGTAACAATTCAAAATTCTTATTTTGGTAAAAGTGAAAAATCAGGTGAACTAGTAACTGCAATTGGGACACATTATCAAACTGCAACAACTGAAAATCCTTCAAATATTAAAATTCTAAATAATCATTTTGATAATATGATGTATGCGGGTGTTCGCTTTACAGGATTTACTGATATTTTAATAAAAGGAAATAGGTTTGATAAGAAAACTAAAGAGGAAAGTGTACACTATCGTGAAAATGGTGCTGCTTTAGTTAATGCTTATAGTTATAAAAATGTTAAAGATATATTAGATTTGAATAAACATGTGACTATTACTGGAAATGTATTTAATATTGCTGATTCTAACACTAAAGCAATACGAGTTGCAAAAGATAGTGCAGATTATCTTGGAAAAGTAACTGATATTACTATAACAAAGAATATCATTCGTAATAATTCGAAAAATACTAAACAGCCAAATATTGAAATGTTAAGAGTCAGCGACAATTTGGTAGTGTCTGATAATATCATTTCAGGAGGTAAAGACGGAATCGTAATTGAAGAATCCGCTGGAAGTATCACTGTCTTAAATAACCAACTTTCCAATTTAACAGGAAATCCTGTTTCTTTACTTAAAACTGATTTTAATGGGACCAGTTCAGACACAAATAATAGTGTCGGTGATTTTAATATTATAACTGAGAATGAAAGTTATAAAATCTTTTCGCAAAATTCAGGTAATCACTCAGACAACCACTCAGATAAGCATGTAGAGGAAATAAAACCTGTAGCTGAAAACAAAAATAATTTAGCGAATAATTACTCAGTAAATAGTGTAGATGATAAAATTGAAAAATCAAATCATGATTCAGGTAATGTAGTAACAGGAGAAATTTCACAAAAACAATATGACGTAACTAATGTTAGTGAAGTAGTTAAGACAAAAAATAATCAACATGCATTACCAAAAACTGGATTAAATAAAATGGTTGAGTTGCTTTTAACTATTATTGGAATTTGCCTTCTATTTGGACAATGGAGTTTTAAACGTCATTATGAAGATAGATAGAATATGCTCAATACAAGGTAGCGCTATAGAGAACGAAGATAGCGTAGATTACAAAAATCAATATTTCTGGATCATAGATGGAGCAACAGATTTATTTAATTCAAAAGACTCTATAGGTTATTCAGTTTCAGAAGTATCTCACCTTATTTCTGAATGTCTCAAGCAGTATTGTGACGATTCGTTATCATTGAAGAAAATTTTCGAACTTGTTTTGGATGACGTTAGAAAAATAATTGAGATAGATAAGTGTGAGTTTGATGATTATTACCAGTTACCAACTTTTGCCTTTATTTTTGCGAAATTATCTGGTTTAAAATTAGAATACATAATGATTGGCGATTGTGTTATGATAGTCAACAATCAAACTATTACAGACCATAGAGTAGATTGCCTTTTTGAACAAGGAAAATTTTCAATCAAATCTAATGATGAAGTTGATAAAAAGACTATATTACAAAATATTAGGAAGCTAGCTAATAAACCAGATGGATATTGGATAGGTTCACTAGACAAAAGTAGTATAAATCATGTTATCAATGGTAGTTTGGAAGTAACTAGTAATCATATTGTTTTAATGACTGATGGTTTTTACGATTTTTATACTCAAAATTCAGGCTACAATTTTGGAGAGTTAATTGAAATGAGAAAAGAATCTACAAATATTGATCCTATTTATGGTAAAAAAGATGATGCAAGTATTTTGATAATTGATGTTTAAAATAATTTCATCATATGATGAACTATAAAGACAGTTATCTATACGAGTTCTTTATAGTGCAATTGATTATTGAGGTTAGATAATGTTGAGAAAGCATTTTGACAATGAAATTATTGAGTTGTCTAATAATCTAGAAGATATATGGATTTCTATAATAAAAAAATATGAAATGATATTTGATGACTTAACCGAAGTTCAAAAACAAAGTATTATAGATAATGATTTAGTTATTAATGAAGCAGTTGTTACAATAGATATGAAAGGTATTGAACTCATCTGTTTACAACATCCTGTTTCTGTTGATTTGAGAAAAATTATAACTATAGTAAAATTATCCACAGATATTGAACGTATTGGTGATCGAATCATTGAAATAGTTAAGAATTTAAAAAATATTCATACAATGCATGAATGGGGACCATTATTTTATGAAATGCTAAAAATACATTTTATTCTAGGGGATCACTTAAAGAAAACTCTAACATGGTATAAGAATAGAAACTATGAACCTGACGTAAATGACTATAATAAAAAATGTAAGTTGATATCTGGTCTATGTCAAAAACTAGGAGACAAAGTAGTAGAGAACTTTCTTATTGAATCCTCAAATGTTGATGAAACTATTGTATTTTTAGAAGTTATTAATATTCTTGATAAGATATCCCATACAACACAATCTATTTATAAATGGTTAGATTATCAGGAAATTGGAGTATTATAGTTAAAGAGGAGTATACATGCAGACAATAGTAGATAATTTTACTAATAAAGTTATTGAATATGGATTTTATAAATCGATGGACCAAATATATATAAAAAATAGAATATTGGCTTTAATCGGTGAAGAAGGAACTGATAAGATTTCAAATGATAGTGATCTTAAAAAATTAAAAGACAATTTAGTAGAAATAGCTTTAAAGAATGGTAAAATTGCTGATTTAGCTGAGGCAAAGGAATGTTTAGGTGCAGAGCTGATGAATTTTATCGTTCCATTGCCAAGTCGCCTTAATGATATTTTTTGGAGTTCATATGATGTTTCGCCACAGGAGGCAGTTGAAGAGTTCTATCAATTAAGTAAAGATAGCGACTATATTAAATTGTCAGCTATCGCTAAAAATATAGCTTTTCATACTGAAACTAATTATGGTTCACTTGAAATTACAATCAATTTATCAAAACCGGAAAAAGATCCGAAAACAATCGCGGCAGAGAAATTGGTAAAGTCATCTAATTATCCAAAATGTTTACTTTGTATGGAAAATGAAGGTTATCAGGGGAGAATAAATTATCCAGCACGTGCTAATCATAGAATTATTCGGTTGGAACTGGGAGACGAAGTATGGGGTTTCCAGTATTCCCCATACTCATATTTTAATGAGCATGCGATATTCTTGAATAGTCAACATGTACCAATGGCTATTACGTCCAAAACATTTGAACAATTATTGGAGATTGTTGATATTTTACCAGGGTATTTTGCTGGTTCAAATTCTGATCTTCCTATCTCAGGAGGTTCTATTCTTAGTCATAATCACTACCAGGGTGGAAAACATATTTTCCCAATGGAAAAAGCAAAATTTGAGAGAGAATTTCTTTTTAAAGACTTTGAGGATGTTAAAGCAGGTATTGTAAAATGGCCGATGTCAGTGATTAGGCTACAAGGTGAAAATAAAAATCGTTTGGTAGAATTAGCTACTAAAATTCTAAATATCTGGAGAGAATATTCAGATTTAGAAGTAGACATCATTGCTAAGACTGAAGATATTCCACACCATACGGTGACTCCTATTGCTCGTAAAGTGGATGGAAGATATGAATTGGATATTGTTCTGAGAGATAACCATACTACTAAACAATACCCAGATGGTGTTTACCACCCTCATCAAGATGTACAACATATTAAAAAGGAAAATATCGGGTTAATCGAAGTGATGGGACTTGCGATTTTACCACCTCGTTTGAAAACAGAGTTAGAAGAAGTTGAAAAATATCTTTTAGGAGAAAAAAATTCAATTGCAAACTATCATTTAGAATGGGCCGTTCAATTGAAAGAAAAATATCCTGGACTTAAAGAGGAGGAGGTTCATAGCGTAGTTCAACATGAAGTAGGGCAAGTATTTGCGAGAGTTCTCGAAGATGCTGGCGTTTATAAGAATACTCCGTTTGGACATGAAGCGTTTATGAGATTTGTTAAGTCGGTTGGAATTAATTAGGAGGAAGTAAAAATGGCAATATTGGTAACAGGCGGAGCTGGTTATATTGGTAGCCATACCGTAGTAGAATTACTAAATTTAGGTAAGGAAGTCGTTATTGTCGACAACCTTTCAAACTCAAGCATTTTAGTATTAGATCGTATTGAAGCAATTACAGGGCAACGTCCTGCGTTTTACGAATTAGATGTTTGTGATAAACAAGGATTGAGAAAAGTTTTTGAACAAGAATCTATTGAGGCTGCAATTCATTTTGCAGGATACAAAGCTGTCGGCGAATCCGTGCAAAAGCCTGTAATGTACTACGAAAATAATATTATGAGCACATTAGCTCTTGTTGAAGTGATGTCAGAGTTTAATGTTAAAAAGATTGTGTTTTCATCGAGTGCGACTGTATACGGCGTTCACAATCAGTCTCCCCTTATTGAGACGATGCCGACAAGTGCAACGAATCCGTATGGGTACACAAAAGTGATGCTTGAACAAATTTTAAAAGATGTTCATGTAGCAGATTCAGAGTGGAGTATTGCGTTGCTTCGTTATTTCAATCCGATTGGTGCTCATGAGTCGGGGTTGATTGGAGAAGATCCATCAGGAATTCCTAACAACTTAATGCCTTTTATTGCACAAGTAGCGGTAGGTAAGCGACCAGAGCTAAGTGTTTTTGGAGATGATTATGATACGGTAGATGGTACTGGTGTTCGCGATTATATCCATGTAGTGGATTTAGCGATAGGGCATATAAAAGCTTTAGAGAAAGTATCTGAAAAAACAGATGTTTATATTTATAACCTTGGTTCAGGAGAAGGCACAAGTGTATTACAACTTGTAAATACATTTGAAAGTGTCAATAAGGTTCCAATTCCTTATAAAATTGTTCCAAGACGATCAGGAGACGTTGCGACTTGTTATGCAAATGCGGATAAGGCGTATAAGGAATTAAATTGGAAGACTACAAAAACGGTCGAAGACATGTGTAGAGATACATGGAATTGGCAATCAAAAAATCCTAATGGATACAATAAATAAAAAAGTTCGAGTAGTCTTGTAATATGTATATATTAAAAAAATTAAAAAAAATAATGAAAGCGCTTGACAAAGTAAACGATTACATTGTATAATATAAACATGAATGACACCGATGTCAAAAAATAAAAAAGAAGGTCTTTTTATGAAAAACTTAACAAAAATTAAGTTCAAAGAGAACGGGGAATTTAATCATTTCCCGGGGAATACAGTTGTAGCAAATCTTTATACTAATTCAGATTTGATGGAAGTTGTTGATATCATTCAATCACGCTATAGAGAGTTA
Organism: Streptococcus downii; assembly: GCF_004353325.1. Taxonomy (NCBI): domain Bacteria; kingdom Bacillati; phylum Bacillota; class Bacilli; order Lactobacillales; family Streptococcaceae; genus Streptococcus; species Streptococcus downii. Next base: position 81,491 of record NZ_MZNX01000008.1, read on the forward strand.
CCATTTATAGATAAATTCACATTAACTCCAAGAGATTCTATTCATATGACTGTAATTGAATTGCTTTGCCATGAAAATCGTGAGCCAGAATTTTGGAGTAGCCATCTACCATTGGATACGCCATTACAAGAAATTCATGATTACTTTGCAAAACAACTAGAAATTTTCCCATTGCTAAACGAAGATATTCATATGCGTGTGACTGAAATGGGAAATCAAAACATTTTAGTAGAACCAGCCGATGAGAAATCAGCTAAACGATTAGAAGAAATTAGAACATATGTTTCTGAAAAAGCAGGTGTTCGATTCCCTAATCATGATCGCTATCAATTCCATATCTCAATTGGATATCTTCGAGTTCCATTAACTGAAGAAGAAAATGAAGAGTTTACTAAAGTGAAAAAGGAATTAACGGAAGTTCTGCTTGAAAAGATTCCTGTCATTACAGTAAATCGTATCGATTACACAGTATTTGAAGATATGAGACGTTTTGTTCCATATTGTGAAAAATTTTAAAATAAAATTATAATTAAAAATAAAAAGGAGATTTCATATGAAAAAATCTAAATTATTATCACTTTTAGCTGCAGGGGTTGCGGTTACAACATTGGCAGCATGTTCAGGTGGTTCAACTAATTCATCAAATTCTTCGAACGATACACCTCAATCAGAAGAAAAAGCTGATAAGAGCCAAGAATTAGTAATTTATTCTAACTCTGTTTCAAACGGACGTGGAGATTGGCTAACTGCTAAAGCAAAAGAAGCTGGTTTCAATATTAAAATGGTTGACATTCCAGGTGCTCAGTTGGCAGATCGTGTTATTGCTGAGAAGAATAATGCAGTTGCTGATATGGTATTTGGTATTGGAGCTGTTGATTCAAATAAAATTAGAGATCAAAAATTATTGGTACAGTATAAACCTAAATGGTTAGATAAAATTGACCAATCTTTATCAGATAAAGATAATTATTACAATCCTGTAATTGTTCAACCATTAGTTTTGATTGGTGCTCCTGATGTTACTGAAATGCCTAAAGATTGGACTGAGTTAGGTAGCAAGTATAAAGGTAAATATTCAATTTCGGGGCTCTCAGGTGGAACAGGGCGTGCTATCTTGGCAAGTATCCTTGTTCGTTATCTAGATGATAAAGGAGAATTGGGTGTTTCTGAAAAAGGTTGGCAAGCAGCTAAAGAATATTTGGAAAATGCGTACACTCTTCAAAAGGGTGAAAGTTCAATTGTTAAAATGTTGGATAAGGATGACCCAATCCAGTATGGAATGATGTGGGGTTCTGGTGCATTAGTTGGACAGAAAGAACACAATGTTGTATTTAAAGTAATGTCTCCTGAAATTGGTGTCCCGTTTGTAACTGAACAAACAATGATTTTGAATACTAGTAAGAAACAAGCTTTAGCTAAAGAATTTATTGATTGGTTTGGTCAAACAGAAATTCAAGTAGAGTATAGCAAAAACTTTGGTTCTATTCCTGCAAATACTGAGGCAGTTAAAGAGTTACCAGAAGCTACTAAGAAATTTGTTGATCAAGTGAAACCACAAAGTATTGATTGGGAAGCTGTTGGAAAACATTTGGACGAATGGGTCGAAAAAGCTGAACTTGAATATGTAAAATAGGACATAAGTGTAATTTTTAAAATTCCAAGTCTCTCTAATGTTTCTGCACATACAAAAGAAATTAAGAGGGACTTTTTATATATTAGTAAAGGAAGTTAATAATATGATTAAATTTGATAATATTCAAATTAAATATGGTGATTTTATCGCGATTGATAATCTTAATTTAGATATTCAGGAAGGAGAATTCTTTACCTTTCTAGGACCTTCTGGATGTGGTAAATCAACAACTTTGAGAGCTTTGGTAGGTTTTCTAGACCCTTCATCTGGAAGTATTGAGGTTAATGGCACAGATGTTACGCACTTGGAGCCTGAAAAACGTGGAATCGGGATCGTATTCCAATCTTACGCACTATTTCCAACAATGACAGTTTTTGATAATATTGCATTTGGTTTAAAAGTTAAAAAAGTTGCTCCAGATGTTATTAAAGCCAAGGTTTCTGCAGTGGCTGCTAAAATTAAGATTTCAGATCAACAATTGCAACGTAACGTTTCAGAATTATCTGGAGGACAACAGCAGCGTGTAGCTTTAGCTCGTGCTCTTGTTTTGGAACCTAAAATCCTATGTTTGGATGAACCCTTGTCAAACCTAGATGCAAAATTACGTGTGGATTTGAGAAAAGAGTTGAAACGTCTTCAAAAAGAATTGGGAATTACAACTCTATATGTTACACATGACCAAGAGGAAGCGTTAACGCTATCTGATAGGATTGCTGTTTTTAATAATGGTTTTATTGAACAAGTGGGGACACCAGTAGAAATTTATCATAATTCTCAAACAGAATTTGTATGTGATTTCATTGGAGATATTAACGTACTTACAGATGAAACTGTTCACGGAATTCTTCTAAATAATGCTCATGTTTTTTTGGAAGATAAAAAAGGTTACATTCGTTTAGAAAAAGTTCGCTTCAAACGTGAAACGGATCAGGATTTTGTCTTAAAAGGTTCAATTATTGATGTTGAATTTTCAGGAGTTACAATTCACTATACTGTTCAGGTATCTGAAAACCAAATTCTTAATGTAACAAGTATCGATAGTCAGTCAGCTATTAGATCTGTCGGAGAAAGTGTGGAATTATTTATCACACCATCAGACGTTCTGCAATTTTAAGGAGGGGCAGTATGCGTCATAAATTAAATTGGAAAGATTGGCTCATTCGTTTAGGCTTAATCTGGTTCTTGGTAACTTTCATCATTTATCCAAACTTTGATTTAGTAGTTAATGTATTTGTGAAAGGTGGGGAGTTTTCACTTGATGTCGTACAACGAGCTTTTAAATCTCAACGTGCGATTCAGAGTATTTTTAACAGTTTCAAGTTAGCATTCTCACTAATTATAACTGTTAATGTTGTTGGTGTACTTTGTGTATTGTTTACAGAATATTTTGATATTAAAGGAGCTAAAATATTAAAACTAGGATACATGACGTCACTAATCTACGGTGGAGTAGTTTTGGCTACTGGTTATAAATTCGTTTATGGACCATATGGAATGATTACCAAATTTTTACAAAGTATTATTCCATCTTTAGATCCTAACTGGTTTATTGGTTATGGTGCAGTTCTATTTATTATGACATTTTCTGGTACTGCTAATCACACCTTATTCCTAACCAATACAATTCGAAGTGTAGACTATCATACTATTGAAGCTGCACGTAATATGGGTGCCAAACCATTTACAGTGTTTAGAAAAGTAGTATTGCCAACTCTAATTCCTACTTTATTCGCTCTGACAATTATGGTTTTTCTAAGTGGGTTATCAGCAGTAGCAGCACCTATGATTGTTGGTGGGAAAGAATTCCAAACTATTAACCCAATGATCATAACATTTGCTGGAATGGGAAATTCTCGTGACTTAGCCGCCTTTCTAGCAATTATTTTGGGTATTGCCACTACGATTTTGCTTACTATTATGAACAAGATCGAAAAAGGCGGAAATTATATTTCTATTTCTAAAACGAAAGCACCTTTGAAAAAACAAAAAATCACATCTAAACCATGGAATATCATTGCACATATTGTTGCTTATGCTTTGTTCACTGTTTTCATGTTACCATTGATTTTCATTGTATTGTATTCATTTACTGACCCAGTTGCAATACAGTCAGGAAACTTATCATTATCAAACTTTACTCTTGATAATTACAGATTGTTCTTTAGTAATAGTGTTGCGTTTTCTCCATTCCTAGTCAGCTTTATATATTCTATCATTGCAGCAACTACTGCAACAGTTCTTGCTGTTGTGTTTGCGCGAGTAGTTCGTAAACATAAAACTCGATTTGATTTCTTGTTCGAATACGGAGCTCTTCTTCCTTGGCTATTACCAAGTACACTTCTAGCAGTTAGTTTATTGTTCACTTTCAACCAACCTCAACTTTTAGTCTTTAACCAGATTCTAGTTGGTAGTTTAGTAATTTTGCTAATCGCTTATATTGTTGTAAAAATTCCATTCTCTTATAGAATGGTACGTGCAATCTTATTTAGTGTTGATGATGAGATGGAGGATGCTGCTAGAAGTATGGGGGCTTCACCATTTTACACAATGATGAAGGTTATTATTCCTTTCATCTTGCCGGTAGTTCTTTCTGTTATCGCACTCAACTTTAACTCTTTATTGACCGATTTCGATTTATCTGTATTCCTTTATCATCCATTGGCTCAACCATTAGGTATTACGATTCGTTCTGCAGGTGATGAAACAGCAACATCTAATGCACAAGCTCTTGTATTTGTTTATACAATTGTTCTAATGATTATTTCAGGAACTGTATTGTACTTCACACAGAGACCGCGTGGTAAGAAAAGGAAATAGTAATGCAATCATCCAGCATTGGACTATCATACATTGAAATTATTATTAGAGTCGTGTTATCTTTGGTCATTGGAAGTATTATTGGCTTAGAAAGAGGAAGTAAATCTCAACCAGCAGGTATTCGTACACATAGTATCGTTTGTATGGCTGCTTGTTTGATTATGATGACTAATGAATTTGTATCTTATAAGTTTGGAACAGGAGATCCGACACGTTTAGGTGCTCAAGTTATTTCTGGTGTTGGTTTTCTTGGAGCTGGAACAATTCTTATCACAGATAAAAAGAAGGTTACTGGTCTGACAACTGCAGCAGGAATCTGGGCTTCTGCAGGAATAGGTTTAGCTATTGGAGTAGGTTTTTATGAAGGTGCTCTGTTAGTAGCTATTTCTGTGTGGAGTGTGATTTCTATGTTTCAGCCTTTAAAAAAATATCTTCAAAGTCGTTCAAAAGTTATTGAATTATATATTGTAGTTAAATCTACTGAGGCATATAATCGAGTATTAGTTTATTGTGCAGAAAATGGAATTCGATTGAATGATTCAAGAACTGCTTTTGGAGATGTTAATTCTGAAAGAATTGAATATTTTGATGTTCCAGACAAAAGAATAGCATCATTTATGACTCTAGAACTTTCAGGTAAGTTTGAACATCTTAAACTAATGGAAGAAATAGCAAATATTGTTGGTGTTATTTATGTCGAAGAAGTTAGTTGATATAGAATAAACAAAGGGGCAGTTATTCTTGTCCCTTTGTTTTTTAGGTGATAATTGACTCGAAATTATTTGCAAAGTATAAGGATAAACATAAATGAAGGTATATAATATTAATTTTGACTGTGGAAGAATAACGTATTTTGAATATAATTCTTTAGTGCAAGTATATAGATTTCATTCTTTTTATGATGTTTGTGAAATTGTATTTTCGTCTTCTTTACCAGCTGATGATATATTAGCAAAAGTTATTGTTAAGGAAAAGATTATTCCGATCTTAGACTGCTATGTCCAAATGTTATTAGATACTTTTATAGTTTCAATGGATTTTACCGAAAATGATTTTTTATATTTTCGTGGTAAGTTATTTTCATACAAGTTTATCAGTTGTGAAGTAGAAAAAATTGTAAAGAATAAAAATTTTAATTGTCAATGTTATTTTTTTGAATCGAAAGAATAGAGTATAAAATAGAAAATTTTGAAATTAAAGTTTTTGTTAAGATACATTAAAATGTTTTACTAAATTCTCTTGTTAAAAAAAGTAAATATTGTATAATGATATTAGATAAATCATAAATGGAGGACTAAAGTGAAAAATTTAAACGGTAAAAAGGTAACTATTTATGATATTGCGAATTTATCAGGTTTTTCTCCAAAAACTGTTTCACGTGTTATTAACGGTGGTGAAAAGGTAAAAGAAGAAACTTATCGAGCTATTCAAAAAGTCATTGATGAGTTGTCGTATGTTCCAAATGCATATGCAAAAAATTTGACTAAGAAAGAAACTACAAATATTTTGATTTCCGTTAAAAAGATTGATTCTTTTCCCTTGATTTGGTTTCAAACTTTACTAGATAGAGTTCTACAAACTTGTAAAGAGTTTGGTGTAAACGCTATTGTTGAATACTTTGGTGAAGAAGATACGATTAGGAATTCAATAATTTCAAGTACAGGAAGCTTAATAGATGGAGTAATAGTATTTTATGAAAGTAAAGACGATATTCGGATTAATTATTTACAGAAGAATAATATGCCTTTTATAGTTTTTGGAGAATCTCGAACACCTGATGTTGTTTATGTATCTAATAACAATTTTCAAGCCACTTATGATATGATGGAATTAGTAACAAAAGAGAATATTAAAAGTATGTTGTTACTTATGGGAGGGGAATCTCTTGTTAATAAGGATCGTGAAAAAGGTATTCGTACTTTTTTGACTGATAAAAATTATTTAATGGATTTGCAAGTTATTTATGGCTTAACTACAATTGATTCAGTTTATTCATATGCTATAAATAATTTATCTAATCAAAATCATCCGGATATGATATTTGTTTCTGGGGATGAGAAGGTTCAAGGGCTGATTCGTGCGTGCTATGAGAAGGGGATTACCATTCCTGATGATATTTCAATAATTGGATTCGATAATATTCCTATTTCGCAATATTATACTCCAGCTCTGTCTACTATTTCTCCTAATTATGCTATGTTAGCCCAAAAAATGATAGAAGGTGTTTTAGCAATTATTAAAGGGGAAAGTGTCACATCTGTTGAAGTTTCTCCTAAATTTGTTAGGAGACAGAGTTTCTAGTATTGTTTAATTCTTGAAAATCCTAGTGGAAAAGATGGAGTGTTCTAAAATAAGTTCTGTTTAGCCTCCATTTAGTTTCTAATGAGTTGTTTAGTCGCTTTTCATTATAGATGATATGGGACTTTTTTCTACAACAAAATAGGCTCCATAATATCCATAGGGGGCATTTTTAGAAATGTAAAGAAAAAAAAGAAAATTCAAAGTGTTTGTTTATAGGCAATCATCACAAGTTAGTTTTTTTAAATAAGTTAGTATTTTTGGAATTTTTGACCAAAGTGTGACCAAAAGTCAATGAATATAGAATAAAGTAGATCAGGAAACTGGTCTATTTATTTTGTAATTATTAATGAACAGTATTTTTTAAGTTTATAATATTCAGTTTAAGTTAAATAGTTGTAATTATAGTATATAAGTTTTTCTTTGTTAATGTTATAATATAAAGTATATAAAGCTATTTTTCGAGGTGCGGATTTGGCAAATAATAGAAAAATTGAGACATTAGGTGTTTCATATCTGTCGACATTTATAGATAAGCATGAGTTACTTCAATCTTATTTTGATAGAAATGATAAAACTCCAGTGTGGGATGGAGAAATTCATGTTCTTAAATCATCGAGTGAGAAGAAAGACGAAATATTAGGTAAAGTACCTGTTCAGATTAAAACCACTAGACAGAAAAAAGATGTGTTAAAATCCTTTCCATTAGATGCTAGAGATTTAGAATTATATAAATCAAATGGCGGCGTAGTTTTATTTGTAGTTTGGTTGAGTGAGAATAATGACTTACGAGAAATCTATTATAAATCATTGCCTCCTTTTTCTATAAAAGATTTGCTCAAAAAAAGTAAATTAAAAAATAAATCTACAAATAGTAAGAAACTGTCCATACAGATATTTAAACTAGATGAAAAAAAGATGTATCCAATGTTAGTGGATTTTATAAATAATAGTCAGAGACAGTATAGCTTCATAAATACTGATGGTATCTCAGTTGAAGATATCTCTGACGATAATAATCTTAAATTCTATTTTTATGGACAAGGAAAAGGAGAGATATTTAACTATCAGAAAGAACACGATCTCTTCATTTATTATAAAGATCCTTTAACTGGTATTGAAATACCACTTGAAAATACAATAAAGGTTGTCGAAACTTACGAGGAAACTGATTTAATTATTACAATTGGAGATTTTACTTTTCAAGATGTAAAAAGACATCGATTCCCTGATGGGAGTGTACAACTACATTTTGGTGAATGCTTTAAAATGTCCTTTGATGTAAATAAAAAAATATTTAAATTTAATTATACAAGGTCTAATATGCTCTCAAAAGCCATGGAGTGTACGGAGGTACTTCAAGAGCTAGGAAGAGTAGGATATTTCAATCTCAATGGAAATAAAATAGAACTAGATAATCAGTCAATATCGGATATTACTTCACGGAATTTAGATAGCGATATAAAGGATTTGAGACAGATTTCTAACTTCTTGGAAAATATGGGTGTACAAAAGGATCTTGATCTAAACTACTTTGATAAACAATCTCAAAAAAATCTAAATATCCTTAATTCAGGTCTTGTTCTAAAGAAGAAGGTTGCCTTAGATTATAATGAATCTAAATTACTTCATCTAAGAATTGCTAATATCCATATTATTGCCTTATATAATTTTACAATAGATAAGAACGGAACTATGATTGATATCTTTACTGAAATTCCCTGGTGTAGGAGAGGTGAGGGTAAAGATTCTTCAGATATTTCAATTTTTGAAGTTTTTGAACCTAACGATTGGCTAAAAATAGATAATTGTAATTTTGATTCGGTTATTGCCTCATATCAAAGATTAGTTGATAATGACTTGAAATTTGAAGATGCTAATAACACTATTATAAAAATAGTTATTGCTGCTGACATGGCAGAAGATGTTTCTAGAAGAGAGTTATTGCTTAATTGGGCACAATGTCTTTCTAATTGGAACTTAAAATACTCCCAAAATAGTGAGATAGCTATAATAAATGACCTTCAAATAAAATCTAGAGTTCGTAAATTAAACAGCAAAGAAATGGAGATTCTAAGCAATATTTTAGTAAATAGTAATGATAACTATGAACTTTGTTTCGGTTCATCAGTGTTATTAAAATCGAAACCGCAAGCTGATTTGTTTTGGAATAAACTGGATAACGAGACAAAAGAAAGATATAAAGACTTTCCTATTTATACTTTGTATATGAAATTATCGTAAAATTAAAAGAGATTATAAAGAGATAAAATATGGAAATAAAGAGGGTGATTTATTATAATTCAGTACCACAATTAAGGAAGCAATACCTATTTTTGCACTCTCAAGATTTAAGTAACTGTAAAACTGCAATTTAATTTATTGATTTACCCTCATTGTGATATGTTCATACTAAAAACCGCTCTGCTGAGAGGTTTTCGTCTATTCTTACCTTTTTACAGTACCCACGTACGGATAGCATGGGCTACGCCAGATTCGTCGTTTGTTTTGGTGATGTATTTGGCAATTTTTTTGAGTTCAGGATTTCCATTTTCCATGACAACGGGGTTTCCAACGACTTCCAGCATGGCACGGTCATTTTCTTCGTCCCCAATCGCCATGGTTTCATCTTTGGTTAATCCTAGTTTTTCAGCCAAGTGAGTGATGGCTGAACCCTTGTCTACATTCTTTTTAAGGAGCTCTAGGTAGAAAGGAGCAGATTTGTTGATAGAGTAGCGTTCGTAAAATTCTGCTGGAATCTTTTCAATCGCAGCATCGAGAATTTCTGGTTCATCGATGAACATACACTTGACAATTTCCTTGTCAGCCATTTCCTCAGGTGTACGGTAGAAAATAGGCATGCTGACGAGGGTTGATTCGTGTACTGTGTATTTTCCGATATTGCGATTGGCAGTGTAGATACCATCCTTGGTAATGGCGTGCATGTGGACACCGAGCTTGCGACTGAGGAATTCCATATCCAGATAATCCTCATAAGTCAAGGATTCGCTGATAATCTCATGGCCAGTAGCAGTTTCTTGGACAAGGGCACCGTTGAAGGTTACAACATAGTCACCTTCGTCTCTCAACTGCAAGTCGTCCAGAAGTTTGGCAACACCTGCGATGGGACGGCCCGTTGCAATTACAACTTTGACACCGGTTTGTTTGGCTTCTTGGATGGCAGAAAAGACTTCAGGAGTGATCTCCTTTTTACTGTTGACTAGGGTACCATCGATATCGACGGCGATTAGTTTAATACTCATATATTTCCTCTATTAGTTCTTAGTTGGGGTAAAATGATCGTTCTCAATCAAGTGTAAAAATTGCTGGGTGATACTTGCGAATATGCTATTTTGATCTAACATTTCTTTTGGGAAATAGAAACGATTATCTCCGTGGCGGCTGCCAGCAAGGGATTGGACGATAGGAGACAGGCTAGAGAGTTCTGCCAGTTCTCCATTTTTTTGTAAAATCTCAATCTGAGTCCGTGGATTTTCAGATTCGGGACGATAGATATCATAAGGGAGGTCAAAGTTCTTATGAATAGCAGTGTAGTAGTTTGGATCAAAACCGATTTCTTCAACCAGTTGTCTCATGGTTGCGAGTTGGTCTTGGTCTTCTTGTGAAAAGGTAATGGATTTAAAGACCTTGCGGTTGACAAAGCGTTGCGACAAGTCTGCTAGTATCTTGTCAGGGCTGGTCATCCAGAGCTGGAAGTAGGTATTCATCACTCCATCATCTAGAGCCAGATAGTCAGACAAGGCCACATTTTTTTCAAAGAAAGGCAGGAGGTGTGGAGAAGTTCGTGCAAAGAAGTCCTTGTCCTCAGGGTAGAGTTCCTTGGCACGTTTGAGGAGATTCTGCAGGAGAACTTCCATGGCGCGTGTTGCTGGGTGAAAATAAACCTGCATATACATCTGGTAGCGACTGAGAACATAGTCTTCGATGGCATGCATGCCATTGCGCTGAAAGGCGATGCCATTTTCGACAGGACGAATGACTCGGAGGATACGAGTCAAGTCAAATTCCCCATAAGATGCTCCTGTAAAATAAGAGTCGCGCAAGAGATAGTCCATACGATCTGCATCAATCTGGCTAGAAATGAGCTGCACGACCTGCTTGTTAGGATAGGTATGGTCGATGACACTGGCCACCTTTTTTGGGAAATCTGGCGCTACTTGAAGCAGGACTCGGTGAATCTCTGTCTCAGGACTTTGGATGATTTCCTGAGTGATAGCCTCATGATCTGTATCAAAGAGATTTTCAAAAGTATGCGAGTAGGCACCATGCCCAAGGTCATGTAGGAGAGCAGCGGTCATGGTCAAGAGAGACTCAGCAGGATCCCATTCTTCAGGATATTTTTCTTCAAAAATCTCCGTGATACGTCGTGCAATCTCATAGACCCCCAAACAGTGGGAGAAGCGGCTGTGCTCCCCACCGTGGAAGGTATAACTGGAAGTTCCTAGTTGCTTAATACGGCGCAAGCGTTGAAATTCTTTTGTATTGATCAAGTCATAGATGACCTGGTTGTTTACATGGATATAGTTGTGAACTGGGTCACGGAATACTTTTTCGTTCATATGACCATTATAGCAAAATCCTGCTCTTTTTGGTAAAATAGTAGGACAAGAGACAAGAAAGAGGACCTGATGTGAAGATTCGGATGCGAAATACGATTCAGTTTGATGAACAGTTGGAAGTCATAGACCAACTCTATGACGTGGAAGTGCGTGAAAAAGGGGATTATAGCTATTTACTTTTCTACAATGAAGAAAAGGAAAAAGTGGTTCTCAAGTTTCATGGTAAGGAACTGGTGATGACCCGTTTCTCGAGTCCAAAGACCATCATGCGCTTTCTAAAGGATAGTGATAGTTTGGCCTATATTTCTACTCCAATGGGGATGCAGGAGTTTATCATTCAGACGAGTCACTACAAACTGGATGGGCAAAAGATTGAGTTAGTCTATCAACTGCAAAATCAAGAGGGACACCCTTTTGCCAGCTATCAATTAGAAATTAGCTGGGGATAAGAAAAAGGTTGGCGAGAGCCAACCTTATTTGATATAGAGTTCTTGGTTTTTTAGGACAATTTCACGAACACTTGCGAACTTCTTGAGTTTTTTAAGTTCTTCAGGATGGGTTACGAGAGTAATAACATAGCCCTCTTTGCCCATGCGACCTGTACGGCCAGCACGGTGAGTGTAAGTTTCGATATCTCTAGGGACATCAAAGTTTACGACACATTCTAGGCTATCGATATCAATTCCACGTGCCAGAAGGTCTGTTGCAAGGAGAAGAGTTAGTTGTTTGTCCTTAAACTTTTCCAAGATAACTTTTCGAAATTTAACATTGACATCACTAGCAAGGGAAACAGCCAAGATATCCCGATACTGTAGTTTTTCCTCTGCGCTTCCAAGGTCTGATAGGCTGTTAAAGAATACCAGACTACGAAAATCCTCTACATGAGCCAGTTTTCGTAGCATATCCACTCGGTGACGTTGGTCTACCTGCATGTAGAAATGCTGAATGTTGTCCAGTTTTTGATCAGAGAGATCAATGGTGCGCGTGTTTGGAGCAATCTTTTCTTGGTCAAACTTGGTCGTCGCACTCATGTAGATGAGTTGGTGGTCACGAGGTGCATAGTGAGTGATTTTCTCGACAAAGTGAATCTGAGAATCATCAAGCAATTGGTCAAATTCATCCAGAATGATGGTTTCCACATTCATCATCTTGATTTTTTTCAATTTAATTAGTTCAAAGATACGGCCAGGGGTTCCTATCAGAATTTCTGGTCCTTTTTTGAGGCGTTCAATCTGGCGTTTCTGACTCGAACCTGATAAGAAGAGCTGAGCAGTCAAGCCAATAGCCTCTGCCCACGTTTTGCATACATCAAAAATCTGTCCAGCAAGCTCCGTATTTGGTGCTAGAATCAAGAGTTGCTGGGCTTTTTTCTTTTGTAGTCTGAGAAGACTTGGAAGTAAATAAGCTAGCGTCTTACCAGTTCCTGTTGGGCTCACTCCCAGTAGGTTTTCTCCAGCAAGTATAGGCTCAAATAGTTGAGTTTGAATGGGGGTGAATTCTTGGAAACCGAACTGGTCGCTCAGTTCTTGCCATTCAGTCGGTAGTTTGGTTTTCATTTTTCTGCCTCAAATCTAATGCCAGCAGTCTGGCGCATAGTGTATAGTAGCTCATGAACAGAACCTGCATCATCCAGCCAGTTCTGGTAAAGTTTCTGGTCTGGTTGCTGGATCATGTGTGCAAATGCAGTGACTTCCTCAGTCATTGTATGAGGAGCCTGTTGGATAGGGAGTTGAACTTGATTTCCTCGGTGGTTAGTAAAAATAGCTGAGCGGACATGTTCAATCGTGTTGAGGGTCAAGGTTCCATCCGCTGTATAAATCTCACAAGGAAGATTGGAAGTGATGTTTTTTCCAGCCTTGATATGAACTTGAAAGTCAGGGTAGAAGAGGATACCGTCTCCATTTAGGTCAATGCTATTGCTAAGTTGTTGGGCCTGATAGGTCGCGTCCTTAGCTTCTCCAAAGAGACGAACAGCAGCGTAGACAGGATAAATCCCCAAATCCATAAGGGCTCCACCGGCAAAACGATCTGAAAAGACATTTGGCGTCTGCCCAGCCAACAAGTTCGGCATCTTGGAAGAATACTTGGCATAGTTGAAATCTGCGCCTAAGATTTGCTTGTCTGCCAAAAAATTCTTGATAGTGGTAAAGGCTTCCTCGTGGTAATTACGAGCTGCCTCAAAGATAAAACAGTGATTTTTCTCAGCTGTCTGTCTCAAATTCAGCCATTCTTGTGGCTGAGTGACAGCTGGCTTTTCAAGAATGACGTGCTTACCAGCAGACAAGGCAGCCTTGGCTTGAACAAAATGCAAGGAGTTTGGACTGGCGATATAGACCACATCAAAGGAAGACTTAAAGAAGTCTTCTAATTGATCAAAGAGTTGGATATTTTCATAGCGAGAAGCAAAGGTTGCGGCAGTTTCTAGTTTTCTAGAATAGACTGCGACCAGCTGGTATTCTCCGCTAGCATGGGCTGCTTCTATGAAGTGATGACTGATAGCACTAGTTCCGATGACACCTAATTTAAGCATAAATACTCCTTTTCCGACTTCAAATCCTTCCTTCATTATAACATAGAAAAGAAGGACTATCCAACAGATGGTAAAAATTTTCAAATGGACTACGAATTTCTCAAAGAAAGTGGTACAATATTTAGATAAGTAGATGAAATGAGAAGGGGGAGAAAATGAGATTATTACCAATAAGAAAAATATCACGTCAGTCTAAAAGGCTAGCGCTTTTTTTGACTTTTTGCGCAGGATATGTTGATGCCTATACCTTTATCGTGCGAGGAAATACCCTTGTGGCAGGACAGACTGGAAATGTAGTTTTTCTATCAGTGGGACTCATTCAACATAATGTGTCAGATGCCAGTGCCAAAGTAATGACCTTGATTTCCTTTATGATGGGGGTCTTTTTACTGACAGTTTATAAGGAAAAATTGAGAATTGTGAAAAAGCCAATTTTGTCATTGATACCACTCGCGATCTTATCCATAATCATTGGGTTTGTTCCCTTGACAGTTGACAATATCTATCTAGTACCGCCTTTAGCCTTTTGTATGGGACTGGTAACAACTGCTTTTGGAGAAGTTTCGGGTATTGCCTATAATAACGCTTTTATGACGGGGAATATCAAACGAACCATGTTGGCTTTTGGAGATTATTTTCGGACTAAGCATACACCTTTCCTACGAGAGGGCTTGATTTTTGTTAGCTTGCTTAGCAGTTTTGTCTTTGGAGTTGTTTTTTCAGCTTATCTGACGATTTACTATCAGGAGAAGACAATTTTAGGTATTCCTCTTATGATGAGTATCTTTTACTTCAGTATGTTTTTTGCTTCTTGGAGGAAGAAAGGGAAAGAAAAAGCTTAAATTTGATTGATTTTACTTGTAAGAAAAAAGAAGATATGCTATACTTGAAGAGTTGACTATGCACAGTCCTGTGCAACCGCACGAACATCGTTGCTCGTCGTATACAAAATTAAAACTTTGTTATACTTAGAGCTCATCTTTTAAGTGGTTCGTCCCACGATGCTAGGCGAGTCTTCACAAAATACGGGGAAACCCTAAAAATCATAGGAGGTGCATAATGAGCACATACGCAATTATCAAAACTGGCGGAAAACAAGTTAAAGTTGAAGTTGGTCAAGCAGTTTACGTTGAAAAATTGAACGTTGAAGCTGGTCAAGAAGTTACTTTTAACGAAGTTGTTCTTGTTGGTGGTGAAAACACTGTTGTCGGAACTCCACTTGTTGCTGGAGCTACTGTAGTTGGAACTGTTGAAAAACAAGGAAAACAAAAGAAAGTTGTTACTTACAAGTACAAACCTAAAAAAGGTAGCCACCGTAAACAAGGTCACCGTCAACCATATACAAAAGTTGTCATCAACGCAATCAACGCTTAATTTTAAGGAGAACACATGATACAAGCAGTCTTTGAGAGAGCCGAAGATGGCGAGCTGAGGAGTGCGGAAATTACTGGACACGCCGAGAGTGGCGAATACGGCTTAGATGTCGTGTGTGCATCGGTTTCTACGCTTGCCATTAACTTTATCAATTCCATTGAGAAATTTGCAGGCTATGAACCAATCTTAGAATTAAACGAAGATGAAGGTGGCTATCTAAAGGTTGAAATACCAGCGGATCTTCCTTCGCACCAGAGAGAAATGACCCAGTTATTCTTCGAATCATTTTTCTTAGGTATGGCAAACTTATCGGAGAACTCTTCTGAGTTCGTCCAAACCAGAGTTATCACAGAAAACTAACACGGAGGAAAACATTATGTTAAAAATGACTCTTAACAACTTGCAACTTTTCGCCCACAAAAAAGGTGGAGGTTCTACATCAAACGGACGTGATTCACAAGCGAAACGTCTTGGAGCTAAAGCAGCTGACGGGCAAACTGTAACAGGTGGATCAATCCTTTACCGTCAACGTGGTACACACATCTACCCAGGTGTAAACGTTGGACGTGGTGGAGACGATACTTTGTTCGCTAAAGTTGAAGGCGTAGTACGCTTTGAACGTAAAGGTCGCGATAAAAAGCAGGTTTCTGTTTACCCAATCGCAAAATAAAAAGGTCCAGTGAACCTTTTTATCCCGAGCCTTGAAATGTAAAGGCGAGGAAGCTAGAAGTAGCATTAAATAAGGCTTTCCGAGTTTTCGGAGAGCCTATTTTTTATTTTGGTACCCATCAATTTATTAAGCCTAGTATAGTTAGATTTTATGATGAATATTCTTTTTCCTTTGTGGAAAATTTCTGAAATATGGTATAATGAACAGATAGAGAAGTTGGGGGTAAAAGATGAACATTCAACAATTACGCTATGTTGTGGCTATTGCGAATAGTGGTACTTTCCGTGAAGCTGCTGAAAAGATGTATGTTAGTCAACCAAGTCTGTCTATTTCTGTGCGCGATTTGGAAAAAGAGCTAGGTTTTAAGATTTTCCGTCGGACGAGTTCAGGGACTTTCTTGACCCGTCGTGGTATGGAATTTTACGAAAAAGCGCAGGAATTGGTCAAAGGATTTGATGTTTTTCAAAATCAATATGCCAATCCTGAGGAAGAAAAAGATGAATTCTCTATTGCTAGCCAGCACTATGACTTCTTGCCACCAACTATTACGGCTTTTTCAGAGCGCTATCCTGACTATAAGAACTTCCGTATTTTTGAGTCTACTACAGTTCAAATCTTAGACGAAGTAGCTCAGGGTCACAGTGAGATTGGGATCATCTACCTCAACAATCAAAATAAAAAGGGCATCATGCAACGGGTTGAAAAGTTGGGCTTGGAAGTTATTGAACTGATTCCTTTCCAGACTCACATCTATCTGCGTGAAGGACATCCTTTAGCAAAGAAAGAGGAACTGGTCATGGAGGATTTAGCGGATCTACCAACAGTTCGCTTTACTCAGGAAAAGGACGAGTACCTTTACTATTCAGAGAACTTTGTCGATACCAGCGCGAGCTCGCAGATGTTCAATGTGACGGACCGTGCTACCTTGAATGGTATTTTAGAGCGGACAGATGCCTATGCGACTGGGTCTGGATTTTTGGATAGCGACAGTGTCAATGGCATTACAGTTATTCGTCTCAGGGATAATCTAGACAACCGCATGGTCTATGTCAAACGGGAAGAAGTTGAGCTTAGTCAAGCTGGGACACTCTTCGTTGAGGTTATGCAAGAATATTTTGATCAGAAGAGGAAATCATGAAAAAAAGAGGGATAGTAGCAGTGATTGTACTGCTTTTGATTGGGCTGGATCAGTGGGTTAAAGCCTATGTCGTCCAACAGATACCTTTGGGTGAAGTTCGCTCTTGGATACCCAGTCTCGTTAGCTTGACCTATCTGCAAAATCGTGGGGCAGCTTTTTCCATGCTGCAAGACCAGCAGTGGTTATTTGCTGTCATTACCTTGGTTGTCATGGCAGGTGCCATATGGTATCTACATAAGCACATGGAGGACTCTCTCTGGCAGGTCTTTGGACTGACTTTGATAATCGCGGGAGGTCTAGGCAACTTTATTGACAGAATAAGTCAAGGTTTTGTGGTGGATATGTTTCACCTAGACTTTATCAATTTTGCGATTTTCAATGTTGCTGACAGCTATTTGACAGTTGGGGTGATTGTTCTATTGATTGCAATGCTTAAAGAGGAAGTAAATGGAAATAAAAATTGAAAGAGGTGGGGTGCGCTTGGATAAGGCTTTGTCAGATTTGACAGAATTGTCACGCAGTCTCGCTAATGAACAAATCAAGGCTGGACAAGTTTTGGTCAATGGCCAAGCCAAGAAAGCTAAATACACTGTCCAAGAGGGGGATGTCATCACCTATCATGTGCCAGAACCAGAGGTTTTGGAGTATGTTGCTGAGGAACTTACTCTGGAAATTATCTACCAAGATGAGGACGTCGCCGTTGTCAACAAGCCTCAGGGTATGGTGGTTCATCCCAGCGCCGGTCATACCAGTGGAACCTTGGTCAATGCCCTCATGTACCATATCAAGGACTTGTCAGGTATCAATGGGGTTCTCCGTCCAGGAATCGTCCACCGCATTGACAAGGATACGTCTGGTCTCCTCATGATTGCTAAAAATGATGAGGCCCACTTGGCACTTGCCCAAGAGCTCAAGGATAAAAAGTCTCTCCGCAAATACTGGGCGATTGTTCATGGTAATCTTCCCAATGATCGTGGTGTGATTGAAGCTCCGATTGGTCGTAGTGAAAAAGATCGTAAGAAACAGGCAGTGACTGCTAAAGGGAAGCCAGCAGTGACTCGTTTTCAAGTCTTGGAACGCTTTGGAGATTATAGTTTGCTAGAGTTGCAACTGGAAACAGGGCGTACTCACCAAATCCGTGTTCATATGGCTTATATTGGCCATCCAGTCGCTGGTGATGAAGTCTATGGTCCTCGTAAGACTTTGAAAGGACATGGACAGTTTCTCCATGCAAAGACTCTAGGTTTTACCCATCCGAGGACAGGTGAAACCTTGGAGTTCACAGCAGATATTCCAGAGATTTTTAAAGAAACGCTGGAAAGATTGCGTAAAATTGAGAATAGATAAAAGAGTTGAGAAGTTTTGTCTCAACCTTTTTTATTTCAAGTCTTTTCTATTTTAAAGTATTCATGTTATAATGGATAAATATGAAGAATCGGAGTGAGAATATGAACTACAAACGAATCGTCTTTAAGGTGGGGACTTCATCCTTGACAAATGAAGACGGGAGTTTATCAAGAAGTAAAGTAAAGGTAATTACCCAACAATTAGCTATGTTGCATGAAGCTGGGCATGAGTTGATTTTGGTGTCATCTGGGGCAGTAGCGGCCGGCTTTGGAGCTTTGGGATTTAAAAAACGTCCGACCAAGATCGCTGATAAGCAGGCTTCGGCTGCAGTAGGACAAGGTTTGCTCCTAGAAGAATACACAACTAACCTCCTCATGCGCCAAATCGTCTCCGCGCAAATCTTGCTGACACAGGATGATTTTGTAGATAAACGTCGTTATAAGAACGCCCATCAGGCCTTGTCTGTATTGCTTCATCGTGGTGCCATTCCTATCATCAACGAGAATGACAGTGTCGTTATTGATGAGCTCAAGGTGGGAGACAATGATACTCTGAGTGCTCAGGTAGCGGCTATGGTGCAGGCAGACCTTTTGGTTCTCTTGACGGATGTAGACGGTCTCTATACCGGAAATCCCAACTCAGATCCAAGAGCTAAACGTCTTGAGAAAATCGAGACTATCAATCGTGAGATTATTGATATGGCTGGTGGAGCAGGTTCGTCAAACGGTACCGGGGGTATGCTGACAAAAATCAAAGCTGCAACTATTGCGACGGAGTCGGGTGTGCCAGTCTATATTTGCTCCTCCTTGAAATCAGATGCCTTGATTGAGGCAGCGGAGGAGACCAAGGATGGTTCCTTCTTTGTTGCGCAAGAGAAGGGACTTCGTACCCAGAAACAATGGCTGGCTTTCTATGCTCAAAGTCAGGGAACGATTTGGGTAGATGGTGGAGCTGCAGAGGCACTTTCAAAAAACGGGAAAAGTCTCCTTTTATCGGGTGTGGTAGAAGTGGAAGGAAACTTCTCTTACCACGATATTGTCACAGTTGCTGATAGGGAAACAGGTCAATCTCTTGGAAAGGGACGTGTTCAATTTGGTGTCTCAGCCCTAGAAGATATGCTTCGTTCCCAAAAAGCCAAGGGAGTCTTGATTCACCGAGATGACTGGATTTCCATCACTCCTGAAATCCAGCTGCTCTTTACAGAATTTTAGAGGTGAACGATGGTAAGTACACAAGAACAATTTGAACAGGTACAGGCTGTTAAAAAATCAATCAATACTGCCAGTGAAGCAGTGAAAAACCAAGCCTTGCTAGCCATGGCAGATCATTTATTGGTAGCTACTGAGGAGATTTTAGTGGCCAATGCCCTCGATATGGCAGCGGCCAAGGGGAAAATCTCAGATGTTATGCTAGATCGTCTTTATTTGGATGCAGGACGTATAGAAGCGATGGCAAGAGGAATTCGTGAAGTGGTTGCTTTACCAGATCCTATCGGTGAAGTCCTAGAAACAAGTCAGCTTGAAAATGGCTTGGTTATTACTAAGAAGCGTGTGGCCATGGGTGTTATCGGTATTATCTATGAAAGCCGTCCAAATGTGACATCGGATGCGGCTGCCTTGGCTCTCAAGAGTGGAAATGCAGTCGTTCTTCGTAGTGGCAAAGATGCCTATCAAACTGCCCATGCTATTGTCACAGCCTTGAAGAAGGGCCTGGAGGCGACTACCATTCATCCTGATGTGATTCAACTAGTGGAAGATACCAGTCGAGAAAGTAGCTATGCTATGATGAAGGCCAAGGGTTATCTTGACCTTCTCATTCCTCGTGGAGGAGCTGGCTTGATCAATGCCGTGGTTGAAAATGCCATCGTACCTGTTATCGAGACAGGAACTGGAATTGTCCATGTCTATGTGGACAAGGATGCCGATGAAGACAAGGCTCTGTCTATCATCAACAATGCTAAAACCAGTCGTCCTTCTGTTTGCAATGCTATGGAGGTTTTGCTGGTTCATGAAGACAAGGCAGCGGATTTCCTTCCTCGCTTGGAGCAAGTTCTGGTTACAAGTCGGAAAGAAGCTGGGCTGGAACCAATTCAATTCCGCCTAGACAGCAAAGCAAGCCAGTTTCTTTCAGGTCAAGCAGCTGAGGTCCAAGACTTTGACACCGAGTTTTTAGACTATATCTTAGCGGTTAAGGTCGTGAGCAGTTTAGAAGAAGCGGTTGAGCATATTGAAGCCCACAGTACCCATCATTCGGACGCCATTGTGACAGAAAATGTTGAAGCTGCGGCTTACTTTACAGATCAAGTGGACTCTGCAGCGGTTTATGTCAATGCTTCAACGCGTTTCACTGATGGAGGCCAGTTTGGTCTTGGATGCGAAATGGGGATTTCTACTCAAAAATTGCATGCGCGTGGGCCAATGGGCTTGAAAGAGTTGACCAGCTACAAGTATGTGGTTACTGGTAACGGACAGATAAGGGAGTAAGAGATGAAGATTGGATTTATCGGTTTGGGGAATATGGGTTCTAGCTTGGCTAAGGCTGTCTTGCAGGCCAAGACGGGTCAACAGATTCTCCTTGCCAATCGCAGTCAAGCTAAAGTAGATGCTTTTATCGCCAACTTCGGCGGTCAGGCTTCCAGCAATGAAGAAATTTTTGCAGAAGCAGATGTAATCTTTCTAGGAGTTAAGCCGGCTCAGTTTTCTGAATTGCTTGCTCAATATCAGACCATCCTTGAAAAACGAGAAAGTCTTCTTTTGATTTCTATGGCGGCTGGATTGACCTTGGAAAAACTAGCCAGACTTCTACCGAGTCACCACCGAATTATTCGCATCATGCCCAATACTCCAGTGGCTATCGGCCAAGGAGTGATTAGTTATGCCATGTCAGCAAACTGTCGTGCTGAGGACAGTGAACTCTTTTGTCAATTATTAGCCAAGGCTGGTCTCTTGGTTGAGATGGGAGATAGTTTAATCGATGCGGCGACAGGTCTCGCAGGTTGTGGACCAGCTTTTGTCTATCTCTTTATCGAGGCTTTAGCAGATGCGGGTGTACAGACAGCATTGCCACGAGAAATAGCTTTGAAAATGGCAGCCCAGACTGTAGTCGGAGCTGGACAAATGGTCCTCGAAAGTCAACAACATCCTGGAGTATTGAAAGACCAAGTTTGTAGCCCAGGAGGTTCGACTATCGCTGGTGTAGCAAGTCTGGAAGAACATGCCTTTAGAGGCACAGTCATGGACGCAGTTCATCAAGCCTATAAACGAACACAAGAACTAGGTAAATAAGAGGTTGGATGACTCCCAGCCTCTTTTATGGTCGGTTGAATGGAGAAGAAGCAAAAAGATTGTCACAAAAACCTATTTTTTTGATAGAATAGAAGGTAGAAAAAAAGAAATGAGTTAGACATGTCAAAAGGATTTTTAGTCTCGCTTGAGGGACCAGAGGGAGCAGGGAAGACCAGTGTTTTAGAGGCTTTGCTCCCAATTTTAGAGGAAAAAGGAGTAGAGGTGCTGACGACCCGTGAGCCAGGTGGAGTCTTGATTGGAGAGAAGATTCGGGAAGTGATTTTAGATCCAAGTCATACTCAGATGGATCCTAAAACGGAACTCCTTCTCTATATCGCCAGTCGTAGACAGCACTTGGTGGAAAAAGTTCTTCCAGCTCTTGGAGATGGTAGGTTGGTCATTATGGACCGTTTCATCGATAGTTCTGTTGCCTATCAGGGATTTGGTCGTGGCTTGGATATTGATGCCATTGATTGGCTCAATCACTTTGCGACAGATGGCCTCAAACCCGATTTGACACTTTATTTTGACATTGAGGTGGAAGAAGGGCTGGCTCGCATTGCTGCTAATAGTGACCGCGAGGTCAATCGTTTGGACATGGAAGGCTTAGACTTGCACAAAAAAGTTCGTAAAGGCTACCTTTCTCTTCTGGACAAAGAAGGAAATCGCATGGTCAAGATTGATGCGAGTCTTCCTTTGGAGCAAGTTGTGGAAACAACCAAGGCTGTCTTATTTGACAGAATGGGCTTGGCTAAATGAAACAAGAACAACTAAAAGCTTGGCAGCCAGACCAGTTTGACCGCTTTGTCCGTATCCTAGAACAAAACCAGCTCAATCATGCCTATCTCTTTTCAGGTTTCTTTGGAAGCTTGGAAATGGCGCAGTTTTTGGCTAAGAGTCTTTTTTGTACGGATAAAGTAGGCGTTTTACCATGTGAGAATTGCCGAAACTGCAAGCTGATTGAACAGGAAGAATTTCCCGATGTTACTTTAATCAAGCCAGTCAATCAGGTCATCAAGACAGAACGCATTCGGGAATTGGTGGGACAGTTTTCTCAAGCAGGGATTGAAAGTCAACAACAGGTTTTTATTATCGAGCAGGCGGAGAAAATGCATCCCAACGCAGCCAATTCTCTGCTCAAGGTCATCGAAGAACCCCAGAGTGAAGTTTACATTTTCTTCTTGACCAGAGATGAGGAAAAGATATTACCGACCATCCGAAGTCGGACGCAGATTTTCCACTTTAAAAAGCAAGAAGAAAAGCTCATCTTGCTCTTAGAACAAATGGGACTGGTTAAGAAAAAGGCGACTCTTTTAGCCCAGTTTTGTCAGTCACGAGCTGAAGCAGAAAAGTTGGCTAATCAGGCAAGTTTTTGGATCTTGGTCGATGAAAGTGAACGCCTACTGACCTGGTTATTAACTAAGAAAAAAGAAAGTTATCTGCAGGTTGCTAAATTAGCTAACTTAACAGATGACAAGGAAAAACAGGATCAGGTTTTACGGATTCTTGAAGTCCTCTGTGGACAAGATATCTTGCAAGCAAGAGTACGGGTGATTCTACAAGATTTGCTAGAAGCTAGAAAAATGTGGCAAGCCAATGTCAGCTTTCAAAATGCCATGGAATATCTGGTCTTAAAAGAAATGTAAACTCAAAAATAAACGATAAAGAAAGGAAAGGGCTGGTTTATGGACAAGAAAGAATTATTTGATGCGCTAGACGATTTTTCCCAACAGTTATTGGTGACCTTGGCCGATGTGGAAGCCATCAAGAAAAATCTCAAGAGCCTAGTAGAGGAAAATACAGCTCTTCGCTTGGAAAATAGTAAGTTGCGCGAACGCTTGGGCGAGGTGGAAGCAGATACCCCCGTCAAGGCTAAGCATGTTCGTGAAAGCGTCCGCCGAATCTATAAAGACGGGTTTCACGTATGTAATGATTTTTATGGACAACGCCGAGAGCAGGACGAAGAATGTATGTTCTGTGACGAGTTGTTATACAGGGAGTAAGCATGCAGATTCAAAAAAGTTTTAAGGGGCAAACTCCCTATGGCAAGCTTTACCTAGTAGCAACGCCGATTGGCAATCTAGATGACATGACCTTTCGTGCCATCCAGACTCTAAAAGAGGTGGACTGGATTGCGGCTGAGGACACGCGCAATACCGGTCTTTTGCTCAAGCATTTTGACATTTCGACCAAGCAGATTAGTTTTCATGAGCATAATGCCAAGGAAAAGATTCCTGATTTGATTGGTTTTCTGAAAGCAGGGCAAAGTATTGCTCAGGTATCCGATGCGGGTCTGCCTAGTATCTCGGACCCTGGTCATGATTTGGTCAAGGCAGCTATTGAGGAAGAAATCGCAGTTGTTACCGTTCCGGGTGCCTCTGCAGGGATTTCTGCCTTGATTGCCAGTGGCCTAGCGCCGCAACCACATATTTTTTACGGCTTTTTACCAAGAAAATCAGGCCAGCAAAAGCAATTTCTCGACTCAAAAAAAGACTATCCTGAAACACAAATTTTCTATGAATCACCTCATCGTGTGGCAGATACATTGGAAAATATGCTAGAAGTCTACGGTGACCGCTCGGTAGTCTTGGTCAGGGAATTGACTAAAATCTATGAAGAATACCAACGAGGAAAGATTTCAGAGCTGCTAGAAAGCATCGCTGAAACGCCACTCAAGGGCGAATGCCTTCTCATCATTGAGGGTGCCAGTCAGGATGTGGAGGAAAAGGACGAGGAGGACTTGTTTTCAGAAATCCAATCTCGTATCCAGCAAGGCATGAAGAAAAATCAAGCCATTAAGGAAGTCGCAAAGATATATCAGTGGAATAAAAGCCAGCTTTACGCTGCCTACCACGACTGGGAAGAAAATCAAGAAAGTGATTAAACAGGGAAGTTTGCCTTCTTCCCTTTTTTTGTTATACTAGTAAAAGAAAATTTAGAAAGATTTGTGGGTGTCAAATAGTCTAGTAGCTTGTTTTTATTTGGACTTGGTTTCCACCCAAAGAGGTATTAGTGTCGTGTCTCAATCTTATATCAATGTTATCGGAGCAGGTTTGGCAGGTTCTGAAGCAGCCTACCAAATCGCAGAACGTGGTATTCCAGTTAAACTCTATGAAATGCGTGGTGTCAAGTCAACACCTCAGCACAAAACAGATAATTTTGCTGAATTGGTTTGTTCCAATTCCTTACGTGGGGATGCTTTGACCAATGCAGTTGGGCTTCTCAAGGAAGAAATGCGTCGCTTGGGTTCTGTTATCTTGGAATCAGCAGAAGCTACACGTGTTCCTGCAGGCGGAGCCCTTGCGGTGGACCGTGATGGTTTCTCTCAAATGGTGACTGAAAAAGTGGCCAATCATCCCTTGATTGAAGTGGTTCGTGATGAAATTACAGAATTGCCGACGGATGTTATTACGGTTGTCGCTACTGGTCCTTTGACTAGTGATGCCTTAGCTGAAAAGATTCATGCCCTTAATGATGGGGATGGATTCTATTTCTACGATGCGGCGGCGCCGATTATCGACGTTAACACCATCGATATGAGCAAGGTCTATCTCAAGTCTCGTTATGATAAGGGAGAAGCAGCCTACCTCAACGCTCCAATGACCAAACAAGAGTTTATGGATTTCCATGAAGCCTTGGTCAATGCGGAAGAAGCACCGCTCAATTCGTTTGAAAAAGAAAAGTACTTTGAAGGTTGTATGCCTATCGAAGTCATGGCTAAGCGTGGCATTAAAACCATGCTTTATGGTCCGATGAAGCCAGTCGGTTTGGAGTATCCAGAAGACTACACAGGACCTCGTGATGGCGAATTTAAAACCCCTTATGCAGTTGTTCAACTTCGTCAGGACAATGCGGCTGGTAGCCTCTACAATATCGTCGGTTTCCAGACCCACCTCAAATGGGGAGAACAAAAGCGTGTCTTCCAAATGATTCCAGGTCTTGAAAATGCGGAGTTTGTTCGTTATGGGGTCATGCACCGCAATTCTTACATGGATTCACCAAATCTTCTCGAGCAAACCTATCGTTCTAAGAAACAGCCCAACCTCTTTTTTGCTGGTCAAATGACGGGTGTGGAAGGCTATGTTGAGTCAGCAGCTTCAGGATTAGTTGCAGGTATTAACGCGGCTCGACTCTTCAAGGGTGAAAGTGAAGCTATCTTCCCAGAGACCACAGCGATCGGAAGTCTAGCTCATTACATCACTCACGCTGATAGCAAACATTTCCAACCCATGAATGTCAATTTTGGTATTATCAAGGAGTTAGAAGGCGAGCGTATCCGTGATAAAAAAGCTCGTTATGAAAAAATTGCAGAGCGTGCTCTTACCGACTTAGAGGAATTTTTAACGGTTTAATTTTTTTGAAAGAATTGCTCATGATACTATAAAAATCTTAGAAATTGTGATAAAATAGGTAGGATAAAAAAAGGAGAGTAAAAATGGCGAATCCCAAGTATAAACGTATTTTAATCAAGTTATCAGGTGAAGCCCTTGCCGGTGAACGTGGCGTAGGGATTGATATCCAAACAGTTCAAACAATCGCAAAAGAGATTCAAGAAGTTCATAGTTTAGGTATCGAAATTGCCCTTGTTATTGGTGGAGGAAATCTCTGGCGTGGGGAACCTGCTGCAGAAGCAGGAATGGACCGCGTTCAGGCCGATTACACTGGAATGCTTGGGACCGTGATGAATGCTCTTGTGATGGCAGATTCATTGCAACAAGTTGGTGTCGATACGCGTGTACAAACAGCTATTTCTATGCAACAAGTTGCAGAACCTTACGTACGTGGACGTGCTCTTCGCCATCTTGAAAAAGGCCGCATCGTTATCTTTGGTGCTGGTATTGGTTCACCTTACTTCTCAACAGATACAACAGCAGCCCTTCGTGCAGCTGAAATCGAAGCAGATGCCATTCTAATGGCTAAAAACGGTGTTGATGGTGTTTACAATGCCGATCCTAAGAAAGATAAGACAGCCGTTAAGTTTGAAGAATTGACCCACCGTGACGTTATCAATAAAGGTCTTCGTATCATGGACTCAACTGCTTCAACCCTCTCTATGGACAACGACATTGACTTGGTTGTCTTCAATATGAACCAACCAGGCAACATCAAACGTGTCGTATTTGGTGAAAATATCGGAACAACAGTTTCAAACAATATCGAAGAAAAGGAATAAGAAAATTATGGCTAATGCAATTGTAGAAAAAGCTAAAGAGAGAATGACCCAGTCTCACCAATCACTTGCTCGTGAATTTGGTGGTATCCGTGCCGGTCGTGCCAACGCAAGCTTGCTAGACCGTATCCACGTAGAATACTACGGAGTCGAAACTCCTCTTAACCAAATCGCTTCTATTACTATTCCAGAAGCGCGTGTTTTGTTGGTAACACCATTTGACAAGTCTTCATTGAAAGACATCGAACGTGCCTTGAACGCTTCTGACCTTGGTATTACACCAGCTAATGACGGTTCTGTGATTCGCTTGGTTATCCCAGCTCTTACAGAAGAAACTCGTCGTGACCTTGCCAAAGAAGTGAAGAAGGTCGGTGAGAATGCTAAAGTGGCTGTCCGTAACATCCGCCGCGACGCTATGGACGAAGCTAAAAAGCAAGAAAAAGCAAAAGAAATCACTGAAGACGAATTGAAGACTCTTGAAAAAGATATTCAAAAAGTAACAGACGATGCTGTGAAACACATCGATGACATGACTGCCAATAAAGAAAAAGAAATCTTGGAAGTCTAAAAATAAACAGAAAAACTCAGTTGGCATTGCTGGCTGAGTTTTATTCGAAAGAAGGAAATATGAATACAAATCTTGCAAGTTTTATCGTTGGACTTATCATCGATGAAAATGACCGTTTTTACTTTGTGCAAAAGGATGGTCAAACCTATGCTCTTGCTAAGGAAGAAGGTCAACATTCGGTAGGTGATACGGTCAAAGGTTTTGCCTATACGGATATGAAGCAGAAACTCCGCTTGACCACTCAAGAAGTTACTGCCACTCAAGACCAATTTGGCTGGGGAACCGTAACAGAAGTTCGTAAGGATTTGGGTGTTTTTGTTGATACCGGTCTACCTGATAAGGAAATCGTTGTGTCACTCGATATCCTCCCTGAGCTCAAGGAACTCTGGCCTAAGAAGGGGGATAAACTCTACATCCGTCTTGAAGTGGACAAGAAAGACCGAATCTGGGGACTCTTGGCTTATCAAGAAGACTTCCAACGTCTGGCTCGTCCTGCCTACAACAACATGCAGAACCAAAACTGGCCAGCCATTGTTTACCGTCTCAAGCTGTCAGGGACCTTTGTCTATCTGCCAGAGAATAACATGCTTGGTTTCATTCACCCAAGTGAGCGCTACGCAGAGCCACGTTTGGGACAAGTTTTAGATGCGCGTGTCATCGGTTTCCGTGAAGTGGACCGTACCTTGAACCTCTCCCTCAAACCACGTTCCTTTGAAATGTTGGAAAATGATGCTCAGATGATTTTGACCTACTTGGAAAGCAATGGCGGTTTCATGACTTTAAATGATAAGTCATCTCCTGAGGACATCAAGGCAACCTTTGGCATTTCTAAAGGTCAGTTCAAGAAAGCACTCGGTGGCTTGATGAAGGCTGGCAAAATCAAGCAAGACCAGTTTGGTACAGAGTTGATTTAGACCTTACTAGATATGATAAAGAAACTTGAAGAAATGAGTTTAGAGGAACTCTGGCAACTTTTTCCTATTTTTCTAGTAGAGCACAGGTCAGAGTGGAAAGACTGGTATGAATCGGAAAAAACAAGTCTGAAAAAAATATTGGGTGCAAATGTTATTCAAAGAATAGAACATATCGGTAGCACTGCTATTCCTAATATTTGGGCCAAAAATATCGTTGATATTCTGCTAGAAGTAAGTAGAATAGAGGATTTAGCAAGAGTTAGGGATTTATTGGTGAAGAATGGTTGGCTAGTGATGTCGGAGAGTCCTACCAGGATTTCGCTAAATAAAGGATACACAGAGCAGGGCTTTGCCGAGAAAGTTTTTCATTTACATTTGCGAATGATGGGAGATCATGACGAGATTTATTTTAAAGATTATCTCTGCCAGCATCCAGATATTGCCCAAGCGTATCAGGAATTAAAACTCAGTTTGTGGAAACAATTTGAACACAATCGAGACGCCTATACAGATGCGAAAACAGATTTTATAAACTACTACGTTTCAGAGGCTAAGTCCAGTAATTTTCAAGAATCAGAAAAGTGTCATCAAAAAAATCTTGATAGGAGAAAGAATTGAGAAAATCATTTTACACTTGGCTCATGACTGAGCGCAATCCTAAAAGTAACAGTCCTAAAGCCATCTTGGCAGACCTCGCTTTTGAAGAGTCAGCTTTTCCAAAACACACGGATGATTTTGATGAGGTAAGTCGCTTTTTGGAGGAGCATGCCAGTTTCTCTTTTAACCTAGGAGACTTTGACGCCATCTGGCAAGAATACTTAGAACACTAGAGACAATGAGATGAGGCTAGTATTTTATTGTTCTCTTTGCTATAATATAAAGAAATAAACGGATTAGAGAGGTTCTTTATTTGAAGGAACATTCAATAGACATTCAACTGAGTCATCCAGATGACTTGTTTCATCTTTTTGGTTCCAATGAGCGCCATCTTCGTTTGATGGAAGAAGAGCTCGATGTGGTGATTCATGCCCGTACGGAAATTGTCCAGGTTATCGGAGAAGAGTCTGCCTGTGAGGAAGCCCGTCAGGTTATCCAGGCTTTGATGGTCTTGGTGAATCGAGGAATGACCGTTGGCACGCCAGATGTGGTGACTGCGATTAGCATGGTCAAAAACGATGAAATCGACAAGTTTGTCGCCCTTTACGAAGAAGAAATCATCAAGGATAATACTGGGAAACCGATCCGTGTCAAAACACTGGGTCAAAAACTTTATGTGGACAGTGTCAAACAGCATGATGTGACTTTTGGAATCGGACCTGCAGGGACTGGGAAGACCTTTCTTGCAGTGACCTTGGCAGTGACAGCCCTTAAACGTGGGCAAGTCAAGCGGATTATCCTGACTCGTCCAGCCGTTGAAGCAGGAGAGAGTCTTGGATTTCTACCAGGTGATCTCAAGGAGAAGGTGGATCCTTACCTTCGACCTGTTTATGATGCCTTGTATCAGATTCTCGGCAAAGATCAGACGACCCGTCTCATGGAGCGTGAGATTATCGAAATCGCGCCCCTTGCCTATATGCGTGGCCGGACCTTGGATGATGCCTTTGTCATTTTAGATGAGGCACAAAATACGACCATCATGCAGATGAAGATGTTCCTGACTCGTTTAGGCTTTAATTCGAAGATGATTGTCAATGGAGATATCAGTCAGATTGACCTACCTCGCAATGTCAAGTCCGGTTTGATTGATGCCCAAGAAAAGCTTAAGAACATTCACCAAATTGACTTTGTTCATTTTTCAGCCAAGGATGTGGTTCGCCATCCAGTTGTCGCTCAGATTATCCGAGCTTATGAACCGGCTCCAGTTAAGGTTGAAGAAAAGAACCAAGAAACAGAATAGCAAAAGAGCAGTTCAATTTGAACTGCTCTTTTTTAATGAGTGTATAGCTTTAAACAAGTTCGTTGATAGAAGTATGATCTTTATCGAGTCCTTGAGCAACTGGGAGGCTGGTTAAGTAACCTTTATAAGTGGTCACACCTTGACGCAAGCCTTCATCTTCAGCAATTGCTTGTGCGAATCCTTTGCCAGCCAGAGCTTCGATATAAGGAAGAGTGACATTGGTTAGGGCGATAGTAGAGGTACGAGCAACTGCACCAGGGATATTGGCAACGGCATAGTGGAGAACACCGTATTTTTCATAGACAGGTTCATCGTGCGTTGTCACACGGTCAGCTGTCTCGATAACGCCACCTTGGTCAACGGCAACATCAACGATGACAGAGCCTGGACGCATTTGTTTGACCATCTCATCTGTCACCAATTTCGGTGCTTTGGCACCAGGGATGAGAACTGCACCAATCACCACATCAGCATCTCTCACACTTGCTTCGATGTTGAATGAATTAGACATAAGAGTTTGAATTTGGTTTCCAAAGACTTCTTCTAGAACCGAGAGACGCTTAGCGCTGATATCTAAAATAGTCACTTGAGCACCAAGACCAAGGGCAATGCGGGCAGCATGTGTACCGACGACACCACCACCGATGATAGTTACTTTTCCTTTTGGAACGCCTGGTACACCACCTAGTAGGACACCAGAACCACCAGCTTGCTTAGTAAGGAAGTGGGCTCCGATTTGAACAGCCATACGACCAGCAACCTCACTCATAGGAACGAGGAGTGGTAGTTGTCCTTGATTATCACGAACAGTTTCATAGGCAACTCCTGTTGTTTTTGCTGCTAGCATAGCATCTGCTAATTCTGGAGCAGCGGCCATGTGCAAGTAGGTGAAGAGAAGAAGATCGTCGCGCAAATAACCATATTCAGAAGCTAGTGGTTCTTTTACTTTCACGACCAACTCGGCAGCCCAGGCTTCAGCAGCAGTAGCGACAATCACAGCTCCTTGCTTTTGATAGTCTGCATCAGTAAATCCTGAACCGAGACCAGCATTTGTTTCAATGAGGACACGATGTCCACGACTGACTAAACTGTGGACGCCAGCAGGAGTGAGGGCAACACGGTTTTCATTATTTTTAATTTCTTTTGGAATTCCGATTAACATAGAGATAACCTACCTTTCAATTGACGGTCTTGTTTTAGTTGTCACATTTAAGTTCATAGATCAAAAATGTGATGGTTTTATTGTATATGAAACCGCTTCAAAAATCAAGAAAAACTTGTCATCCAAATTTATTTATGCTAGACTAGTGAGAATCAAGCTCTAATGGAGAAAAAGTATGGAATCAATATTTGTGAAATTTGCCCAGTATCCATCTATAGAAACGGAGCGTTTATTGCTCCGACCTGTAACCTTGGACGATGCAGAAGCTATGTTTGAGTATGCTTCAGACAGAGAAAATACACGCTATACTTTTCCAACAAATCAAAGCTTAGAAGAAACTAAGAATAACATTGCTCAGTTTTACTTGGCTAATCCCTTGGGCCGTTGGGGAATCGAACTAAAAAGCACTGGTCAGTTTATCGGAACTATTGACTTGCACAAGATTGATCCCATTCTCAAAAAAGCAGCTATTGGATACATTATCAATAAAAAGTATTGGAATCAAGGATTGACGACAGAAGCCAATCGTGCCGTGATTGAACTGGCTTTTGAGAAGATTGGAATGAACAAGTTGACCGCTCTTCATGACAAAGACAATCCCGCATCTGGCAAGGTCATGGAGAAATCAGGTATGCGTTTTTCCCACGAAGAACCCTATGCCAGAATGGATAATAAAGAACCAGGTCGAATTATCACAAGAGTTCATTATGTCTTGACCAAGGAAGACTATTTTGCAAATAAATAAGCAGGTGAAAAGATTTTTCAGCTGTTTTTTCTTTCTCTTGCGAATAACTTAAGAGAGGAGAAAATATGGAAGCAATTATCGAGAAAATTAAAGAGTATAAAATCATTGTCATCTGTGCTGGTTTAGGTTTGGCCTTGGGCGGATTTTTCCTACTAAAGCCAACTTCACAAACATCTGTGAAAGAAACAAACTTGCAGGCTGAAGTTGCAGCTGTTTCAAAGGATTCATCATCTGAAAAGGAAATCAAGAAGGAAGAAAAGGAAGAATCTCCTGAACAAGATCTAATCACAGTAGATGTTAAGGGGGCTGTTAAATCGCCAGGGATTTATGATTTGCCAGTAGGGAGTCGGGTTCATGATGCCGTTCAGAAGGCAGGTGGATTGACAGAGGAAGCAGATAGTAAATCGCTCAATCTCGCTCAGAAAGTCAGTGACGAGGCTCTTGTCTATGTTCCAACTAAGGGAGAAGAAGCAGCTAGCCAGCAGACTGGTTCTGGAACGACTCCTTCGACAAGTAAAGATAAGAAGGTCAACCTCAATAAAGCTAGTCTGGAAGAACTCAAGCAGGTCAAAGGCTTGGGAGGAAAACGAGCGCAGGATATTATCGACCATCGTGAGGCAAATGGCAAATTCAAGTCGGTAGATGAATTAAAGAAAGTCTCTGGTATAGGCGCTAAGACCATAGAAAAGCTAAAAGATTATGTCACAGTGGATTAAGAATTTCCCTATTCCTCTAATCTATCTGAGCTTTCTGTTGCTCTGGCTTTACTATGCCATTTTTGGAGTGTCCTATCTCGCTCTGCTAGGTTTTGTTTTTTTGCTGATCTGCCTCTTTTTCCAATTTCCTTGGAAATCGGCTGGTAAAGTTCTAGCGATTTGTGGAGTTTTTGGAATTTGGTTTTTGTTTCAAAATTGGCAACAGACACAAGCTAGTCAGAACCTAGTGGATTCTGTTGAGAGGGTACGGATTTTACCAGATACCATCAAAGTCAATGGAGACAGTCTGTCCTTTCGGGGCAAGGCTGACGGCAGCACTTTCCAAGTTTACTATAAACTCCAGTCCGAGGAGGAGAAAGAGTACTTTCAAGCCTTAACAGACCTTCACGAGATAGAGCTAGAAGGGAAAGTCTCTGAACCTGAAGGACAGAGAAATTTTGGTGGATTTGACTACCAAGCCTATCTAAAGACTCAAGGGATTTACCAGACACTGACTATCAAGAACATCCAGTCGCTTAAAAAGGTTAACAGTTGGGATATAGGAGAAAATCTGTCTAGTTTACGTCGAAAGGCTGTAGTTTGGATCAAGACGTACTTTCCAGATCCTATGCGCAATTATATGACAGGTCTTCTTTTAGGACATTTGGACACGGACTTTGAGGAGATGAATGAGCTTTATTCCAGTCTTGGAATTATCCATCTCTTTGCCTTGTCGGGTATGCAGGTGGGCTTCTTTATGGATGCTTTTAAGAAACTCCTCTTGCGATTGGGCTTGACCCAAGAAAAGTTGAAGTGGCTAACTTATCCCTTTTCTCTTATCTATGCAGGTCTGACAGGATTTTCAGCATCGGTCATTCGCAGTCTCTTGCAAAAGTTACTGGCCCAACATGGTATTAAGGGTTTGGATAATTTTGCCTTGACGGTCCTTGTCCTTTTTATCATTATGCCAAACTTTTTCCTAACTGCAGGAGGAGTCTTGTCCTGCGCTTATGCTTTTATCTTGACCATGACTAGCAAAGAAGGCGATGGGATCAAGGCAGTTGCTAGAGAAAGTCTAGTCATTTCCTTGGGAATATTGCCTATTCTATCCTTCTATTTTGCAGAATTTCAGCCTTGGTCTATCATTTTGACCTTTGTCTTTTCCTTTCTGTTTGATGTGGTCTTTTTGCCACTTTTGTCCATCTTATTTATTCTGTCCTTTATTTACCCAGTCACTCAGTTTAACTTTGTCTTTGAGTGGTTGGAGAATATCATTCGATTGGTATCGCAGCTGGCAAGCAGGCCTCTGGTCTTTGGTCAACCCAACGCATGGCTGTTAATTCTACTGTTAATTTCCTTGGCAATACTGTATGATTTTAGGAAAAATATCAAAAGAGTAGCTGGAGTCAGCTTATTGATTATAGGTCTCTTTTTCCTAACCAAACATCCGCTGGGTAATGAAATCACCATGCTGGATGTGGGGCAAGGTGAAAGTATTTTCCTACGGGATGTGACTGGGAAAACTATTCTCATAGATGTAGGTGGTAAGGCAGAATCTGATAAGAAAATCGAGGCTTGGCAAGAAAAGTCGACGACCAGCACTGCCCAGCGTACCTTGATTCCCTATCTTAAAAGTCGAGGAGTAGATAAGATTGACCAGCTGATTTTGACCAATACAGACAAGGAACATGTTGGTGATTTACTGGAGGTGACCAAGGCTTTCCATGTTGGGGAGATTTTAGTATCAAAAGGAAGTCTGACACAGAAGGAATTTGTAGCGGAACTAGAAGCAAGTCAAACCAAGGTGCGCAGTGTAACTGCAGGGGAGAACTTGCCGATTTTTGGCAGTTACTTAGAAGTTCTATCTCCAAGGCAGATTCGGGATGGGAATCGTGATGATTCTCTGGTTCTTTATGGAAAACTCTTAGATAAGCACTTTCTCTTCACAGGAAATTTGAAAGAGAAGGGAGAGAAGGATCTTCTAAAGCAATACCCTGACTTAGAGGTGGATGTCCTGAAAGCAGGTCAACATAGTGCTAAAACATCATCCAATTCAGCTTTCCTAGAACAGCTCAAACCGGAGTCCACTCTCATTTCAGTTGGAAAGAGCAATCGAGCAAAACTCCCTCATCAGGAAACCTTGACACAACTGGAAAATATCAAGAGTAAGATTTACCGAACTGACCAGCAAGGAGCTATACGGTTTAAGGGATGGAATAGTTGGCGAATTGAAAGTGTTCGTTAGGAAGAAAATGTTATATATTAGTGAAATAAACTAAAAATCTGTTGCATAATACCAAGAAAAACGATATAATGAAAGTGTTTCCAATAGTAAAGATATAAATGCAATGAAAACATGAAAAATCAGCAAAAGTTGTTTTATTAGCTAGTTTGTTATCTGTTGGTCTTTTCAGTCCAGTGCAGTAGCTGTGACAGTTACTAAAAGTTATCGGCATGATTGGAATACCGCTTGGAAGTTTAGTATGAATTACCACGGACGTAAATATGTAAACATTCCAAGATGATCTGCTTATTACTCTACGATGACTAAAAAGTTGGTCCGATTGGCATTCTGTTCGTTATGAGGTCATTAACTACTACAGCGGAAACTATTAAACGTTAAATAGTTAGAATAAGGAGGGCTGGATATGTTAAATCTTACTCATGTTACCTTAAAAACGCGACAAGTCATCTTGCAAGATGCGGATTTCACCTTTAAAAAAGGTAGGGTTTATGGCCTTCTTGCTATCAATGGATCGGGAAAGACGACCCTGTTCCGAGCTATTAGCAATTTAATTCCTATAAGTAGTGGAAATATCGCAGTCCCTCCTTCTTTATTTTATTATGAGAGCGTTGAATGGCTGGATGGAAACTTAAGTGGGATGGACTACCTTCGTCTTATAAAAAACATCTGGAAGTCAGACCTGAACTTGGGGGATGAAATCGCCTACTGGGAAATGTCTGACTATATCAACCTTCCCATCCGCAAGTATTCCTTAGGGATGAAGCAACGCTTGGTGATTGCTATGTATTTTCTCAGTCAGGCGAAATGCTGGCTCATGGATGAGATTACAAATGGCTTAGATGAGTATTATCGACAGAAGTTTTTTGATAGACTGGCACAAATCAATAGACAAGAACAGATGGTTCTTTTGAGTTCCCACTACAAAGAGGAGTTAGTGGAGATTTGCGATAGCATGGTAACCATTCATCAGGGGCAGATAGAAGAGGTTCCGTTATGAAAGATATTAGCCTATTTTTGTTAAAGAAAGTTTTCAAAAGTCGTTTAAACTGGATTATCTTACTTTTATTTGCATCTGTACTCGGTGTTACCTTTTATTTAAATAGTCAGACTGCAAACTCACACAGCTTGGAGAGCAGGTTGGAAAGTCGCATTGCAGCCAACGAGAGGGCTATCAATGAAAATG
Organism: Streptococcus downii; assembly: GCF_004353325.1. Classification (NCBI taxonomy): domain Bacteria; kingdom Bacillati; phylum Bacillota; class Bacilli; order Lactobacillales; family Streptococcaceae; genus Streptococcus; species Streptococcus downii. The sequence goes on from NZ_MZNX01000008.1 coordinate 117,741, forward strand.
AAGAGAAACTCTCCCAAATGTCTGATACCAGCTCGGAGGAATACCAAATTGCTAAAAATAATTTAGACGTGCAAAAAAATCTTTTGACGCGAAAGACAGAAATTCTAACTTTACTAAAAGAAGGGCGCTGGAAAGAAGCCTACTATTTGCAGTGGCAAGATGAGGAAAAGAGTTATGAAATTGTATCGAAGGAATCGACTTCTAGCTCTGACTTAAAAATGGCGGTTGACCGCGAACGAAAGATTTATCAAGCACTGTATCCCTTGAACATTAAAGCCCACAATTTAGACTATCCGACCCACGGGATTGATCAGATTCTCTGGATTTTAGAGGCTATCATCCCAAGCTTGTTTGTGATTGGTATTATTTTTATGCTAACGCAACTATTTGCAGAAAGATATCAAAATCATCTAGACACAGCTCAGTTATATCCTTTTTCAAAAGTGACATTTGCCCTGTCCTCTCTTGGAGTTGGGGTGAGTTATGTAACCGTGCTGTTTATCGGAATCTGTGGATTTTCTTTTCTAGTGGGAAGTCTGATAAGTGGTTTTGGACAGTTGGATTATCCCTACCCGTTCTATAGCTTAACCAATCAAGAGATAACTATTGGAAAGATACAAGATGTGTTATTTCCTAGCTTGCTCTTAACTTTCTTAGCCTTTATCGTCATTGTGGAAGTCGTCTACTTGATTGCTTACTTTTTCAAGCAAAAAATGCCTGTCCTCTTTCTTTCCCTCATTGGGATTGTTGGCTTATTGTTTGGTATCCAAACGATTCAGCCTCTTCAGAGTATTGCACATCTGATTCCCTTTACATACTTGCGTTCAGTGGAGATTCTATCTGGAAGATTACCTAAGCAAATTGATAATGTCAATCTAAATTGGAGCATGGGGATGGTCTTACTTCCTTGCCTGATTATTCTTTTGTTAGTGGGGATTCTATTTATCGAAAGATGGGGGAGTTCACGTAAAAAGGAAGTTTTTAATAGGTCTTAGCGTTCCTATACGGAAGGTGAGGAAAAACTAACACAGAGAGGGAACCAACTAGGTTCTCTCTTTTTGATGCGGACATCAAGAAGAAAACAGAAAGTTTTTCGAAAAAACGACTTTTTATCTTGACAAGGGATAGAAAACTTGGTATCATATAAAAGTTGAGAAAAGCAGAAGTGAGAGCTTCTCGCCTTGTGACATCAAGTTGCCTGGCCCTACGGATGAAAAGTTTCTAAGAAACGCTATCATAACGTGCGGGCTTGTATCATTACGAGTCCGCTCTTGTTTTTCTCTAATAATAAAAAAGAGGTGAAAACCATAGCAAAGCAAGACTTATTCATCAATGATGAAATTCGTGTACGTGAAGTTCGCTTGATCGGTCTTGAGGGAGAACAGCTAGGCATCAAGCCACTCAGCGAAGCGCAAGCATTGGCTGATAGTGCAAATGTTGACTTAGTATTGATTCAACCCCAAGCAAAACCGCCTGTTGCTAAGATTATGGACTACGGTAAGTTCAAATTTGAGTACCAGAAAAAGCAAAAAGAACAACGTAAAAAACAAAGTGTTGTTACTGTGAAAGAAGTTCGTCTGAGTCCAACTATTGACAAGGGAGACTTTGACACAAAACTTCGCAATGCACGTAAATTCCTTGAAAAAGGAAATAAAGTTAAGGTATCTATCCGCTTTAAGGGTCGTATGATTACCCATAAAGAGATTGGTGCAAAAGTTTTAGCCGAGTTTGCTGAAGCAACACAAGATATTGCCATCATTGAACAACGAGCTAAGATGGATGGACGCCAAATGTTCATGCAGTTGGCGCCAGCAACTGACAAAAAATAATTGTCAGAAAGTTAAATAAAGGAGAAAAAATCATGCCAAAACAAAAAACACACCGCGCATCAGCTAAACGTTTCAAACGTACAGGTTCTGGTGGACTTAAACGTTTCCGTGCTTACACTTCTCACCGTTTCCACGGAAAAACTAAGAAACAACGTCGTCATCTTCGTAAAGCATCTATGGTGCATTCAGGAGATTTCAAACGTATCAAAGCAATGCTTACTCGCTTGAAATAATAGCCTAATAGTAAGTAAACAATTCTAGGAAATATTTGGAGGAAATAAAACATGGCACGTGTTAAAGGTGGCGTTGTATCACGCAAACGTCGTAAACGTATTCTTAAATTAGCAAAAGGTTACTATGGAGCTAAACACATCTTGTTCCGTACTGCAAAAGAACAAGTAATGAACTCTTACTACTATGCATACCGTGACCGTCGTCAGAAAAAACGTGACTTCCGCAAATTGTGGATCACTCGTATCAACGCGGCAGCTCGTATGAATGGACTTTCATACTCACAATTGATGCATGGTTTGAAATTGGCTGAAATCGAAGTTAACCGTAAAATGCTTGCTGACTTGGCTGTTAACGATGCAGCAGCTTTCACAGCTCTTGCAGATGCAGCTAAAGCAAAGCTTGGTAAATAATTACTTTTAAGACTGGAACAGGATTGTCCCAGTCTTTTTAGAAATAAAGGAGAAAGCTATGGCTTCAAAAATGCTACACACTTGCTTGCGAGTAGAAAACCTTGAAAAATCAATCGCATTTTATCAAGACGCTTTTGGTTTTAAAGAATTACGTCGCAAGGATTTTCCAGATTATGCCTTCACCATTGTCTATCTAGGACTTGAGGGTGATGACTACGAGTTGGAATTGACCTATAACTATGACCACGGTCCTTATGTGGTAGGTGATGGTTTTGCCCATATCGCCCTCAGTACACCTGACCTTGAGGCACTTCATCAAGAACATAGCGCTAAAGGCTATGAGGTTACAGAGCCAAAAGGACTACCTGGAACCCCACCAAACTATTACTTTGTCAAGGATCCTGATGGCTACAAGGTCGAAGTGATTCGTGAAAAATAATCCAGTGAGGTCAAGTAGAATGTTCGTTTTCTACTTGACTTTTTTACTTTGAAAGAGTATACTAATATAAATTTAACCTTTAAGGGGAGTCCAGAGAGACTCACAAGGTGTCAGATAAAAGGGATAGGGGGTTCTCTGTGAGGACTTTTTAGGTGTGCGCATGAGTTCTATCCTAACCTGACTGAGACCTTGCTATTGCAAGGTCTTTTCTTTATCTGGTCCCCTTAAAATTTAAGGAGGAAAAGTCATGAATACCACATGTAAGAAGCGTATGGGTGCCATTCGTTTGGAATGCATGAAGGTGGTTGCTCAGGAGGAAATTGCGCCAGCAATCTTTGAATTAGTCCTAGAAGGGGAGATGGTTGAAGCCATGCGAGCAGGCCAATTTCTCCATCTGCGCGTGCCTGATGATGCCCATCTCTTGCGCCGTCCTATTTCAATTTCGTCTATTGACAAGGCAAACAAGCATTGTCATCTCATTTATCGGATAGAGGGGTCTGGGACCGCCATTTTTTCAACCTTAAGTCAGGGTGATACTCTTGATGTGATGGGGCCTCAGGGAAATGGTTTTGACTTGTCTGACTTGGACGACCAGAGCCGAGTTCTCCTCGTTGGTGGTGGGATTGGTGTTCCACCCTTGCTTGAGGTGGCTAAGGAATTGCATGCGCGTGGGGTGACAGTAGTGACAGTCCTCGGTTTTGCGACTAAGGATGCTGTTATTCTCGAAACCGAATTGGCCCAATATGGTCAGGTCTTTGTAACGACAGATGATGGTTCTTATAGCATTAAGGGAAATGTATCGGTTGTCATCAATGATTTAGACAGTCAATTTGATGCTGTTTACTCATGTGGAGCGCCTGGAATGATGAAGTATATCGATCAAAGATTTTATGATCATCCAAGAGCCTATCTATCTCTGGAATCTCGTATGGCTTGTGGGATGGGGGCTTGCTATGCCTGCGTCCTAAAAGTTCCAGATAGTGAGACTGTCAGCCAACGTGTCTGTGAAGATGGCCCTGTTTTCCGTACAGGAACAGTTGTGTTATAAGGAGAAAGTCATGACTATAAATCGCTTACAAGTTTCTCTACCGGGTTTGGACTTGAAAAATCCCATCATACCAGCATCAGGCTGTTTTGGTTTTGGTCAGGAGTATGCTAAGTACTATGATTTAGACCTTTTAGGCTCCATTATGATCAAGGCGACGACACTTGAACCCCGTTTTGGCAATCCAACTCCAAGGGTAACTGAGACACCTGCTGGTATGCTCAATGCAATCGGCTTGCAAAATCCGGGTTTAGAAGCTGTTTTAGCAGAAAAGTTACCTTGGCTGGAAAGAGAGTATCCAAACCTTCCCATCATTGCCAATGTAGCTGGATTTTCAAAACAAGAGTACGCTACCGTTTCTCGAGGAATTTCCAAGGCTGCAAATGTAAAGGCTATCGAGCTCAATATCTCTTGTCCTAATGTGGATCACGGCAATCATGGACTTTTGATTGGGCAAGACCCTGACTTGGCTTATGAAGTGGTAAAGGCAGCTGTGGAAGCCTCTGATGTGCCAGTCTATGTCAAGTTAACTCCTAGCGTGACGGATATTGTCGCCATCGCCAAAGCCGCAGAAGATGCAGGAGCAAGTGGCTTAACCATGATCAATACCCTAGTCGGTATGCGCTTTGACCTCAAAACTAGAAAACCAATCCTAGCCAATGGAACGGGTGGGATGTCTGGTCCAGCAGTTTTTCCAGTAGCCCTCAAACTCATACGACAAGTTGCCCAAACAACCGACCTTCCCATCATTGGAATGGGAGGAGTGGATTCGGCTGAAGCAGCGATAGAAATGTATCAGGCTGGGGCATCTGCCATCGGAGTTGGAACAGCCAACTTTACCAATCCTTACGCCTGTCCTTATATCATCGAAAATCTGCCAAAAGTCATGGACAAGTATGGCATTAGCAGTTTGGAAGAACTACGCAAGGAAGTCAAAGCCAGTCTGAGATAAGCTAGTCTTTCCTTATCGTCAACAAGAAATAGAATCTTCATCAATTTGTAATATTTTCGTTAGTCAACTATGTTACAATAGGTTTTATAAAATAGTAATAGTGTAGATAGTTTTCTACTGAGGAGAATAAAATGAAGAAGATACTACTTGCAAGTACTGTCGTTCTTTCTATGGCAGGATTTGCAAAGACATCTGTATATGCTGAAGAATCTCAGGTTACGAAAAAAACTCAGACTACAGATGTAGTCGAGAAAAAAGAAGAAGTTACTCCCAAAAAAGAAATTCCTCAAGTGGAGCCCAAGAAAGAGCCAGTTGTAAAAGAGGAAAATTCTTCTAAAGATGACTCATCCAAAAAGGAAAAAAAAGAGGAAGTTATCAAGGAAGGTTGGCAGAAAGAACAAGGAAACTGGCGTTTTTATGAAAATAACCAGCCTGTCGTAAACTGGAAAAAAATTAGTGGCACTTGGTATTACTTTGACAAAAACGGTATTATGCTCAGTAATACTATAATTGATGATTACCTTGTCAAAGGTAACGGTGCTATGGCGGAAAACGATTGGGTGAAAATATCTGACAAGTGGTACTATGCCACAGCTTCAGGCAAGATTTCTCGCAATAAGTGGGAAAAGATTGAAGGCAGCTGGTACTATTTTGATAAAAATGGAATCATGCTTAGTCGCACCATCTATAATGACTATCTCTTCCAAGGTAGTGGTGCCATGGCAGAA
>NZ_MZNX01000008.1:123427-366110 GCF_004353325.1 Streptococcus downii
GAAAATGATTGGGTGAAAATATCTGACAAGTGGTACTATGCCACAGCTTCAGGCAAGATTTCCCGCAATAAATGGGAAAAAATCAAAGGAACATGGTACTATTTCAATAGCGATGGTGTGATGGCAAGTAGCCAGTGGAAAAGTGACTACTATCTGAAAGATAGTGGCGCTATGGCGGAAAAAGAGTGGATTTTTGATAAATCCTACAATAGCTGGTTCTACTTGAAATCAGGTGGGGCCTATGCTTCCCGTGAATGGATTGGATCTTACTACCTTAAATCTGGTGGCTATATGGCCAAAAATGAATGGATTTTTGACAAAGATTACGATGCTTGGTACTATCTAAAAGATGATGGTCGATATGTAACAGGTACTTTTACGATCAAAGGTAAAGAGTATTCCTTCCAGAATAATGGGAAGTGGATCTCAGAGGCAAAATATTACAAAGTAAAACCGATTACTGCTTATGTTTATAGTGCTTCTGGTGAAAGATTGAGTTATGTATCACAGGGAACCATAGTTTCACTTGGGGATGCCCAATCTAAAAAAGATAGTCAAATACCAGTCAATATTTCTGGTTTATCCGGCTTCATGAATAAAAGTGATTTAGTAGCTATTGATAAAGATAGTGAATTTGTCCCTCATTATACAAGTGATGGCAAGTATTTTTACCATGAGTTGTCACCTTATGTAAGTCTCCGTGTTGCGCCACATAGCTCAGCTATGACTATTGGTAAGAAATATTATTCAACTGATGGAATTCATTTTGATGGCTTTACCATTGAAAACCCCTTCCTCTTTAGAAATTTGACTAAACCAAGTAATTACAGCGCAGCTGAATTGGATAAAGTTTATTCTTTGATGAATATTCGGGATAGTCGTCTCGCTGGTAAGGGTGCTATTTTTAAGGAAGCTGAGAAACGCTATGGTGTAAATGCTCTTTACTTGATGGCGCATAGTGCACTCGAGAGTGCTTGGGGACGGAGCCAGATTGCCAAGGATAAGAATAACTTCTTTGGAATTGCGGCTTATGATTCGAGCCCATATGCCTCGGCCAAGAAATTTGATGATGTGGACAAGGGGATTCTCGGTGCGGCTAAGTGGATTCGTGAAAATTACATTGACTATGGCAGAGACCACCTTGGAAACAAAGCGACAGGAATGAATGTTCGCTATGCTTCTGATCCATACTGGGGCGAGAAGATAGCCAGCATCATGATGACCATCAATAGCAAACTTGGTGGGAAAGACTAATCAAAAGAACTCAACGGTAACTACTGAAAAGTGGTTATCGTTTTGTTTTGGGCATTGAAGTGAAAATAGTATAATAACAGTCTCTTTAGTCTTGAATAATTAACAAAATGATAGTAGAATAAAAGAGGAGATGTTAATCTAATCACTATATAAAAATAAAGAAGATTTTTATGAAAAAGCTACTATCCTTCTCAATTGCCTTGTTTTCGATCACAACACTAGTTGCGTGTTATGGACATAAGGTAGAATCAAAGGTTCCAGAAGAAAAAGTCGAGCAGAAGCAAGTCAAGTTCGATGAAAAGTTGTTTAAAGAAGCTGGACTCTTGCCTTTTAAAAATGAGAAGCAACTAGAACTTGGGGAATTGGATTCTAAATCACGCGCAACGGGTGCTCATATTCAACTTAAGGACAGCGATAGAGTCTAAGTTGACTTATGATCCAGTTGGATGGCACAACTATAAATTCTTTTATGGTGATGGTAAAAAAGAAGCTTGGCTGATGAGTCAAGGGCATTTGATAGGGTATCAATTTAGTGGATTGAATGATGAAAAGAAAAACTTGGTTCCTATGACTAATTGGCTAAATGCTGGAACTTATTATGGTACAGATAATACTAATCAAGAAAGTATGCTTTACTATGAGAATCGATTGGACTCTTGGTTGGCCAATCATCCGAACTACTATCTTGACTACAAGGTGACCCCAATCTATCAAAAGGACGAATTGATCCCGAGACAGATTGAGTTGCAGTATGTGGGAATAGATGAAAAAGGCAAACTCTTGGAAATCAAGGTGGGTGGTAGTAAAGAAAAGGTTGATCAGTATTCAGTGACGCATGTCGTTTTAGACAATGTTTCAGCTAATGCGGAAATCAATTACTTGGACGGTACAGCTAAAAATACAGTTAAAAACAAAGAAGAAAAAGCTAAAAAAAGAAGCTGAAGAAAAGGCTAAGAAGGAAGCTGAGGAAAAAGCCAAAAAAGAGGGTGAAGAAAAAGAAGAAGCTGAAAAGAAAGAAATCAGAGAAGCCGGATTGCAGTGGTAGGATGAATTTAGTAGATATACAGTCCAAAAGCCGTTGAAAAACGGTATTTTGTTATAATTAAATTAAGAATGTAGAATTAAAGGAGAAAAATTTGATGAGATACATAACTCTTGGTCAAGATGACAAAGAATTATCAGAAATTGTTCTCGGAATGATGAGAATAAAAGATAAGCCTGTAAAAGAAGTTGAAGAGCTTGTAGAAACAACACTTTCTGTTGGAATCAATGCCTTTGACTTGGCAGATATCTATGGTGGAGGTCGTTGCGAAGAATTACTAGGTCAAGTGTTAAACAATCGTCCTGACCTGCGAGAAAAGATGTGGATTCAGTCCAAATGTGGCATTCGCATTGAAGAGTTTACTTATTTTGATTTTTCAAAAGAGTATATTTTAGAATCAGTAGATGGAATTTTAAAAAGATTGCAGGTTGACTATTTAGATAGCTTGCTTCTCCATCGACCAGATGCTCTGATGGAAGCTGATCAAGTAGCAGAAGCCTTTGATCTTCTTTATAAACAAGGTAAGGTCCGAGATTTTGGAGTTTCTAATCAAAATCCTATGATGATGGAGTTGCTTAAAAAAGATGTCAAGCAGCCGTTAGCTGTTAATCAGCTACAATTGAGTGCGGCTTTTACTCCAGGATTCGAATCAGGTTTTCATGTTAATATGGAAGATAGTCAAGCAACTATGCGAGATGGCAGCGTTTTTGAATATTGCAAATTACACGATGTGGTCATTCAAGCATGGTCTGTCTTACAATTCGGGTATTTTAAAGGGAACTTTGTTGGTAATGAGAAATTTCAAGCTTTGAATCAAGTACTTGATCGTCTAGCTTTTAAATATGGAGTAACCCCTTCAACTATTGCCATTTCTTGGATATTGCGTTATCCAGCAAAAATGCAGGCAGTCGTAGGTACAACAAATCCTAAGCATTTGAGAGAAGTTAGCCAAGCGGCAAACTTTAGCTTAACAAGAAAAGAATGGTATGAAATTTATCTTGCAGCAGGGAATAATTTGCCGTAAGTAGAAGCAGATTTAAATAAATCACAGTCAAAAAGCCGTTGGAAAACGGTTTTTTGTTATAATTAAATGAAGAATATAGAATTAAAGGAGAACATCATGACTTTTGAAGAAATTCTTCCTGGACTAAAGGCTAAGAAAAAATATGTACGAACTGGTTGGGGAGGGGCTGAAAACTACGTCCAACTTTTTGATACCATTGAGCAAAATGGTGTAGCTCTTGAGGTGACGCCCTATTTCCTAATCAACGTGTCTGGAGAAGGGGAAGGTTTTTCCATGTGGAGCCCGACACCTTGTGATGTTTTGGCAACGGATTGGGTAGAAGTGCATGACTAGACGTGTATTGATTACGGGAGTGAGTTCAGGTATCGGACTTGCTCAAGCTCGACTCTTTTTAGAGAATGGCTATCAAGTTTACGGTGTGGATCAAGTCGAAAAGCCAATCTTAGACGGTGATTTCCACTTTTTACAGATAGATTTAACTCTTGATTTAGATCCTGTTTTTGACTGGTGTCCTCAGGTGGATATTTTGTGCAATACTGCTGGAGTCTTGGATGATTACAAACCACTTTTGGAGCAAACAGCGCAGGAAATTCAAGAGATTTTTGAAATCAACTATGTGACTCCTGTTGAGTTGACTCGCTATTATTTGATGCAAATGCTGGAAAATAAAAAAGGAATTATTATCAATATGTGTTCGATTGCTTCGAGTCTGGCTGGCGGAGGTGGACACGCTTATACTTCTTCCAAACATGCCTTGGCTGGCTTCACCAAGCAGTTGGCTCTAGACTATGCAGAAGCTGGGATTCAGGTCTTTGGTATCGCTCCAGGAGCGGTCAAGACAGCTATGACTGCTTCGGACTTTGAACCAGGTGGATTGGCAGACTGGGTAGCTAGTGAAACGCCTATCAAGCGCTGGATTGAGCCAGAGGAAATAGCGGAGATTAGCCTTTTCCTAGCAAGTGGAAAAGCGAGCGCCATGCAAGGACAAATCTTGACAATAGATGGTGGCTGGTCTTTGAAGTAGGAGGAGTTGAATGGAAATCAAAAAACACTTTGGAGTCTATGGCATTTGCTTTGAAAATGGGAAGTTACTCTGCATTGAAAAAACGAGAGGCCCTTATCAACATCGTTATGATCTACCGGGCGGTAGTCAGCAACTTGGTGAAGGACTGACGGAAACGCTGATTAGAGAAGTTATGGAAGAGACAGGATATAAGCTTAAGGGTTACGCTAATCCTAGGATTTATGATGTGCTGGTTCAAGAAGATGGGCAAGACTTTGCAGTACATCATATCATGGCCTTTTATGATATAGTACTCGATTTTGAACACTCTCAAAATTCAATTTCTCAGGAGGTTCTTGATGGAAGTAATGATTCAGCAAATGTACTTTGGTTGAATTTGGAAGAAATTACTACAGAAAATGCATCGCCATTAGTTTTGAAGGTTAAGTCTGAATTATCAGGATTTCCAGAATTAGATATGACAAGCTATAGAAATTGGAAGGTGAAGTAGGGGGATAATGGAACTATTTAAAACATGGAAGAAAAATATGGTTCTCTATGGTCTTAAATCTCAAATCGGAACTGTCTACCGAAATAGTGATAGGACAACAAGCTTTTATGATGTTGGGAATTTTCTATACCTAGCAGGGGAGTTAGATTCTAGATTTTGGGAAGATTTTGTTAGAAAATATGGTTTAGATTATAAGATTATTATTTCAGAAAATACCAATTGGCAAGATTTTCTGCATCGGAAAGTAGGGCTAAATTCTTTTACTCGCTATTCTTTTAAAGATAAGGAAAATTTTCAAGTTGAATTTCTAAATGATCTAGTTACTGATTTAGAGAAAGGTTACAATATTGTGCCTATTGATAATCAGATTTATAACTGTTTTTCTGAGAAAGAATGGTCACAAGATTTACAGGGGGATTTTGAGTCCTATCAGGATTTTGTTTTAAAAGGTGGATTTGGCTTTGTGATTCTTAAAAATAATGAACTGATTGCTGGGATTTCCTCAGGCTTAGTCTACCGTGGAGCAGTTGAAGTGGAAGTTGCAACTAGACCAAACGAACAAGGAAATGGATTTGCTAAAAAGCTTGGTGCTACAATGATTCTAGAGAGTTTAAATAGAGATATGTTTCCACTTTGGGATGCTCATAACGAGGCTTCCAAAAAAGTAGCAGAATTTTTAGGATATGAGTTAGTTGAACCTTATGAAGCTTTTGAACTAGAGGAAAGTGTCATATAATGATATCTGATGTTGTATCTTTTAAGACGAGGTGAATGGCTATGAAAAACCAGCTAGCCCTTAGTGGCGAGAAAATCGCTGAAAAAGTTTACCCACAACTATTGCATCATGTTGGTATGATTCGTGGAGAATACTTACTGAGAGAGCTCAATCAAAGCATACTGTTATCAAGTTGTCAGCAATTTGTAAAAGATTATCTAGTTGCTATTTGCTCCTTGTACTCATATGAAGAAGTCTGGTATCGCTTTTCGGAATTAACGAATATAGAAGCTAATTATCTTGAGGGAACTGAAGAGCATTTTGATGAACGGCACCCCTTATTTGGGTATAGAGGAATCAGGCGTTCGTTGGCGTGTCCGAATGAATTTCAGGCTGAGGCACATGTCGTTACAGAAGTTTATCAAACAAATCCCAATCTGTCTGTTATTTTTCCTTTTGTCAATGATGCCGACCAATTAAAACAAGCTATTACAGTATTACGTCAGCATGGTTTTACTGGAAAAGTCGGCACAATGATTGAATTACCGTCAGCTTATTTTGACTTGGACAGAATAATAGAAACGGGTATTTCAAAGATTATAGTTGGAATGAATGATTTGACTTCTTTTGTTTTTGCGACTGTGAGAAACAGTCAATGGCATGATATGGAAAGTCCAATAATGTTAGATATGCTGAGAGATATGCAGGATAAAGCAAGTATGAAAAAGATTGACTTTGCTGTAGCAGGCTATCTGAATGCTTCTTTCATACAAAAAATGAATCAGATGGGTATCAAGTGTATTATCCACTACAGTTCTATTCCAGAGATTTTTAATTTAGAGATTGATCATCCAGACCATCTCAAACGTATAAAAGAAGTAAGTAAAAAATTACAAAGGAGCAACCCATGACACCGCAAGAAATGTGGAATGCGTATAAGCAAATTAACCCCGCGATTGGAGATGAGATAGATGCCTGGGCTTTTGGAGTGGAAGCCGATACCTTGGCAGATTTGGTTCTAAGAGGCGAAAAGACAGCAACCGCCTCAGCCTATGACCTCTATGCATTAGAAGACGAACCTCTTCCACAAGAAGGAACCTTCGATGTTATTTTAGACAGTCAAGATCAGGCTGTCTGCATTGTTGAAATAACAAAGGTTTCCGTTCAGCCCTTTCATCAAGTTTCTGCTGACCATGCCTACAAGGAAGGGGAGGGAGACAAATCTTTAGCCTATTGGCGTCAGGTTCATGAGGACTTTTTCACCGAGTGGATGAGGGAGGCTGGACTGACTTTTACACCTGACAGCAAGGTTGTTTTAGAAGAATTTCGCAAGGTCTATCCACAGTAGATTGCTAGAAGGAAGAAAGTTTTGGAAATCACCGTCCAATCCTTTTTTCTTAAGCAAAACATGATATAATAAGTTTGTTTGAAGAAGAGCAGCAGCTCTTAAACTTAGAATAGGAGAAAACTATGCAAGCAGTTGAACATTTTATTACGCAATTTGTTCCTGAACACTATGATTTATTTTTAGACTTGAGTCGTGAGACCAAGACATTTTCTGGGAAGGTGACCATCACTGGTCAAGCACAGAGTGACCGTATTTCCCTTCACCAAAAAGACTTGAAAATCGCTTCTGTAGAAGTTGCGGGTCAAGCTCGTCCATTTACAGTTGACCATGACAATGAAGCCCTTCATATCGAATTGGCTGAGGTTGGTCAAGTTGAATTGGTTATTGCTTTTTCAGGAAAAATCACAGATAACATGACAGGGATTTACCCTTCATACTACACAGTTGATGGAGTGAAGAAGGAAGTTTTGTCAACTCAGTTCGAGAGCCATTTTGCGCGTGAAGCCTTCCCATGTGTGGACGAGCCTGAAGCCAAAGCAACTTTTGACCTTTCTCTACGTTTTGACCAAGCAGAAGGTGAAGTGGCCTTGTCAAACATGCCTGAGATTGATGTTGAACACCGCAAGGAAACAGGTATCTGGAAGTTTGAGACAACACCTCGTATGTCTTCTTACTTGTTAGCCTTTGTAGCAGGTGATTTGCAAGGTGTGACCGCTAAAACTAAAAACGGTACCCTCGTAGGTGTCTACTCAACCAAAGCTCACCCACTATCTAACCTTGATTTCTCACTGGACATCGCCGTTCGCTCAATTGAGTTCTACGAAGATTACTACGGAGTTAAGTACCCAATTCCTCAATCGCTTCATATCGCCCTTCCTGACTTCTCAGCTGGTGCTATGGAAAACTGGGGTCTTGTGACCTACCGTGAAGTTTACTTGGTTGTGGATGAGAACTCTACCTTTGCCAGCCGTCAGCAAGTTGCCCTTGTTATCGCCCACGAGCTTGCCCACCAATGGTTTGGTAACCTCGTGACTATGAAATGGTGGGATGACCTTTGGCTCAATGAAAGCTTCGCCAACATGATGGAATACGTCTGTGTGGATGCCATCGAGCCAAGTTGGAATATCTTTGAGGACTTCCAAACAGGTGGTGTTCCAGCTGCGCTTAAACGTGATGCGACGGATGGTGTTCAGTCTGTTCACGTTGAAGTTAAACACCCAGATGAAATCAACACGCTCTTTGATGGCGCTATCGTCTATGCTAAAGGAAGCCGTCTCATGCACATGCTTCGCCGTTGGCTCGGTGATGCTGATTTCGCTAAAGGCTTGCATGCTTACTTTGAAAAACACCAATACAGCAATACAATTGGTCGTGACCTTTGGAATGCTCTCGGACAAGCATCAGGACGTGATGTTGCAGCCTTCATGGATTCTTGGTTGGAACAACCTGGTTATCCAGTTCTCACTGTAAAAGTTGAAAATGATGTCTTGAAGATTTCACAAAAACAATTCTTCATCGGTGAGCACGAAGACAAGAACCGTCTCTGGGTTGTCCCACTCAACAGCAACTGGAAAGGTTTGCCTGATACACTTGAAACTGAAAGTATCGAAATACCTGGCTACGCAGCTCTTCTTGCTGAAAATAAAGGAGCCCTTCGTCTCAACACTGAAAATACAGCCCACTACATTACAGACTATCAAGGAGACTTGTTAGAAGCTGTTCTTGCTGACTTAGAAACACTTGATAACACAAGCAAACTACAAATCGTTCAAGAACGTCGTTTGCTTGCTGAAGCAGGGCACATTTCTTATGCTGACTTGCTCCCAGTCCTTGATAAACTTGCTAAGGAAGAGTCCTACCTTGTGGTTTCAGCTGTTTCTCAAGTGATTTCTGCCCTTGAGCGCTTTATCGATGAAGGAACAGAAACTGAGAAAGCCTTTAATACACTCGTTGCTAAATTGGCTCGTCACAACTATGACCATCTTGGTTTTGAAGCTAAAGATGGTGAATCAGATGAAGACGAATTGGTTCGTCAGTTGGCCGTTTCTATGATGATTCGCTCAAATGATACAGAAGCTAGTCAAGTCGCTAGCCAAATCTTTGCAGCTCACAAGGAGAATCTTGCAGGCCTTCCAGCAGCCATCCGTGCACAAGTTCTCATCAATGAGATGAAACATCATGAGACCAAGGACTTGGTCGCAACTTATCTGGACCTCTACACTCATGCCACTGATGCGGTCTTTAAACGCCAGTTGGCAGCTGCTCTAGCATATAGTACAGATGATGATAATATCCAAACCTTGATTAGTTCATGGAAGGACAAATTTGTGGTGAAACCACAAGACCTTTCTTCATGGTACCTCCAATTCCTCGGACACCAAGCAACTCAAGAAACTGTTTGGGTATGGGCGCGTGAAAACTGGGATTGGATCAAGGCAGCTCTTGGAGGAGATATGAGCTTTGATAGCTTTGTTATCCTACCTGCCCATGTATTTAAGACAGAGCAACGCTTGGCAGAGTACAAGGAATTCTTTGAACCACAACTTTCTGACCTAGCTCTTAGCCGTAACATCCGCATGGGGATCAAGGATATCGCAGCGCGTGTTGACTTGATTAAGCGTGAGAAAGCAGCGGTCGAAGCTGTTGTAGCTCAATATGGCAAAGCTTAATTCATTCGAAATGTAAACAAAAACTCAACTTTCTATCTTAAAAGAAGAGAGAGTTGAGTTTTTTTTAAGGCAATTTTGGTATAATAATCATAACAAGGAGGAGTTTCTGATGATAAAAATCTTATTAGTAGAAGATGACCTAGGCCTGTCAAACTCAGTATTTGACTTTTTAGATGATTTTGCAGATGTCATGCAGGTTTTTGATGGAGAAGAAGGTCTCTACGAAGCTGAAAGTGGCGTCTATGACTTGATTTTGCTTGACCTGATGTTGCCTGAAAAAAATGGTTTCCAAGTCTTGAAAGAGTTGCGCGAAAAAGGAATTACGACACCAGTTCTTATCATGACTGCAAAAGAGAGTTTGGATGACAAGGGACATGGTTTTGAATTGGGAGCGGATGACTATCTCACCAAACCTTTCTACCTAGAAGAACTCAAAATGCGGATCCAAGCCCTTCTCAAACGTTCAGGTAAGTTTAACGAAAACACCTTGACTTATGGAGATATTGTCGTCAACCTTTCAACGAATGAAGTGAAAGTGGAAGATACTCCTGTGGAACTACTCGGAAAAGAGTTTGAGTTATTGGTTTACTTCCTTCAAAATCAAAATGTTATTCTTCCCAAGACGCAAATTTTTGATCGTCTATGGGGATTTGATAGCGATACGACGATTTCTGTTGTAGAAGTCTATGTCTCAAAAGTTCGTAAGAAATTGAAGGGAACAGCCTTTGCTGAAAATCTTCAAACCTTGCGTAGTGTCGGGTATATTTTAAAAGATGTTCAATAAACTAAAAAAAACATGGTATGCGGATGATTTCAGCTATTTCATTCGAAACTTTGGAGTGTTCACTCTGATCTTCTCTGCTATGACCTTGATTATCCTCCAGGTCATGCACTCGAGTCTCTACACTTCTGTAGATGAAAAACTCCAAGCCCTTAGTAGCAGTCCCCAAGCGGTTATCCAGTTAGCCCTGAATCGGGCAACTGAAGAGGTCAAGGATATTCAACCAGCAACAGCGGATGCCAACAAGGCTGAAATCAAGCCCAATGTCAGCTCCAATACGGAAGTCTTGCTCTTTGACAAGGATTTTAACCAACTCTTACTGGGCAATCGCTTTTTAGGTTTGGACAAGATCAAGCTGGACAAAAAAGAGTTGAATCACATTCGCCAAATCCAAGTTGTCAATAGCTATGGTCAGGAAGAAACCTATCGGATGATTTTGATGGAAACCAATTTGTCTTCCGTCTCGAGTAACGTCAAGTATGCAGCGGTTTTAATCAATACCAGCCAGCTCGAGCAAATCAGCCAAAACCACGAGCATTTAATTGTTGTAGTCATGGCTAGTTTCTGGCTCCTGTCTTTAATTGCCAGTGTTTACTTGGCACGCGTCAGTGTCAAACCCCTATTGGAAAGCATGCAAAAGCAGAAATCCTTTGTTGAAAATGCGAGTCACGAACTGAGAACGCCTTTGGCCGTTTTACAAAATCGTTTAGAGAACCTCTTTCGAAAACCAGAGGCAACAATCATGGAATCCAGCGAAAGTATTGCTTCGAGCCTTGAAGAAGTTCGCAACATGCGCTTCCTCACGACCAATCTTCTCAACCTTGCACGTCGCGATGATGGAATCAAACCAGAAATAGCAGAAGTTTCTCCGCAATTCTTTAAAACAGCCTTTTCTAACTATGAGTTGATTGCTTCTGAAAATGATCGAGTTTTTAACTATGAAAATCGGATTTATCGTCCCTTCATGACCGATCAGTTGCTCCTAAAACAGCTCATGACCATCTTATTTGACAATGCCATCAAGTATACCGAAGAAGATGGAAAAATTGAGTTTGTGGTTTATGCTACAGATCGCCACCTCTATCTTACAGTAACGGATAACGGAATTGGAATCTCAGCTCCTGACAAGAAGAAAATCTTTGACCGTTTTTACCGTGTAGACAAGGCGAGAACCCGTCAGAAAGGTGGCTTTGGCTTGGGACTTTCTTTGGCCAAGCAGATTGTTGATGCCTTACGAGGAACGATTAGCGTAAAAGATAACAAACCTAGAGGAACGATTTTTGAAGTTAAGATTGCCATCCAATCTCCTTCAAAACGAAAGAATAAATAAAAAAGACAGTTTTATAACTGTCTCAGATAACTAGAAAAGAGGTTGGTAGTAGTACCAACCTTTATTTTGAAAATTTTCGTTTCATCATCTTTCGTTGAAGTTGTAAAAGGGCGAAGCTTGTCCCCATTGCAGCGACAAAGGATAAAGCTGTATTTAGTTTTAAGGCCAAAAAGATAAAGCTAAAAAGCACCATAAAAATACAAAAACAAGCAATATTTACAAAAAATAAAATCTCTTTTAGGTTAGGGCCGACTGGGGCTTCATGTGTATAATCTTGATAAAGCGGAGTTTGTTTCGATTCGGGAATTTGTTCAAACTCATAAGCTTCTATTTTTCTTGCGGACATGATTCTCTCCTTAACAGTACCTAACTATTTTATCATTTTTTATGCAGAGAATTGTTACAGAATGGTTACAAAACTACTAAAGTCTCTTATCATTATCTAAGTCGCTCTTCTTGACACCTACTAGGGAAAGTGATAGCATGGATGTTACACTTAAAACAGATGACCTAACCTTCTCTATTATAAATATACTGAGAAAGGAAAGGATAACTTATATAAATTGATAGCAAGCTGAGGCTTTTTCCTAAGATGATTTGTTGAGTTGCTACCTGGATACTTTTGAAGAGTATTGGTAGGAGTTGTTTTGAATGGATGGAAGGACAGAGATTCTGTCTATTGGTCTGGGTGGCTTTTAAACTACCTCTGGGAAATGTTAAAGGAGATAAGCATGTATCTTGCTATCAAAGAAATAGTACGAAACAAACTTCGATATAGTTTGATTCTAACTACCATTTTTCTTATCGCTTTTATGGTCTTTTTTATGACCAGTTTAGCCCTTGGTCTCGTGCGAAACAATCGAGCCGCTATTGATAACTGGCAAGCGACGGGTGTGGTTTTATCTGACTACGCAAATGATAATTTGACGGCATCTTTTATTCCTGAAAAGGACTACAAGGATAAGAATTCAGAAGAGGCTGCTCCATTGGGCTATATGTTCGCTGTGACCAATCTAGTCGATGGTAGTGAAAAGGTCAATGTTTCCATTTTTGCTCAAGACTGGGACGCTTTTATCTCACCTAGTTTGACGGAGGGTCGTTATCCTGAAGGAGATGATGAGGTTGTCGTGGATCAGTCTTTTGAGAACTATGGGATTAAGCTAGGCGATGCCATTCAGCTCAATGGAAGCGAGGCAAGTTACAAGATTGTAGGCCTGACTCAAGGAAATAAATTTTTCACTGAGCCTGTTGTCTTTACGAGTCTGACAACTTATTGGACCTTACAAGGAACCTTGAAAGCCAATCGTTCTATCTCTGCCTTGGTATTGAAAAATGACATAGAAGAGGCTGGCGATGGACTGAAACAGATTTCCATTCCAAAAATGATATCGAAAATTCCTGGTTACACACCTCAGGTTAATGTATTTTCAGGAATGATTCTTGCTATGATTGTTATCACAGGCTTGATTGTGGGGATTTTTGTTTATATCATTACCATCCAAAAACTTGGACTTTATGGAATAATGCGAGCTCAGGGAATACAGATCAAAACCATTGTATTGTCTCTTTTCTGTCAAATCTTCCTCCTAGCTGGTATGGGGATTGCTTTAGCCTTGCTTGCTATTGGTGGAGTGATTTTAGTCTTACCAGCTACCTTCTTTTTCTACCCAAGTTGGATAGCCTACTCTGTCCTAAGTTTGGTAATTTGCTTGATGGCCCTTCTAGGTGGTGTCATTTCACTTCCACGCTTGCTAAAGGTGGACCCGATTACTGCAATTGCAGAATGATAAGGAGAATTGTATGACAGCATTGATTGAAATGACTCAAGTGACAAAAACCTACGGGGAAGGAAAGATGAAAGTCGTAGCCCTGCATGAGACGAATTTTCAGCTAAATGCGGGAGAGTTCGTGGCTATCGTTGGGCCTTCAGGTTCTGGAAAGACGACCTTTCTAACAACTCTAGGACAACTTCAGGAAGCATCGAGTGGAAAGATTCTAGTCAAAGGGAAGGAAACAGGCAGTTTGACGGAGAAGGAAAAAACAGATCTCCGTTTTAGAGAGTTTGGTTTCATTCTCCAGGCTTCAAACTTAATTCCTTTTCTAACGGTCAAGGAACAGCTGGATTTGATTGACAGACTAGATAAGGGAAAAAATAGTAAAAGTGACCGAAAAGAACTCTTTGACTTGTTGGATTTGGAAAAAGTTCAAGATCAGTATCCCAAAGCTCTATCTGGTGGTGAACGTCAACGTGCCGCGATTGCTAGAGCGCTCTATAACAATCCTAGCATTGTGCTTGCAGATGAGCCCACAGCCAGTCTAGACACCCAGCGTGCCTACCAAGTAACGGAGATGTTGGCTGCCATTGCCCATGAACAAGGTAGAGGAGTTGTTATGATTACTCATGATACTCGCCTTCTTGATAAGGTTGACCGTATTTATGTCATGAAAGATGGCCACCTAGTTGAAGAAACACATGCATAAAATAGAGTGAATGGTACAAGTTACTGTTCACTTTTTGATTGGGAAAGATAGAAACAAGTTTAACTTTTTGTGAAACTCTCAGTAACCATAGCTGATTTTTGAGAAATGTGGTATAATTTTTCTTATGGAAAAGATTATCATTACAGCAACTGCTGAAAGTATTGAACAAGTTGAACAGTTACTCGAAGCTGGCGTAGACCGTATCTATGTTGGTGAGAAAGATTTTGGCCTTCGTCTGCCAACGACTTTTAGTCATGACCAATTGCGTGAGATTGCTAAGTTGGTTCATGAAGCAGGCAAGGAACTGATTGTCGCGGTTAATGCCCTCATGCACCAAGATATGATGGACCGCATCAAACCTTTCCTAGACTTCTTGGAAGAAATCAAGACAGACTATATTACTGTTGGAGATGCAGGTGTCTTTTATGTGGTCAACCGTGATGGCTATTCCTTTAAGACCATCTACGATGCTTCAACCATGGTGACAAGTAGCCGTCAGATTAACTTCTGGGGTCAAAAGGCTGGCGCATCTGAGGCGGTTTTGGCGCGTGAAATTCCATCTGCTGAGCTCTTTAAGATGCCTGAGATTTTGGAAATTCCTGCTGAAGTGTTGGTTTACGGAGCCAGTGTCATTCACCATTCTAAACGTCCGCTCTTACAAAACTACTATAACTTTACGCATATCGATGATGAAAAGACGCGTAAACGTGACCTCTTCTTGGCAGAGCCGAGTGACCCAGAAAGCCATTATTCCATCTTTGAGGACAATCATGGTACCCACATCTTTGCCAACAACGACCTTGATTTGATGACCAAATTGACAGAATTGGTGGAGCATGGTTTTACTCACTGGAAACTTGAGGGACTTTACACACCAGGTCAAAACTTTGTTGAGATTGCTAAACTTTTTATTCAAGCGCGTGGCTTGATCCAAGAGGGGAATTTCAGCCATGACCAAGCCTTCTTGTTAGATGAGGAAGTGCGCAAGTTACACCCTAAAAACCGTTTCCTAGACACAGGATTCTATGATTACGATCCTGATATGGTTAAATAGGACACCAAAACCCGAAATAAAAATGTTCGGGTTTTTCCAGTGTATCCATGAAATAAAAACGGATACATGTTATAATAAAAATAGCTCTTTAATGGAGGTGTTTGAGTGGAAAATCTGAAGAAAATGGCAGGTATCAAGGCTGCTCAGTTTGTCAAGGCTGGTATGGTTGTTGGACTCGGTACTGGATCAACTGCCTACTATTTCGTAGAGGAAGTAGGTCGTCGGATCAAGGAAGAAGGTTTGCAGATTACTGCTGTAACGACTTCCAGTGTGACCAGTAAACAGGCTGAAGGTCTTAACATCCCTCTCAAGTCGATTGATCAAGTAGACTTTGTCGATGTGACGGTTGACGGGGCGGATGAAGTAGATAGCCAGTTCAACGGGATCAAAGGTGGTGGTGGTGCCCTTCTGATGGAGAAGGTTGTCGCAACGCCCTCAAAAGAATACATTTGGGTGGTAGATGAAAGCAAACTGGTAGAGAAACTAGGTGCTTTTAAATTGCCTGTGGAAGTAGTTCAGTATGGTGCAGAACAGGTCTTTCGTCGGTTTGAACGAGCTGGCTACAAACCAAGTTTCCGTGAAAAAGATGGCCAACGTTTTGTGACCGATATGCAGAACTTTATCATTGACCTAGCCTTGGATGTTATTGAAGATCCAATTGCCTTCGGGCAAGAATTGGACCATGTCGTCGGTGTCGTAGAGCACGGTTTATTCAACCAAATGGTGGATAAGGTCATCGTAGCGGGACGAGATGGCGTTCAGATTTTAACTTCAACAAAAGCAAACTAATTAAAAAAATAAGGAGACAGACTATGTCAAAATTTAATCGAATTCACTTGGTGGTACTGGATTCTGTGGGAATCGGTGCTGCACCAGATGCCAATAACTTTGTCAATGCAGGGGTTCCAGATGGAGCTTCTGACACACTAGGACACATTTCCAAAACAGTTGGTTTGAATGTGCCAAACATGGCTAAAATCGGTCTAGGAAATATTCCTCGCGAAACGCCTCTTAAGACTGTACCAGCTGAAAGCAATCCAACAGGTTATGCAACAAAATTGGAAGAAGTATCTCTAGGCAAGGATACCATGACTGGTCACTGGGAAATCATGGGACTCAATATTACTGAGCCATTCGATACTTTCTGGAACGGATTCCCAGAAGAAATCCTGACAAAAATCGAAGAATTTTCAGGACGCAAGGTCATTCGTGAAGCCAACAAACCTTACTCAGGAACAGCTGTTATCGATGATTTTGGACCACGTCAGATGGAAACTGGGGAGTTGATTATCTACACTTCAGCTGACCCTGTTTTGCAGATTGCTGCCCACGAAGACATCATCCCTTTAGATGAATTGTACCGTATCTGTGAATATGCTCGTTCGATTACCCTTGAGCGTCCAGCTCTTCTAGGTCGTATCATTGCCCGTCCATATGTTGGTGAACCAGGTAACTTCACTCGTACAGCAAACCGTCGTGACTTGGCAGTATCTCCATTTGCACCAACTGTTTTGGATAAATTGAACGAAGCTGGCATCGATACTTATGCTGTTGGAAAAATCAACGATATCTTTAATGGTGAAGGAATCAATCATGATATGGGCCACAACAAGTCAAACAGCCACGGAATTGATACGCTATTGAAGACTATGAGCCTTGCTGAGTTTGAAAAAGGATTCTCCTTCACAAACTTAGTTGACTTTGATGCCCTTTACGGCCATCGTCGTAATGCTCATGGTTACCGTGATTGCTTGCATGAGTTTGATGAACGCTTACCTGAAATTATCGCTGCTATGAGAGAGGACGATCTTCTCTTGATTACTGCGGACCACGGAAATGACCCAACCTATGCTGGAACTGACCACACTCGTGAATATATTCCACTTTTAGCTTACAGCCCTAGCTTTAAGGGAAATGGTGTCATTCCAGTCGGACATTTCGCAGATATCTCAGCGACTGTTGCCGATAACTTTGGTATTGAAACTGCCATGATTGGGGAAAGTTTCTTAGATAAATTGGTATAAGATGAAACGCTATGCTTTACTGGTAAGGGGCATTAATGTAGGTGGGAAAAATAAGGTTGTCATGGCGGAGCTTCGTCAAGAATTGACAGAGTTGGGTTTGGAGAAGGTTGAGACCTACATCAACAGTGGCAATATTTTCTTTACTTCGACAGATTCCAAGGCCCGATTGGTGGAAAAGTTAGAAACTTTCTTTGCAGTCCATTATCCATTTATTCAGAGCTTTTCGTTACTGAGTCTTGAGGACTTTGAAGCGGAACTTGAAAATCTGCCTGAATGGTGGACCAAAGATTTGGCACGAAAGGATGTCCTCTTTTACACGGAGGGCTTGGATGTGGCTCAAGTCATTGAGAAAGTTGAAAGTTTGGAACTGAAAGATGAAGTGGTTCATTTTGGAAGACTTGGGATTTTCTGGGGGAAATTCTCTGAAGAATCTTACTATGCAACTGCCTATCACAAGTACTTACTCAAGATGCCTTTCTACCGCCAAATCACCATTCGTAATGCTAAAACTTTTGACAAAATTGGTCAAATAATAAAGGAGACACAATGACATTTTTAAATAAGATCAAAGAAACAGCTGCTTTTCTGAAAGATAAAGGAATCCAAGCGCCTGAGTTTGGTTTAATCCTTGGATCAGGTCTAGGAGAACTTGCAGAAGAAATTGAAAATCCAGTTGTAGTAGACTATGTAGACATTCCAAACTGGGGTCGTTCGACAGTAGTTGGTCACGCTGGTAAATTGGTATATGGAGAACTTGCAGGTCGCAAGGTCTTGGCTCTTCAAGGTCGTTTCCATTTCTACGAAGGCAATCCTCTTGAAGTCGTGACTTTCCCAGTACGTGTGATGAAAGTTCTCGGATGCGAAGGTGTCATTGTAACCAATGCTGCAGGAGGTATCGGCTACGGTCCTGGTACTTTGATGGCTATCTCAGACCATATCAACTTTACGGGTCAAAATCCGTTGATGGGTGAAAACTTGGATGATTTTGGTCCTCGTTTCCCGGATATGTCCAAGGCCTACACGCCAGAATACCGCGTTACTGCCCATGAAGTGGCTAAAAAACTTGGTATCAAGCTTGATGAAGGTGTCTATATTGGTGTAACTGGTCCGACTTATGAAACCCCAGCAGAAATTCGTGCCTATAAGACACTGGGAGCAGATGCGGTTGGTATGTCTACGGTTCCTGAAGTTATCGTGGCAGCCCACTCAGGCTTGAAAGTTCTAGGAATTTCATGTATTACTAACCATGCTGCTGGTTTCCAAGAAGAACTCAACCACGAAGAAGTTGTGGAAGTGACAGAGCGTGTCAAAGGTGACTTCAAAGGCTTGCTTAAAGCGATTCTTGCTGAATTGTAATCATGTTAATAGAATTGAGGAGAATTTTTCGAAAGATTCCTTATAATCTTAGATTATTCATAGCAGTAATTCTGCAAGGAATAGTTTCGGGTTTATCTGGTATATTTCTCCATTATCTTTTAGAGATGGCGGAGTGGCTAGCTTTTGGTCATTCAGAGCATCATAATGGATTTTTGACAGATGGAGTTTCCTCCTCACGGATAGGACTAAGTTTAATAATCGTGGGTCTTAGCTCGTCCTTAGTCTGGTACTTCTTGCAAAAAAGGTCGAAGATTTATTCCATCAAAGCTCAGATGAAGGATGAGACTTCACAATACAAGCTTCATTTTTTAAAACAGCTATTTCATTCAATTTGGCAGATTATTGCAGTTGGAGGGGGAGCACCTATTGGCAAAGAAGCTGCACCACGAGAGATTGGAGCCCTATTTGCAGGTCCAATTGGAAAAATATGTATACTGTCTATGAAGGATCGAATCTTTCTCCTTGCTTGTGGTGCTGGTGCTGGTTTATCAGCTGTCTATCAGGTTCCTTTAACAAGTGCTTTCTTCGTTTTTGAGACTCTAGGAATTACTTTATCTATCAAGCGATTTGTCTTAGTCGGTTTGACTACCTATGTGTCTACCTATATAGCAGGCTTGGTTATTTCAGATCATGCTCTTTACCAGCTTCCAGCTATCACATGGTCATTAAAGGAAGTGTGGATTGTCCCTTTATTACTTCTTTTCTTAACTCCCCTAGCTTGGCTTTTTGGTCGCTTAAGTAAAAAAGTGTCTTCAAACAAGATAAAAGATCAACGAATACTTCTCACTTTGCCCTCAGTTTTTCTGTTTCTTGTTGGTCTGGCAAGTTACTTTCCACATCTACTTGGCAATGGACGCATGATGGCTCAGGAAATTATAAATGGTAGCGATGGTAAAACAGTGCTTCTCATGTTTTTCCTAAAAGCAGTGGTCGTTCTTATTATCCTTTGGGCAGGGGCCTATGGTGGTACTCTTACGCCATCTTTTGCCTTGGGGATGGCTGGAGCTGCTCTCTTAGCCATGATTCTAGGTTTGGACAGCCAGTCAAGCATTTTGCTTTTGGGATCGGTTTGCTTTTTATCTGTGACCTTGAGGGCTCCCTGGTCTGCAACTGGATTAGTAATTGGTTTCACTGGGTTAGGTTTAGATTCTCTTCCGTATCTCTTAGTAACGGCTTTCCTAGCTTATGGTTTTGCAAAAGTGTTAGACCGCTTTCCTTGGGCTAGTATACTGTGTAAGATGTCAAAGAATAAAGTAGTTAGGTAGGAAATACCCGTTTCTTCTAATCAAGGATTTATCTTAAAGGATTAAAAACTATTGTCAGTTTATCAATAACTGTTTGAAATAAAAATGAACTAGGCTCGTCGGAGTCATGATTGAATACGATTTTTCCTAGCTATGAAATATAAAAATAAATAAAGAAAGGTAGAGCGAAGTGTTCTAATTTGAACACGAGCGGAAAACTTTTCTAAAACATTGAAAAGTAGGGTAGTTTGGTTTTGAATTGAACCCGAGCTATTCTCCTATTTATTATCAAAATTAAGAAAGAAAGGAATTGAACCCACCCTAAAAGCAGTGGGAAAAAGATAGTTGGTCTAGCGAGCATCGCTCACTGCGCCCAACTCCTATTTTCCCTTCGCTTTTTGACGGGTTTGGTATCTTATATTATGTCTATCCATATTGCTGCTCAGCAGGGTGAAATTGCTGATAAAATTCTTCTTCCTGGGGATCCTCTTCGTGCGAAATTTATTGCGGAGAATTTCCTTGAAGATGCTGTTTGTTTTAATGAAGTGCGTAACATGTTTGGTTACACTGGTACTTACAAGGGTCACCGTGTATCGGTCATGGGAACTGGGATGGGGATGCCGTCCATTTCGATTTATGCGCGTGAGTTGATTGTGGACTACGGTGTGAAAAAATTGATCCGTGTGGGAACTGCTGGTTCTTTGAATGAAGATGTCCACGTCCGTGAATTGGTTTTGGCGCAAGCAGCTGCAACCAACTCAAACATCATCCGCAACGACTGGCCACAGTATGATTTCCCACAAATCGCTAGTTTTGACTTGCTAGACAAGGCCTACCATATCGCCAAAGAACACGGTATGACCACCCACGTTGGAAACGTTTTGTCATCAGATGTCTTTTATTCAAACTACTTTGAAAAGAATATTGAGCTTGGTAAATGGGGAGTTAAAGCTGTCGAAATGGAAGCAGCAGCACTTTACTACTTGGCTGCCCAACACCGCGTCGATGCACTTGCTATCATGACCATTTCTGATAGCTTGGTCAATCCAGATGAAGACACTACTGCAGAAGAACGCCAAAATACCTTCACCGATATGATGAAGGTTGGTTTGGAAACCTTGATTGCAGAGTAAATTGTAAAAGAAAATCCTGATTTCACTTGAAATCAGGATTTTTTCATAGATGCGATTTTTTCTGGGTCTGGTGTGACACGGAGGGTCTTTTGTCCTGTATAGGTTACAAAGCCAGGTTTTCCACCAGTTGGTTTGTTGAGTTTTTTCACTTCAATCATATCTACCTGAACTAGATTTGACAAGCGCCCTTTGGAGAAGTAGGCAGCTAGTTCGGCCGCATCTGTTTTAACTTCATCAGATGGGGCAAGATTTCCTGAGATAACGACGTGGCTTCCTGGAATGCCCTTTGCGTGGAACCAAAGTTCTTCCTTGCGAGCCATTTTAAAGGTTAGCTCTTCATTTTGCAAGTTGTTACGACCGACATAAATGATGGTTTTGCCATCGCTCGCCAGATACTGTTCTGGTTTTTTGCGTTTCTGGATTTTTTCACGTTGGCGTCTTCTAATGAAGCCAGTTTGGATCAATTCTTCACGGATTTCAGCGATTTCCTCCAGTCCAGCTTGGTTGAGGACGGTTTCCACGCTTTCTAGATAGAGAATGGTAGCCTTGGTTTCTTCGATTAGCTCAGTCAGGTATTTGACAGCTTCTTTGAGTTTCTGGTAACGTTTAAAATAGCGTTGAGCATTCTGGCTGGGAGTCAAGGCCTTGTCAAGCGCAATGATGATAGGCTGATTAGTGTAGTAGTTGTCCAAGGTAACCTGATCTTGGTCATTCGGCACTTGGTGGAGGAAGGTTGTCAGCAACTCGCCCTTTTGACGAAATTCCTCAGCATTGTCTGTCGCCAGTAACTCTTTTTCTTGTTTTTTAAGTTTATGTCGATTTTTCTGAAGTTCATTTTCAACACGACGAATCAGTTCACTGGCTTGCTGTTTGACGCGATCCCGTTCAGCCTTGTCCTTATAGTAGGTGTCCAGCAAGTCAGAAAGACTGGTAAAAGGCTCTCCCACCTGATTTGCAAAAGGAACTGGGCTGAAAGAAGTCTCCGTTAGGAAAGGCTTGGTTTCTTGCCCGAAGAAGTTTCGGAAAGTAGACAGTTTATCACTGACAAGAATGTTTTCCAATTCATTTGCCGTATCACGTCCCAGACCTTGAAAGAGACTTTGAAGATTTTTTGCTGTTAGTTCCTGTGTTTGCAAGATTTCAAAAAGTTTTTCATCCTGGATAGTAAAAGGGTTGCGGGATTCGGTACTTGGCGGAGCGATATAGGTCGAACCTGGAAGTAAGGTACGGTAGCTATTTTGTGAAAAGCCGACGTGTTTGATGACTTCGAGGATTTTATGGCTACTTTTATCGACAAGGAGAATATTGCTGTGTTTGCCCATGATCTCGATAATCAAGGTAGCTTGGATATGATCTCCAATTTCGTTTTTATTGGAAACCGTGATTTCCACAATACGGTCATTTTCCACTTGCTCAATCGACTCAATCAGGGCACCCTGCAAATACTTCCTCAAAACCATGATAAAGGTAGAAGGTTGGGCTGGATTTTCAAAGGTCGTTTGGGTTAGCTGAATGCGTCCAAAAACGGGATGAGCAGAGAGGAGCAGGCGATGGCTTTGGCGATTGCTGCGGATTTGCAAGACCAATTCTTGTTCAAAAGGTTGATTGATTTTCTGGATGCGACCATTGACTAACTCTCTTCGCAATTCCTCAATCATGTGGTGTAAAAAAAATCCGTCAAATGACATCGTTCTCTCCTTGTGATTGTATTCCATAGTATTATATCAAAAAGGTAGAATAAAATCATGGAAATATGGTATAATAAAGCCAAGTAAAGAGAATCGAGAAGCACATGTATATTGAAATGGTAGATGAAACTGGTCAAGTTTCACAAGAAATCTTGCACCAAACCCAAGAAATTTTGGAATTTGCAGCCCAAAAAATAGGAAAAGAAGACAAGGAGATGGCAGTTACTTTTGTGACCAATGAGCGTAGTCACGAACTCAACCTCGAGTACCGTGATACAGATCGCCCGACAGATGTCATCAGCCTTGAATATAAACCGGAATTGGACATTACTTTTGACGAGGAAGATTTGCTTGAAAACCCTGAATTAGCAGAAATGATGTCTGAGTTCGATGCCTATATTGGGGAACTTTTCATCTCTATCGATAAAGCGCATGAGCAGGCTGAGGAATACGGTCACAGCTTTGAGCGTGAGATGGGCTTCTTGGCAGTACACGGCTTTTTACATATCAACGGCTACGATCACTACACTCCGGAAGAAGAAGCGGAGATGTTCGGTTTACAAGAAGAAATTTTAACAGCCTATGGACTCACAAGACAATAAACGAAAATGGAAAAATCGTGACCTGGTATCCAGTTTAGAATTTGCCATCACAGGGATTTTGACTGCTATCAAGGAAGAACGCAATATGCGAAAACATGCAGTGACGGCTCTAGTAGTCATCCTTGCAGGTTTTGCTTTTCAGGTGTCACGAATCGAATGGCTCTTTCTCCTAATGAGCATTTTCTTAGTAGTAGCGTTTGAAATTATGAACTCTGCTATTGAAAATGTGGTGGATCTAGCCAGTCACTATCACTTTTCTATGTTGGCAAAGAAAGCCAAGGACATGGCAGCAGGTGCCGTGCTTGTGGTTTCCCTTCTTGCCGCAGTGACAGGTGCACTTATCTTTCTCCCACGCATTTGGGATTTACTATTTTAAACAATAAGAGGAAATTATGACATTTAAATCAGGCTTTGTAGCCATTTTAGGACGTCCCAATGTTGGGAAGTCAACCTTTTTAAATCACGTTATGGGGCAAAAGATTGCTATCATGAGTGACAAGGCGCAAACAACGCGCAATAAAATCATGGGGATTTACACCACGGATAAGGAGCAAATCGTCTTTATCGACACGCCAGGAATTCACAAGCCTAAGACAGCTCTTGGAGATTTCATGGTGGAATCTGCCTATAGTACCCTTCGTGAAGTGGATACTGTCCTTTTCATGGTGCCAGCTGATGAGCCACGTGGCAAGGGGGATGACATGATCATCGAGCGTCTGAAGGCTGCCAAGGTTCCTGTGATTCTGGTGGTCAATAAGATTGACAAGGTCCATCCAGACCAACTTCTGGCTCAGATTGATGACTTCCGTAATCAAATGGACTTTAAGGAGATTGTGCCTATCTCAGCCCTTCAGGGAAATAACGTTTCTCGTCTAATTGACATCCTTAGTGAAAATCTTGAGGAAGGTTTCCAGTATTTCCCAGCTGACCAAATCACAGATCATCCTGAGCGTTTCTTGGTTTCAGAAATGATTCGTGAGAAAGTCTTGCACCTAACTCGAGAAGAGATTCCTCACTCAGTTGCAGTGGTAGTTGACTCCATGAAGCGTGATGAAGAGACAGACAAGGTTCATATCCGTGCAACCATCATGGTCGAGCGTGATAGTCAAAAAGGTATCATCATCGGTAAAGGTGGCGTCATGCTTAAGAAAATTGGGACCATGGCCCGTCGTGATATCGAACTCATGCTAGGGGATAAGGTTTTCCTAGAAACTTGGGTCAAGGTCAAGAAAAACTGGCGTGATAAAAAGCTAGATTTGGCTGACTTTGGCTATAATAAAAAAGAATACTAAGTAGAGGTGGGCTCATGCCTGCTTCTTGTTTTTACAGAAGGAGGAACTATGCCTGAATTACCAGAGGTTGAAACGGTTCGTCGTGGCTTAGAAAAATTGATTTTGGGAAAGAAGATTTCGAGTATAGAAATTCGTTATCCCAAGATGATTAAGACGGATTTGGAAGAGTTTCAGAAGGAATTGCCTGGTCAGATTATCGCGTCAATGGGACGTCGTGGAAAATATTTGCTTTTTTATCTAACAGACAAGGTCTTGATTTCCCATCTGCGGATGGAAGGAAAGTATTTTTACTATCCAGATCAGGTTCCTGAACGCAAGCATGCCCATGTTTTCTTCCAGTTTGAGGACGGTGGAACGCTTGTTTATGAGGATGTACGCAAGTTTGGTACTATGGAACTCTTGGCGCCAGACCTTTTGGAAGCCTACTTTATTTCTAAAAAACTAGGGCCTGAACCAAGCGAAGAAGACTTTGATTTGCAAGCTTTTCAAACTGCTCTAGCCAAGTCTAAAAAGCCTATCAAATCCCATCTCCTAGACCAAACCTTGGTAGCTGGTCTGGGTAATATCTATGTAGATGAGGTTCTCTGGCGAGCTCAGGTTCACCCAACTAGACCTTCCCAGACTTTGACGGCAGAAGAAGCGTTAGCTATTCATGACCAGACCATTGCTGTTTTGGGACAGGCTGTTGAAAAGGGCGGCTCGACCATCCGAACCTATACCAATGCCTTTGGGGAAGATGGAACCATGCAGGATTTTCATCAAATTTATGATAAGGCTGGTCAAGAGTGTTCACGCTGTGGAACTCTAATTGAGAAAATCCAGCTCGGTGGACGAGGAACTCATTTTTGTCCTCAGTGTCAAAGGAGGGGCTGATGGGAAAAATCATTGGAATCACAGGAGGAATTGCCTCTGGGAAGTCAACTGTGACAAATTTCCTAAGAGAGAAAGGCTTTCAAGTGGTCGACGCTGACCAACTTGTCCACCAGTTACAAAGACCTGGTGGTCGTCTTTATCAGCTCTTAGTTCAGCACTTTGGGAAGGAAATTCTCTTAGAAAATGGAGAACTCAATCGCCCTCTCCTAGCTAGTCTCATCTTTTCAAA
Organism: Streptococcus downii; assembly: GCF_004353325.1. Lineage (NCBI taxonomy): Bacteria > Bacillati > Bacillota > Bacilli > Lactobacillales > Streptococcaceae > Streptococcus > Streptococcus downii. The sequence continues at coordinate 149,102 of NZ_MZNX01000008.1, forward strand.
TCCTGAGGAGCAAGAATGGTCTAAGCAAACCCAAGGGGAGATTATTCGTGAGGAATTGGCTGCTTTAAGAGACCAGTTGGTTCAGACAGAAGCGATGTTTTTCATGGATATTCCCCTGCTTTTTGAACAGGACTACAGTGCTTGGTTTGATGAAACGTGGCTGGTCTACGTGGATCGTGATATCCAAGTAGAACGTTTCATGAAACGAGATCATCTTTCTAAGGAAGTAGCAGAGTCGCGTCTGGCATCCCAATGGTCTTTAGAAGAAAAGAAAAAATTGGCGAGTCATATATTAGATAATAATGACAGTCGTGATCAGCTTGTGGCTCAAGTAGTGAAGTTACTTGAAGGAGGCGATAGCTGTGCAAGAGATTAGTTGGAAAGAGAATCTTCGTGTCGCCTGGTTCGGTAGTTTTCTAACGGGAGCCAGTATTTCCTTGGTCGTCCCTTTTATGCCTATCTTTGTAGAGCAGTTGGGAATCGAGAGTGACCAAGTTGCTTTCTATGCTGGATTAGCCATCTCAGTTTCGGCTGTTTCAGCAGCTTTGATTTCTCCTATCTGGGGTATTCTTGCTGACAAGTACGGTCGTAAACCCATGATGATTCGAGCTGGGCTTGCTATGACCATCACCATGGGAGGCTTGGCCTTTGTTCCAAATATCTATTGGTTAATCATTCTTAGATTACTAAATGGCGTATTTACAGGTTTCGTACCAAATGCGACAGCTTTAATAGCCAGTCAAGTCCCCAAGGATAAGTCTGGCTATGCTTTGGGGACTTTATCAACTGGAGTAGTAGCTGGAACCCTAACCGGCCCCTTTGTTGGTGGTTTGATTGCTGAAATTTTTGGTATTCGGAATGTCTTTTTATTGGTGGGTGCTTTCCTATTTTTAGCTGCAATCCTAACCATTTTCTTTATCAAGGAAGATTTTCAACCAGTAGCTAAGGAGAAGGCTATCCCAACGAAAGAATTATTTTCTTCTTTCAAGTACCCTAGGCTTTTAGTGAACCTATTTTTGACTACCTTTGTCATTCAATTTTCAGCTCAATCAATTGGCCCCATTCTAGCTCTCTATGTGCGAGATTTGGGGCAGACTGAAAATCTCCTCTTTGTATCAGGATTGATTGTATCCAGCATGGGATTTTCTAGCATGATGAGTGCTGGAGTTCTAGGAAAACTTGGCGATAAGGTAGGAAATCATAGACTTTTAGTTGCAGCGCAGATTTATTCAGTCATCATTTACCTTCTTTGTGCCCATGCAACCAGCCCCATTCAACTTGGCTTGTATCGTTTTCTCTTTGGTTTGGGAACGGGTGCTCTGATACCGGGGGTCAATGCTCTTCTCAGCAAAATGACTCCAAAATCAGGTATTTCAAGAATTTTTGCCTTTAACCAAGTCTTTTTCTACCTTGGGGGTGTTGTTGGTCCCATGACTGGTTCAGCAGTAGCAGGGCAATTCGGCTACCACTCTGTTTTTTATGCGACAGCAGCTTGTGTAGCTTTCAGTTGTTTATTTAACTTAGTTCAATTTAGATCGTTATTAAAAGTAAAGGAAATCTAGTGCGAGTAAAAATCAATCTCAAATGCTCCTCTTGTGGTAGCATGAATTATCTAACCAGCAAGAACTCCAAAACTCATCCAGACAAGATAGAAGTTTTAAAGTATTGTCCCAAGGAAAGAAAAGTAACCCTACATCTTGAATCTAAGTAGAATTTATGGTAAAATAATAGGGATTTTAAGGAGTTTGATATGTACAACCTATTATTAACCATTTTATTAGTATTATCTGTTGTGATTGTGATTGCGATTTTCATGCAACCAACTAAAAACCAATCCAGCAATGTATTTGATGCCAGCTCGGGTGATTTGTTTGAACGTAGTAAAGCGCGTGGTTTTGAAGCTGTGATGCAACGTTTGACAGGTATTTTAGTCTTTTTCTGGCTAGCCATTGCCTTAGCATTGACGGTATTATCAAGTAGATAAGAAATGGGCGAGACTAGGTCTTAGCCTATTTTTATTTTTAATGACACTTCTAAAGTTATCAATCAAAAGAAATTATAAAAATCTAGAAAGAAAACATGAAAGATAAAATTAAAGAATATTTAGAAGAGAAGGGGCGAGTGACGGTCAATGACCTAGCTCAGGCTCTCGGAAAAGATGGATCTAAGGATTTCCGTGAGTTGATTAAAACCCTGTCTCTGATGGAAAGAAAGCACCAGATTCGATTTGGAGAAGATGGAAGCCTTACCTTAGACCAGAAGAAGAAACATGAAATCACCCTCAAAGGGGTTTTTCATGCCCATAAAAATGGCTTTGGCTTTGTCAGTCTGGAAGGCGAAGAGGACGACCTTTTTGTAGGAAAAAACGATGTCAACTATGCTATTGATGGCGATACCGTTGAGGTGGTCATCAAGAAAGTCGCTGACCGCAACAAGGGAACTGCAGCAGAAGCCAAGATTATCGATATCCTAGAGCATAGTCTGACGACAGTTGTCGGCCAAATCGTTCTGGATCAGGAAAAGCCCAAGTATGCGGGTTACATACGTTCCAAAAATCAGAAAATCAGCCAACCTATTTATGTGAAGAAACCAGCCCTCAAACTTGAAGGAACAGAAGTTCTAAAGGTCTTTATCGACAAATACCCAAGTAAGAAACATGATTTCTTTGTCGCTAGTGTGCTGGACGTGGTGGGACACTCGACTGATGCTGGGATTGACGTTCTTGAAGTCTTGGAATCCATGGATATTGTCTCAGAATTTCCAGAAGCTGTTCTTAAGGAAGCTGAAAGTGTGCCAGATGCTCCGTCAGAGAAGGATATGGAAGGGCGTCTGGATTTAAGAGATGAAATTACCTTTACCATTGATGGTGCGGATGCCAAGGACTTGGACGATGCGGTGCACATCAAGGCCTTGAAAAATGGCAATCTGGAGCTTGGGGTTCACATTGCAGATGTTTCCTACTATGTGACCGAGGGCTCTGCCCTTGACAAGGAAGCCCTTAACCGCGCAACTTCTGTCTACGTGACAGACCGTGTGGTCCCAATGCTTCCAGAGCGTTTGTCAAATGGCATCTGCTCTCTCAATCCTCAAGTAGATCGCTTGACCCAGTCTGCTATTATGGAGATTGATAAACATGGTCGTGTAGTCAACTACACCATCACACAAACGGTTATCAAGACTAGTTTTCGTATGACCTATAGCGCTGTTAATGATATCCTAGCTGGCGACGAGGAAAAGAGACAAGAGTTTAAGAAAATTGTTCCCAGTATCGAACTCATGGCCAAGCTTCATGAAAGGCTAGAAAGCATGCGTGAGAAACGTGGTGCCCTTAATTTTGATACCAGTGAAGCAAAGATTCTAGTGGATAAAAAAGGTAAGCCTGTGGATATCGTTCTTCGTCAGCGTGGTGTTGCTGAGCGGATGATTGAATCCTTCATGTTGATTGCTAATGAAACGGTTGCCGAGCACTTTAGCAAGCTGGATCTACCTTTCATCTATCGTATCCACGAGGAGCCCAAGGCTGAAAAAGTTCAGAAGTTTATTGATTATGCTTCGAGCTTTGGTTTGCGGATTTATGGGACTGCCAGTGAGATGAGTCAGGAGGCGCTTCAAGACATCATGCGTGCTGTTGAGGGAGAACCCTATGCGGATGTATTGTCAATGATGCTTCTTCGCTCCATGCAACAGGCTCGCTATTCGGAGCACAATCACGGTCACTATGGACTAGCAGCTGACTATTACACTCACTTTACCAGCCCGATTCGCCGTTATCCAGACCTTCTAGTCCACCGCATGATTCGGGACTATGGTCGTTCTAAGGAAATAGCCGAGCATTTTGAACAAGTGATTCCAGAGATTGCAACCCAGTCTTCCAATCGTGAGCGTCGTGCTATTGAGGCAGAGCGTGAAGTCGAAGCCATGAAAAAGGCTGAGTACATGGAAGAATACGTGGGCGAAGAGTATGATGCGGTTGTATCCAGTATTGTCAAGTTCGGTCTCTTTGTCGAATTGCCAAATACAGTCGAAGGCTTGATTCACATCACCAATTTGCCTGAATTTTATCATTTCAACGAGCGTGACTTGACTCTCCGTGGGGAGAAATCAGGCACAACCTTCCGTGTAGGGCAGCAGATTCGCATTCGGGTTGAAAGAGCGGATAAGATGACGGGCGAAATTGACTTCTCTTATATTCCAAGTGAGTTTGATGTCATCGAAAAAGGCTTGAAACAAGCTGGGCGCAAAGACAGAGGACGTGGTTCAAGTCGTCGTTCAGACAAGAAGGAAGACAAGAGAAAATCAGGACGCTCAAATGATAAGCACAAGCATTCACAAAAAGACAAGAAGAAAAAAGGCAAGAAACCTTTTTACAAAGAAGTAGCTAAGAAAGGAGCCAAGCATGACAAAGGGCGAGGGAAAGGTCGTCGCACAAAATAAAAAGGCGCACCACGACTATACAATCGTAGATACGCTAGAGGCAGGAATGGTCCTGACAGGAACTGAAATCAAGAGCGTTCGAGCTGCTCGAATCAATCTCAAAGACGGCTTTGCCCAAGTAAAAAATGGAGAAGTCTGGCTGAGCAATGTTCATATCGCTCCTTACGAAGAGGGCAATATCTGGAACCAGGAACCTGAACGCCGTCGTAAACTCCTGCTCCATAAGAAGCAAATTCAAAAATTGGAACAAGAGACCAAAGGGACAGGGATGACTCTTGTTCCCCTCAAAGTCTATCTCAAAGATGGTTATGCTAAACTCCTTTTAGGACTTGCTAAAGGGAAACATGACTATGACAAACGGGAGTCGATCAAGCGACGTGAACAAAACCGCGACATCGCGCGTGTGATGAAAGCTGTGAACCAGCGATAAGAAGAGGAATAATAATGGAAAAATTAATTGCCTATAAACGAATGCCCTTATGGAATAAACAGACCATGCCAGAAATTGTCCAGCAGAAACACAATACCAAGGTCGGGACTTGGGGAAAAATTACTGTCTTGAAGGGGGCACTCAAGTTTATTGAATTAACCGAAGATGGCGAACTTCTAGCTGAACACCTCTTTGAGGCAGGTGCAGACAACCCTATGGCGCAACCGCAAGCCTGGCACCGAGTAGAGGCCGCAACAGACGATGTAGAATGGTACTTGGAATTTTATTGTAAACCTGAGGATTATTTCCCTAAGAAATACAATACCAATCCTGTTCATTCGGAAGTCTTAGAGGCCATGCAAACGGTAAAACCAGGAAGAGCCTTGGATTTGGGTTGTGGTCAAGGCCGTAACTCTCTCTTTCTTGCGCAGAATGGTTTTGATGTGACAGCTGTGGATCAAAATGAGCTATCCCTTGAAATCTTGCAAAGCATTGTGGAGCAAGAGGATCTAGACATGCCTGTCGGTCTTTACGATATCAATTCAGCTAGCATTGGGCAAGCCTATGATTTTATCGTTTCAACAGTTGTTCTGATGTTCCTACAAGCGGACCGCATTCCAGCTATTATCCAGAATATGCAGGAGCACACCACAGTCGGTGGTTACAATCTTATCGTCTGTGCCATGGATACGGAGGATTATCCTTGCTCAGTCAACTTCCCATTCACCTTTAAAGAAGGGGAATTGGCTTACTACTACAAGGATTGGGAATTGGTCAAATATAATGAAAATCCAGGCCATCTGCACCGTCGCGATGAGAATGGCAATCGTATTCAACTACGCTTTGCGACCATGCTAGCTAAGAAAATCAAGTAAATCAAACTTAACCCAGCGAATAGAAACCACTTTGCAAGGTTTCTATTCTTTTTGTTTGCGTTAGGTGATTGGGGCAAGCAGGATTTTATGCTATACTAGAAGTAGGAAAAATGAGCAGTAGAACTGTATTGCTGTCGCTCTCAGCGCAAGATGTTGTAGATGATGGAGGTGGTCCAATGACGAGTCTTTTGGTGGAACTGTATGATCGGCATGTATTGGAAAAGAATGTCTACCAAGCCTTTGTCAGTGATTGTGACGAGATTCTTTTTCTATCTTTGACGAAAATAAGCAATGAAGAGAAACTCTCTCTCCGTCATTTTATCCTGGATGAAGTCCCCCATATCCAACGAGTGACCTTTCTTCAGCTATCCTTAGAACAACTAGCGGACCAATTAGATTATTGCCTAGCAGGTTACGACCAAGTCCTTCTCGATGTTTTTGGCGGAGATTCTCTACTAGCCTTATCTCTCTATCAGTATGGATTGGATCGGCAGCTCCCCATCGTGGCGATGGATGTCGAGCGGGGAAAACAATACAAGTGGGTAGCTGGTCAGTTGGAAAAAGAAGATTTGGACATTCCTACCCTAAGCATCCAACAGTTGATAGCCTTGCGTGGTGGAAAAATGCTCAAATCAAAACGCCCTATCCACTCAGTTGAGCAAATTGCTGCCATCAAAAAATTAGCCAGCTCTGCCATTTCCAATCCCACCCACTGGTACCAAGTGACCCAATTTTTCTCTCTAGCAAAGACCAATGACCTTCATGCTGAAACTGAAAAGATACTGGAAAACAACGGCAAGTATTATCACTATCCAGAATCCCTTATCCCCTTACTAGTGGAAGCGGGGATGCTTTGTATTGAAAGCGAAGACAAGAAACGAGTAGCATACAGCTTTCCAAGTCAAGAAGCTCAAGTCTTTTGCCGCAACAAGGGACATATTTTAGAGGTATATCTCTATCTCTTGGCGCTGGAATCTCAGCTGTTTGATGAGTGCATGATAGGTGGTGAGATTGATTGGAATGGCATCTTTCCAGAGGCGGACAATGTTCAAAATGAGATTGATGTCATTCTGAGAAAGGGACGATCGATTACCTTTATCTCTTGCAAAATGACAGATTTATCAGTTGAAGCCATCAATGAACTAGAAGTCTATGCCAATCATTTTGCTGGAGAGAGTTGCCTCAAGTTAATTGTCTGTACGGGAAAAATCAATCCCGTTTATGCCAATCGCTGTCAAGAATACGGCGTGCTGGTCATTAGAAGCGAGCAGATTCCCAATCTCATTCCTATGCTAAAAAAATACTCTAAGAGACAAAAAAGATAAGAAATAGTATTATGAAAGGCTGGAATTCCAGTCTTTTTTGCTTCTTTTTCGAATAAATGAGAAAAGGAGGTAGACCATGTTTGTAGCTAGAGATGCCAAGGGGAATTTGGTGAATGCCCTCGAAAAAGATGTGACCAAGCAAGCTTATACTTGCCCTGCTTGTAGGGGCGGACTACGATTACGCCAAGGACAGAGTATTCGAACGCACTTTGCCCATGAAAGGTTAAGGGATTGCATCGCTATTTTCGAGAATGAAAGTCCAGAACACATGGGCAACAAAGAGGCCCTTTATCACTGGGCCAAGAAGGACAGTCAGGTCGCCTTGGAATATAGTCTGCCCGAGATTCAGCAGGTTGCGGATGTTCTCGTCAATGGGAAACTAGCACTAGAAGTTCAGTGCAGTCACTTGTCTCAAAAGCTTTTAGGTGATAGAAGTCAAGGATACCGCAGCCAGGGCTATCAGGTTATCTGGCTACTGGGAGAAAAACTCTGGTTAAAAGAGCGATTAACACAACTGCAAAGGGGATTTCTCTATTTTAGTCAAAATATGGGTTTCTATGTTTGGGAACTAGATCTCAAAAAACAAGTTTTGAGGCTCAAATATCTTCTGCATCAGGACCTACGTGGCAAACTTCATTTTCAGGTCAAGGAATTTCCCTATGGCCAAGGAAATCTCTTGGAAATTCTACGATTTCCTTATCAAAAACAAAAACTGCCTCGTTTTGAAGTTTTACAAGATTCATCCATCTGTCACTACATTCGCCAGCAGTTGTACTACCAAACGCCCTACTGGATGAAGAAGCAGGAGGAGGCCTATCATCAAGGGGACAATCTATTAAACCGTCAACTGGACGACTGGTATCCCCAGGTCAGACCAATAGCATCAGGAGATTTTTTGCAGATTGAAACGGATTTGACTAGCTATTATAGAAATTTTCAGGCCTACTATCAAAAAAATCCGAAAAATAATCGCCAAAAGCTCTATCCACCAGCCTTTTATCACTTATATTTCTCAAAAAATGTGGTAAAATAGAAAGGATGGAGGAATCTTATGGTATTACAACGACATGAAATAAATGAAAAAGATACATGGGATCTTTCGACAATCTACCCAACAGATCAGGCTTGGGAAGAAGCCTTGAAAGATTTAACTGAAAAAGTACAAACAGCATCCCAGTATGAGGGACATCTCTTGGACAGCGCAGACAGTTTGCTTGCGATCACAGAATTCTCACTTGACTTGGAACGCCAAGTTGAAAAGCTTTATGTCTATGCGCATATGAAAAATGATCAGGACACGCGTGAAGCCAAGTATCAAGAGTACTATGCCAAGGCAATGACCCTATACAGTCAGTTAGAACAAGCCTTTTCATTCTATGAACCTGAGTTTATGGAGATTAGCGAAGAGCAGTATGCGACCTTCCTAGAAGCTCAACCAAAACTCCAAGTTTACAAACACTTTTTTGACAAGCTCTTGCAAAAGAAAGACCATGTTCTTTCGCAACGTGAGGAAGAATTGCTTGCTGGAGCAGGAGAAATCTTTGGCGCTGCTAGTGAAACCTTCGCTATTTTGGACAATGCGGATATTAGCTTCCTATACGTGCTTGATGACGAAGGCAAGGAAGTGCAACTCTCACACGGTACTTACATCCGTTTGATGGAGTCTAAAAACCGTGAAGTGCGTCGTGGTGCCTATGAAGCCCTTTATGCGACTTACGAGCAATTCCAACACACTTATGCTAAGACCTTGCAGACAAATGTTAAGGTGCAAAACTACCGAGCAAAAGTTCGTAACTATAAGAGTGCTCGCCATGCAGCCCTCGCAGCAAACTTTGTTCCAGAAAGTGTCTATGACAATCTAGTAGCAGCAGTTCGCAAGCATTTGCCACTCTTGCATCGTTACCTTAAACTTCGTTCTAAAATCTTGGGGATTTCTGATCTCAAGATGTACGATGTCTACACTCCACTGTCTTCAGTAGAATACAGCTTTACTTATGAGGAAGCCTTGAAAAAGGCAGAAGAGGCCTTGGCAGTCTTGGGTGACGACTACTTGAGCCGTGTCAAACGTGCCTTTAGCGAGCGTTGGATTGATGTCTATGAAAATCAAGGCAAGCGTTCTGGTGCCTATTCTGGCGGTTCTTACGATACCAATGCCTTTATGCTTCTCAACTGGCAGGACAATCTAGACAATCTCTTTACCCTTGTCCATGAAACAGGTCACAGTATGCACTCTAGCTATACTCGTGAAACCCAACCTTATGTTTACGGAGATTACTCTATCTTCTTGGCAGAGATTGCCTCAACGACCAATGAAAATATCTTGACAGAGAAATTGTTGGAAGAAGTAGAAGACGATGCAACACGCTTTGCCATCCTTAATAACTTCTTGGACGGTTTCCGTGGAACAGTCTTCCGTCAAACTCAATTCGCTGAGTTTGAACATGCCATCCACCAAGCAGACCAAAATGGAGAAGTCTTGACAAGTGATTTCCTCAATAAACTCTACGCTGACTTGAACCAAGAGTACTATGGCTTGAGCAAGGAAGACAATCCTCAGATCCAATACGAGTGGGCACGCATACCTCACTTCTACTATAACTACTATGTTTATCAGTATTCAACAGGTTTTGCAGCTGCTTCAGCCTTGGCTGAGAAGATTGTCCATGGTAGTCAAGAAGATCGTGACCGCTATATCGACTACCTCAAGGCAGGTAAATCAGACTATCCACTCAATGTCATGAGAAAAGCGGGAGTGGATATGGAGAAGGAAGACTATCTCAACGATGCCTTTGCAGTCTTTGAACGTCGCTTGAACGAGTTTGAAGCCCTTGTTGAAAAATTGGGATTAGCATAAGATGGTAGAGTCTTATAGTAAAAATGCCAATCACAATATGCGACGTCCCGTCGTCAAGGAAGAAATCGTAGAACTCATGCGCCAGCGTCAAAAGCAGGTGACAGGTTCCTTGAAAGAATTGGAAGTCTTCGCTCGCAAGGAAAACATTCCCATTATCCCCCATGAAACAGTTGCTTATTTCCGTTTTCTCATGGAGACCATACAGCCCAAGAACATTTTGGAAATTGGGACGGCTATTGGCTTTTCAGCCCTCTTGATGGCAGAGCATGCGCCAAATGCCAAGATTACAACGATTGACCGTAATCCTGAGATGATTGGCTTTGCCAAGGAAAACTTTGCCCAGTTTGACAGTCGTAAGCAAATCACCCTCTTAGAGGGAGATGCAGTCGATGTTTTATCTAGTCTGACAGAAACTTATGACTTTGTCTTTATGGACTCAGCCAAGTCCAAGTACATCGTCTTTCTGCCAGAAATTTTGAATCACTTGGATGTCGGTGGAGTAATAGTTTTGGATGATATTTTCCAGGGAGGCGATGTTGCCAAGGACATCATGGAAGTCCGCCGTGGCCAGCGCACCATTTATAAAGGTTTGCAAAGACTTTTCGACGCAACTTTGGACAATCCAGGTCTAACAGCGACTCTAGTTCCGCTTGGAGACGGCATTCTCATGCTAAGAAAAAATGTGGAAAATGTGACCTTGCCAGAAATGGAATAAATAAAAAATAGTACAATCCTCCTGTATCAAGTAATAGGAGGATTTTTATGTCTCAAAACATCATCAATATCGGCTATGCACGCGTTTCAACTCATAAGCAAGATTTGGGCTTAGAGGTGCAAATCGAAGCTCTCAAGCATTGTGACCAGCTTTTTATCGAGTGTGAGTCTGGTTCAAATAATACACGCTCAGAGCTCGAAAAGGCTCTAAAATTGGCTCAAACGCTTTCGAAAAAAGGAATGCAAGTCACTTTCACCATCTACAAGCTTGATAGGCTCACCCGCTCCATGTTTAAATTGATGAAAATAATCGAGCAGCTCAACGAACATCAAATCCAGCTCATCAGCCTGTATGAAAAACTGGAAACCGACTCACTCATTGGTAGGTTACTTTGTATGATTTTAGGTTTTGTGGCAGAAAGTGAACTGGAAAATTTGCGATTTCGTACCCGTGAAGGACTTCGTAAAGCCAAGGAAAAAGGCGTCAAACTTGGTGCTAAGCGAATATCGAAAGAGAAGGAGGAGAGAATTATTCAGCAGTATTTAGCAGGGGAATCAAGCATCAGAACAATTGCAAAAAAAGAACGAATTTCGACCTCAACCATCTATAAAGTATTGGAACGCAACGATGTGGCCAACAATCGAAAAAAAGTTTCGCAAATTTCTTGCTAAAAACCAGACAAAATGCTACAATGAAGGCGTAAATATGTTTCGATTAACGACCGTTCGGCGAAACATTCAAAATAACAATGTGAATATTTCAGAAAATACGAATTTAACAAGGTTTTGAGCCTGTGTTGGATTTGTATTTTTTTTGTTTTTTAAGTGTATCGTTTAACGGTCCTTACGCGATACACCAAAACCCTTGTCGCTCAAGTGGTTGAGGTGAATTTTACGAAATACTAAAATAAAAAAATTAGGCTTTTTATAGTATTTGCTCACCTAAAAAGTAATACTACATTCCTAAGGAGGAAATTATGAAAACGAATAAAGTGACTAAACTTGGTATTTCTTTGCTTTCTGTTGCAGCTCTTGGCGTTGTTGCGCCAGCTTTGACCAATAACCCTGTTTTTGGGGTTTCTATTGTAAAAGCGGAAGAGCAGCAGAAACCGTTAAAATACCGTATTGATTACATCGGAGAATCAGGAGAAAAGGTTGCTCCGTCAGAATTTGGGGTTTTAAACCCTGGCGAAACGGTTAATATCTATAAAGATATTGAAGGTCACGAGGTAGTTTCACGTTTTGAGTGGCTACCTGGCTATAACATGGATTATGATACATTAAGTACATATTCTGGTTTCGTGGATGGATATAACTATATGTATCTTAAATATAAGAAGTTAGATCCAGCACCAACACCAAAACCGGACCAAGGACAAGATCCAGCTAAGCCAGACCAAGGTCAAGGTCAAAAAGATCCAGCACCAGCACCAACTCCGAAACCAGAAGTTAAGCCAGAGACCAAACCTTCAGAAACACCAAAACCAGAAGTAAAACAGGAAACAAAACCATCTGAAACTCCGAAACCAGAAGTAAAACCAGAACCAGCGCCTAAAGAAGAAGAAAAGCAGGAGCCCCTCAAATACCGCATCACTTATTATAATATTGAAACAAGAGAGACACTTGGTCAAATGACGGGCGTGATAAATCCCGGGCAGACTATCAATATCTATAAAAAATTTAATGGACATGATATAATCTCAAAGGATAGCTGGATGCCAAACTATGACATGACGTATGACATAGTTAATGAATACTTCTATGGCTCGGTAGACGGATACAATGATCTGCGCCTAGAATACAAGAAAGTAGAGGAGCCAACTCCGGAACCAGCGCCAACGCCAACTCCGACTCCGGAACCAGCGCCAACGCCAACTCCAACTCCGGAACCAGCACCAACGCCAACTCCGATTCCGACTCCGGAACCAGCGCCAACGCCAACTCCGACTCCGGAACCAGCGCCAACGCCAACTCCGACTCCGGAACCAGCACCAACGCCAACTCCGACTCCGGAACCAGCACCAACGCCAACTCCGACTCCGGAACCAGCGCCAACGCCAACTCCGATTCCGGAACCAGCACCAACGCCAACTCCGATTCCGGAACCAGCGCCAACGCCAACTCCGATTCCGGAACCAGCACCAACGCCAACTCCGACTCCGGAACCAGAAGTAAAACCGGCACCTAAACCTTCTGATACTTCAAAACCAGAAGTTAAGCCAGAGCTTAAACCACAAACTAATTCGAATACTGCTCCAACAGCTCATGTGAAACCTGTTGGGCAAACTTCAAACTCTAAAGCTGATAAACCTACTTCGAAAAAAGAAACTCCAGCTCTGCCAAACACTGGCGAACAAAATTCAATTCTTGGATTTGCAGGTTTCCTCCTTGCAAGTCTTGGTTTAGCAGGTTTGACTTACAAAGGGCGTCACTAAAAAAATTAACACATAATAAACAAGAACTTGAACGATTGTTCAGGTTCTTTTTGGAATGAAAAAAATTGAATCGTTAAAAATTTAAAAGCTACTATTTTTAGTCTTATTTAAGTTATCTGCTATAAAATATGGTATAATTATTGAGTTGGTCTAGAGAAATTTTTGACCGTTTTTAGAAAAAGGAGTAAACATGAAGAAAAAACTATTGGCAGGAGCCATTACCTTATTATCCGTAGCGACTTTGGCTGCTTGTTCAAAAAGTTCTGAAGGAGCTGACCTCATCAGCATGAAGGGCGATGTCGTCACTGAACATCAATTTTATGAACAAGTCAAAAATAACCCAACTGCGCAACAAGTTTTGCTTAATATGGCCATTGAAAAAGTTTTTGAAAAACAATATGGTTCAGAAGTAACTGATAAAGAAGTGGATGATGCTGTTGCTGAAGAGCAGAAGAAATACGGTGATAGTTATCAAAATGTTCTTTCACGTGCGGGTATGACTCCTGAGACTCGTAAAGCTCAAATTCGCACAAGTAAGTTGGTCGAATTGGCAGTTAAAAAAGCAGCAGAAAATGAATTGACAGACGAAGCTTACCAAAAAGCTTTTGAGTCTTATACGCCAGATGTAACAGCTCAGATCATCCGTATGGATAATGAAGACAAGGCCAAAGAAGTACTTGAAAAAGCAAAAGCAGAAGGAGCTGACTTTGCCCAGTTGGCAAAAGACAACTCAAATGATGACAAGACAAAAGAAAATGGTGGCGAAATCACTTTTGACTCTGCTTCAACAGAACTTCCAGAACAAGTCAAGAAGGCGGCCTTTGCCTTGGATGTGAATGGTGTCTCTGATGTTATCACAGCGACTGGAACACAAGCCTACAGTACCCAATACTACATTATTAAGCTAACCAAGAAAACAGAAAAATCATCAAACCTAGATGACTACAAAGAAAAATTGAAAACGGTCATCCTGGCTCAGAAACAAAACGATTCATCTTTCGTTCAGAGCGTTATCGGAAAAGAATTCCAAGCTGCCAATATTAAAGTGAAAGATCCTGTTTTCCAAAATATCTTTGCCCAATACGTTGGTGGTGCCGATTCAAATTCAAGCAGCAGCTCATCAGCAAAATAAAAAAGAAAATACAAACTTTATCTTGAAGTTTGTATTTTTTAGCAATCAGTTTCGACCAAAGAGCAAAATTCGAAGGATTGGAGGATAAGAGTTTTTTTCTTTCTGAAAAAATGGTATAATAGCAATCAAAACTAGAAAATAAAACGGAATTAGGAACAGTTTTCTCTGTTTCTATTAGAGTGGTGACATATGAAAATTAGTAAAAGGCACCTATTGAACTATTCCATTTTGATTCCTTACCTCCTTTTATCGATTTTGGGTCTAATTGTTGTTTACTCAACGACGAGTGCTACCTTGATCCAAGAAGGAAAAAGTGCTCTTCAGTTAGCTCGGAACCAAGGAATGTTTTGGGGAGTTAGTTTGGTTTTGATTGCCTTAATTTATAAACTGAAACTTGGTTTTTTAAGAAATGAACGCTTGATTTTTATCGTTATGTTTGTAGAGATGATTCTCCTAGCTTTGGCTCGGCTAATTGGAACACCAGTCAATGGTGCCTACGGTTGGATTTCTGTAGGGCCTGTAACGATTCAGCCTGCGGAGTACCTTAAGATTATCATTATTTGGTACCTAGCCCATCGATTCTCAAAACAGCAAGATGAGATAGCTGTTTACGACTTCCAAGTCTTGACTCAGAATCAGTGGTTACCTCGAGCTTTTAACGACTGGCGTTTCGTTTTACTGGTTTTGATTGGTAGTTTGGGAATTTTTCCTGACTTGGGAAATGCGACCATTCTGGTCTTGGTGTCGCTGCTTATGTACACAGTTAGTGGAATTGCCTATCGTTGGTTCTCGACTATTCTAGCTCTCTTGGCAGGGAGTTCAATGTTAGTCTTGTCTGTCATTCGCTTTGTTGGGGTTGAAAAGTTCTCTCAAATTCCGGTGTTTGGCTACGTTGCCAAACGTTTCAGTGCCTTCTTTAATCCTTTTAATGACTTGGCAGGCGCAGGACACCAGCTTGCAAATTCCTACTATGCCATGGTGAATGGTGGCTGGTTTGGACTTGGATTAGGAAATTCCATCGAAAAGCGTGGTTATTTGCCAGAAGCTCACACAGATTTCGTCTTTTCGATCGTCATCGAGGAGTTTGGATTTGTAGGAGCGAGTATGATTTTGGCACTCCTCTTCTTCTTGATTTTGCGAATCATCTTGGTTGGTATTCGAGCTAAGGATCCCTTTAACTCTATGGTTGCTATCGGTGTCGGGGGGATGATTCTGGTTCAGGTCTTTGTCAATATTGGTGGGATTTCTGGATTGATCCCTTCTACAGGGGTAACCTTCCCCTTCCTTTCACAAGGGGGAAATAGTCTCCTAGTCTTATCTGTAGCCATTGCCTTTGTATTAAATATAGATGCTAGTGAAAAACGTGCCAAACTTATCAGAGAATATGAAGGTCAAACTTCTGTTACTCTATAAGGATTGAATGGAAAGGAAAGTTTATGTCACTTCAAAAATTAGAAAACTATAGCAATAAAGCCGTCGTTCAAGAAGAAGTCTTGATTTTGACAGAGCTGTTAGAAGACATCACTAAAAATATGCTAGCGCCAGAGACTTTTGATAAAATCATGCAGTTGAAGGACTTGTCTACAAGCGAGAATTATCAAGGGCTCAATGACCTAGTGACCAGTCTTTCGAATGAAGAAATGATTTACATTTCTCGCTATTTCTCCATCCTTCCGCTTTTGATTAATATCTCTGAAGATGTGGATTTGGCTTATGAAATCAATCACCAAAATAATGTAGACCAAGACTATCTAGGAAAACTGTCAACAACCATTAAGATGGTGGCTGAAAAAGAAAACGCGGCTACAATTTTGGAGCAGCTGAATGTGGTTCCAGTTTTGACGGCCCACCCGACTCAAGTACAACGCAAGAGTATGCTGGATTTAACCAATCACATCCATACCCTCTTGCGTAAATACCGCGATGTTAAACTTGGCTTGATTAACAAAGAAAAATGGCACACGGATCTCCGCCGTTATATTGAGATTATCATGCAAACCGACATGATTCGTGAGAAGAAATTAAAGGTAACCAACGAAATCACCAACGTGATGGAGTACTATCAAAGTTCTTTCCTGAATGCTGTTCCACGTTTGACGGCTGAATATAAGAAACTAGCTAAGGAACAAGGTATCGAGCTCCAACATCCAAAACCGATTACTATGGGGATGTGGATCGGAGGAGACCGTGATGGAAATCCTTTCGTAACTGCGGAAACCCTCAACAAATCAGCCTTGACTCAGTGTGAAGTCATCATGAACTACTATGATGAGAAGATTTATAACCTCTATCGTGAATTCTCACTTTCAACCAGTATTGTGAATGTTAGTGACAAGGTTCGTGAGATGGCGCTCAAGTCTCAAGATAATTCCATTTATCGCGAAAAAGAACTCTATCGTCGTGCTCTTTTTGATATCCAAGCTAAGATGCAGGCAACCAAGGCTTATTTGATTGAAGACAAGGATCTTCAGCCAAGATATGCCACTGCGGATGAATTCTATCAAGATTTGTTGACTATTCGCGATTCTCTCCTTGAGAACAAAGGAGAATACCTGATTTCAGGAGAATTTGTCGAGTTGATGCAGGCAGTTGAAATCTTTGGCTTCTACCTTGCTTCTATCGATATGCGCCAAGACTCTAGTGTTCATGAAGCCTGTGTGGCAGAATTGTTAACATCTGCTGGCATCAACGACCACTATAGCGATCTCTCTGAAGATGAAAAATGCGCCCTCCTCTTGAAGGAGTTGGAAGAAGATCCTCGTATCCTCTCAGCCACTCATGCTGAAAAGTCAGAACTGCTTGAAAAAGAACTGTCTATCTTTAAAGTTGCGCGCAAGTTGAAGGATAAACTAGGTGAAAATGTCATTCGTCAAACCATCATTTCTCACGCAACCAGTGTATCTGATATGTTAGAGCTAGCCATCATGCTCAAGGAAGTCGGCTTGGTGGATGCCCAAAAAGCACGCGTTCAGATTGTTCCCCTCTTTGAAACGATCGAAGACTTGGATCATTCGGAAGAAACCATGAGAAGATATTTCTCTCTACCTTTGGCTAAAAAATGGATTGCTTCAAAAGACAACTACCAAGAAATCATGCTTGGCTACTCTGATAGTAACAAGGATGGTGGATACCTGTCATCATGTTGGACATTATATAAAGCGCAACAGCAACTGACTGCTATTGGAGACGAATTTGGCGTTAAAGTTACCTTCTTCCACGGTCGTGGTGGTACTGTGGGTCGTGGTGGTGGTCCAACTTATGAAGCCATTACATCTCAACCACTCAAGTCTATTAAGGACCGCATCCGTCTGACTGAGCAGGGAGAAGTGATTGGAAACAAATACGGAAACAAAGATGCTGCCTATTATAACCTTGAGATGTTGGTTTCTGCAGCCATTAACCGTATGATTACCAAGAAGAAGAGTGATACCAATACGTCAAATCGTTACGAAGCTATCATGGACCAAGTAGTGGATCGCAGCTATGATATCTACCGTGACTTGGTCTTTGGAAATGAACATTTCTATGACTATTTCTTCGAGTCAAGCCCAATCAAAGCTATTTCAAGCTTCAACATCGGTTCGCGTCCAGCAGCTCGTAAGACCATCACTGAAATCGGCGGTTTGCGTGCTATCCCTTGGGTCTTCTCATGGTCACAAAGTCGTGTCATGTTCCCTGGATGGTATGGCGTGGGTTCAAGCTTCAAAGAATATATTGATCAAGATCCAAAGAATATTGAGATTCTCCGTGACATGTACCAAAACTGGCCTTTCTTCCAATCTTTGCTTTCCAATGTAGACATGGTCTTATCTAAGTCTAACATGAACATTGCCTTTGAATATGCCAAGCTTTGTGAAGATGAAGAAGTGCAAGCCATCTATTACACTATTTTAGATGAATGGCAATTGACCAAGAACATTATTCTAGCTATTGAAGGCTATGACGAACTCTTGGCTGAAAACTCTTACCTAAAAGACAGTCTAAACTATCGTATGCCTTACTTTAATATCCTTAACTACATCCAGTTGGAGTTAATCAAACGTCAACGTCGTGGTGAATTGTCGGCAGACGAAGAAAGATTGATCCATACAACCATTAACGGAATTGCAACCGGTTTGCGTAATTCAGGCTGATATTCTACAAACTTCCTCTTTTTTCAAGGGGAAGTTTTTGAATTGTTTAAAAAATTCTAAAAATAGTATTGACAAGTAGTTGAAAAATGGTATAATTTAAACATTCAGAAAGTAATCATTGAAGTTTTTTAGAGAGTCTGTGGTTGGTGGAAACAGATAAATGAAAGTGACGAAATTGGGCTGAATGTTCTTAGGAATTTGAAATCATAAAAATTCGGTGAGCACACCTTACAGTGCAACTCGTGAATGCGAGAAAGAGCGATAGGGATATTCCCTATAATTGAGGTGGCACCGCGCATCGACGTCCTCACACAAGTTTTTTGTGTGAGGACTTTTTTGTTGGAGGAGACTTATGGAATTTAAACGATGGCATCGCTTGATGATGTGATTAAAAAAGTAATTTAAAAGAAATAAGGAGAAATAAAAATGAAACGTTTAATCGGAATTATTGTGGCACTAGTAGCTTTAGTTGGAGCTAGCTTGGTTTATTCTAGCCTGACAAAGCAGGAGGCAAAAACAGAAACGGACAACAAAACAGCTAAGGTTGGTGTCCTTCAATTTGTTAGTCACCCATCCTTGGACTTGATTTACCAAGGGATTCAAGATGGACTAGCTGAAGAAGGCTATAAAGGTGACCAAGTGAAAATCGACTTTATGAACTCTGAAGGGGATCAGAGCAAGGTTGCAACCATGAGTAAACAGTTAGTAGCAAATGGAAACGATGTTGTTGTTGGGATTGCGACACCAGCGGCTCAAGGTTTAGCTAGCGCTACGAAAGACCTACCAGTTATCATGGCTGCTATTACAGACCCAATCGGTGCTAACTTGGTCAAAGACTTGAAAAAACCAGGTGGCAACATCACAGGGGTATCAGACCACAACCCTGCTGAACAACAAGTAGAGTTGATAAAAACCCTCACACCAAATGTCAAAACAATCGGCGCTCTTTACTCAAGCAGTGAAGATAACTCAAAATCACAAGTTGAAGAATTCAAGGCTTATGCTGAAAAAGCAGGTTTGACAGTCGAAACATTTGCCGTTCCATCAACAAATGAAATTGCTTCAACAGTCAATGTTATGACCAGCAAGGTCGATGCGATTTGGGTTCCAATTGACAACACCATCGCATCAGCATTCTCAACAGTTGTTTCAAGCAACCAAACAGCTAAAAAGCCAATCTATCCAAGTGCCACTGCCATGGTAGAAGCAGGAGGATTAGCATCTGTAGTAGTTGACCAACACGATCTTGGAGTGGCTACTGGTAAAATGATTGCCAAAGTTTTGAAAGGTGAAAAACCAGCTGATACGCCAGTTAATGTCTTTTCAACTGGTAAGTCAGTGATTAACAAAAAACTAGCGCAGGAACTTGGTATCACCATTCCTGAGTCCGTCCTAAAAGCAGCAGGACAAGTGATTGAATAAAGATAAAGGAGGAGTTGGACACATCTCCTCCCATTTTTACTAAAGAAAGAAATGAGTGAAAGATTATGATTGTATCCATTATTTCTCAGGGAATGGTCTGGGCGATTCTAGGTTTGGGAATCTTTATGACTTTCCGAATTTTGAATTTTCCAGATATGACTACTGAGGGCTCTTTTCCTCTAGGGGGAGCAGTAGCTGTAACCTTGATAACGCAGGGAGTCAACCCATTTTTAGCGACCTTGGCTGCAGTAGGAGCAGGCTGCCTAGCTGGTATGGCAACAGGTCTCTTATATACCAAAGGTAAAATACCAACTCTCTTATCAGGGATTTTGGTTATGACTTCTTGCCATTCTATCATGCTGATGATTATGGGACGTGCCAATCTGGGGCTTCTTGGAACCAAGCAAATTCAGGATGTCTTACCTTTTGATTCAGATCTTAACCAACTCCTGACTGGATTGATCTTTGTAGCTCTTGTTATTGGCCTTATGCTCTTTTTCCTTGATACCAAACTAGGTCAGGCCTACATCGCTACAGGTGACAATCACGATATGGCTCGTAGCTTTGGTATCAATACAGGACGAATGGAACTTATGGGCTTGGTTCTCTCAAATGGGATCATCGCACTTGCAGGAGCCTTAATTGCTCAACAAGAAGGATATGCAGATGTTTCTCGAGGAATTGGAGTGATTGTCGTAGGGCTTGCTAGCTTGATTATTGGTGAGGTATTGTTCAAGAGTTTGACCTTGGCAGAGCGACTTATGACCATCGTTGTAGGCTCTATCGCTTATCAGTTCCTCGTTTGGGGAGTGATTGCTCTTGGGTTTAATACAAGTTATCTTCGTTTGTACAGCGCCTTGATTTTGGCAGTTTGCCTTATGATTCCAACCTTCAAAAGCAAATACCTGAAAGGAGTCAAGTTTAGCAAATGACAGCAATTGTAGAATTAAAAAATGCTACCAAAGTCATCACGAATGGCTTTGACGAGGAAAAAATCATTCTGAATGATGTTTCTCTTGAAATTTTTGAACATGATTTCATTACCATCCTAGGAGGGAATGGAGCTGGAAAGTCAACGCTTTTTAACACTATTGCAGGTACCCTACCTTTAACAAGTGGAAGTATCCGTATCATGGGTGAGGATGTGACGCATTTTTCACCTGAAAAGCGGGCTAAATACCTGTCTCGTGTCTTTCAGGATCCTAAGATGGGTACGGCTCCCCGTATGACAGTAGCTGAAAATCTCTTGATCGCCAAGTTTCGTGGTGAGAAGAGAGGACTCCTTCCTAGAAGGCTATCAAGTCACCGGGAGGAGTTTCAGACCACCATTGAAAAAGTGGGAAATGGCCTTGAAAAACATCTCGACACTCCGATTGAGTTTCTATCAGGTGGTCAACGTCAGGCCTTGAGTCTCTTGATGGCAACCTTGAAACGACCAGAGTTACTCTTGTTGGATGAACACACAGC
This sequence comes from Streptococcus downii, assembly GCF_004353325.1. Lineage (NCBI taxonomy): Bacteria > Bacillati > Bacillota > Bacilli > Lactobacillales > Streptococcaceae > Streptococcus > Streptococcus downii. The sequence goes on from NZ_MZNX01000008.1 coordinate 170,323, forward strand.
AGCTCTTGACCCAAAGACCAGTGTGGCCTTGATGGAGTTAACAGATGAATTTGTCAGCAAAGACCATCTGACAGCTTTGATGATTACCCATCATATGGAAGACGCTCTTAAGTACGGAAATCGTCTCATTGTCATGAAAGAAGGTCGTATCATCCAAGACCTCAATAAAGAAGAAAAAGCTAAGATGAAAATTTCCGATTACTATCAACTTTTTGAGTAGATAATTTTTAAATCAAGCATCCTTAAAAACTTAGAAGTAGGCTTTTGCTTCTAAGTTTTTTGGTGAATTTTAAATATTACTGTTTTTTCCTATTCATCAGTTTTACTTTGGAGTATAATCAGTATAAGAATCTTAAACATTGATAAAAGTAAGGAGATAAAAATATGGCTTACACACAAGAAGATTTTCAAGAATGGATTTTTCAAATTGGATTTAAGATGGACTATTTTACTAGGGAGTTTGCCGAGGAACAAGGCCTTCATTTAGACTATAGCATGCAGTCTTTGGATGATTTGGAGGCTTGGATCTTGGCTCACTACGATGACCACCATGCTTTGATAGCAGACCGAAAGATGTTGGATTATTTGACCGTTTATATCGGTGAAACCTTCCGTAAGCACCTAGGAGGTAAATGGTTTATTGACCTTAAAAATAAAAAGAACGCCTATTATTCTATGCCTGTATTGACTGATCCATCCTATAGAGGAGTGGTATACAAAGCACCATTGACTTATGCAACGGCTTGCATTAGTAGAAAAGATGGTCAGTATATTAGCAGGATATTGAAAAATAACCTCGAAAATCAAGTGAAATAGGATTTTATTTCTTTTGTTTTTCTTTCAAATATTAGAATGATTTGCTCAGAAGATTCAGTTTTTCATGATAGTTGTAAACTTATGAAATAGTCTCATGTAAAGCGTATGAAATGGTTTACTTTTTTTCAGAAATAAGCTATACTAGTTAACGTAAAACTATGATAAGATGGAGGTATTGTGTATGGTTGACAAGCAAGTCATTGAAGAAATCAAAAACAATGCCAACATTGTGGAAGTCATAGGAGATGTGATTTCTTTACAAAAGGCTGGACGGAACTATTTAGGGCTCTGTCCTTTTCATGGTGAAAAGACCCCCTCTTTCAACGTTGTGGAAGACAAGCAGTTTTACCATTGTTTCGGTTGTGGGCGCTCAGGAGATGTTTTTAAGTTCATCGAAGAATACCAAGGTGTGTCCTTTATGGAAGCCGTTCAGCTCTTAGGTGAGCGCGTCGGTATTCAACTAGCTATGCCTGTACAGTCTCGTCCTCAACAGGCTTCCCCTCATCAAGCTTTATATGACATGCATGAAGAAGCTGCCCGTTTTTACCATGCAATCCTCATGACGACCAAGATGGGTGAAGAAGCAAGGGCTTATCTCTACAAACGCGGATTGACAGATGATGTTCTGAAGCATTTCCAGATTGGACTAGCTCCAGCAGAGAGAACCTATCTCTACCAACGTTTATCTGACAAGTTTGAGGAAAAGGATTTATTGGATTCTGGCTTGTTTTACCTGTCAGATGGCAATCAGTTTTATGATACCTTTTTCGGACGGATCATCTTTCCTTTGACCAATGACAAGGGGCAGGTTATTGCATTTTCAGGTCGTGTCTGGCAAGAAACTGATAGTCAGACTGCCAAGTATAAAAATAGTCGTTCAACTGCAATTTTTAACAAGAGTTATGAATTGTATCATTTGGACAAGGCTAAAAAGGGAACAGGTAAAATCACAGAACTCTATTTGATGGAAGGCTTCATGGATGTGATTGCAGCCTACCGTGCTGGTATAGAAAATGCTGTAGCTTCTATGGGAACAGCCTTAAGCAAGGAGCATGTTGACCACCTCAAACGCTTTACCAAAAAAATTGTTCTCAGCTATGATGGCGACAAGGCAGGGCAGGCAGCGACAGCCAAGGCATTAGAGGAGTTAAAAGATTTCTCAGTTGAGGTTGTTCGAGTACCTGATGCCATGGACCCAGATGAGTATTTGCAAAAGAATTCTGCTGAAGACCTGGCCTACCTCTTGACAAAGACTCGTATCAGTCCTATAGAGTTCTATATTCACCAGCTCAAGCCAGAAAATAGTGATAACTTGCAGGCGCAAATTGAGTTCATTGAAAAGATTGCTCCCCTAATCGCCAAAGAAAAATCTATCACTGCCCAGAATTCTTATATCCATATTCTGGCGGATAATCTACCTTCTTTTGATTACCAGCAGGTGGAGCAGATTGTAAATGAAAGTCGCATTGTTCAGAGGCAGGAAAGAGTCAAAGAGGAGCAACCTCCAGCAGCGATTAGTTTACCTGTAACGCGGCAACTGACAGCAGTCATGAGAGCAGAGGCTCATCTCCTCTATAGGATGGCTGAGAATCCAGTTGTGTTAAATGACTACCGATTAAGAGAAGATTTTTTCTTTGATACCCCAGAATTTCAGATTCTTTACGAATTATTAAGTGAGCAGGGAGAAATCGGATCAGAGGAACTGTCTCATCAGACTCCTGAGGTTGAAAATGCCTGGTACCATGTTCTTGGTCTAGATTTGCCAGCTGAGATGTCGCCTCAGGAGCTAGCGGAAGTCGAAGCGACTCGAAACCGTGCCCTCCTTAGCAAGGACAACTTAAGAATTAAAAAGAAAGTGCAGGAAGCTAGTCATGTAGGAGATACGGACACAGCCTTGGAAGAATTGCAACGATTGATTTCCCAAAAGAGAAGAATGGAGTAATAATGGCAACAAAACAAAAAGAAGTAACCACATTTGATGTGCAAGTAGCAGACTTTATCCGTAACCACAAAAAAACAGGAACAGCAACAGACGACGAAATCAACTCAAGTCTGGTTATTCCTTTTACCCTAGATGCAGACGGTATTGAAGACCTTTTGCAACGGATTCAGGATGCTGGAATTTCTATCACAGATAATGAAGGAAATCCAAGTGCGCGTGTGCTAAGTGCAGAAGAAGAGCCAGAACTCAGTGATGAGGACTTGATTGGTTCAACTTCTGCCAAGGTTAATGACCCAGTCCGTATGTATTTGAAGGAAATCGGGGTTGTTCCTCTCTTGACCAACGAAGAGGAAAAAGAATTGGCCCTTGCAGTTGAGGCTGGTGATATCGAAGCTAAACAACGTCTTGCAGAAGCCAACCTGCGTTTGGTTGTTTCGATCGCTAAGCGCTACGTAGGGCGTGGCATGCAGTTTCTTGACTTGATCCAAGAAGGAAACATGGGCTTGATGAAGGCTGTTGACAAGTTTGACTATTCAAAAGGTTTTAAGTTTTCTACTTATGCAACTTGGTGGATTCGTCAGGCGATCACTCGTGCCATCGCTGATCAGGCTCGTACCATTCGTATTCCTGTTCACATGGTTGAAACGATTAACAAGCTTGTCCGTGAACAACGTAATCTCCTTCAAGAATTGGGTCAAGATCCAACTCCTGAACAAATCGCTGAGCGTATGGATATGACACCTGACAAGGTGCGTGAAATCTTGAAAATCGCCCAAGAACCAGTATCACTTGAAACACCGATTGGTGAAGAGGACGATAGCCATCTTGGGGACTTTATCGAAGACGAAGTGATTGAGAATCCAGTGGACTATACAACTCGTATCGTCTTACGCGAGCAGTTGGATGAAGTCTTGGATACTCTCACAGACCGTGAAGAAAACGTTCTACGCCTTCGTTTTGGTTTGGACGACGGGAAGATGCGAACCCTTGAAGATGTTGGTAAAGTCTTTAACGTAACTCGTGAACGTATCCGTCAGATCGAGGCCAAGGCTTTGAGAAAACTACGTCAACCAAGTCGCAGCAAACCCCTTCGTGATTTTATTGAAGACTAAGAGTGAGGAATAACATGGCTTATACAGAAGAGCAAATTGAAACAATTAAAACACGTATTTTAAATGCCTTGGAAGAAGTAATTGACCCTGAGTTGGGGATTGATATTGTCAACCTAGGTTTGATTTATGAAATTCGTTTTGATGGTGAAACAGGTCACACTGAAATTGATATGACCTTGACAACTATGGGCTGCCCACTGGCTGACCTTTTGACAGACCAGATACATGATGCGATGACAGATGTGCCTGAGGTAACCAATACCGAAGTTAAATTGGTCTGGTATCCAGCTTGGACGGTTGAAAAAATGAGTCGCTATGCACGTATCGCCCTAGGAATTAAATAAAGACTAAGAAAAATGCGAGAGACGATTGGAAAATAGGGTAAATTCCTCCTTTTTCCTCTGGTCTCTCTTTCTTTTGCTGATTTTCTAGAAATAAAATGGTATAATGAAAGGTATGGAAAACGAAAAATTGCGTATTAATATGCTAAGTTCAAGCGAAAAAGTGGCTGGTCAAGGAGTATCAGGAGCCTACCGTGAGTTGGTACGTCTCCTACATCGCGATGCCCAAGATCAGTTAATTGTTACGGAGAACCTTCCTGTTGAGGCAGATGTAACTCACTTTCATACCATTGATTTCCCTTATTATTTATCTACATTTCAAAAGAAACGCTCTGGGAGAAAAATTGGCTATGTGCATTTTTTGCCTGATACGCTTGAGGGAAGCTTGAAAATTCCATTTTTCCTAAAAGGAATTGTCAAACGCTATGTGTTTTCTTTTTATAACCGAATGGAACACTTGGTCGTGGTCAATCCCATGTTTATCGAGGATTTGGTGGTTGCTGGTATACCGCGTGAAAAAGTAACTTACATCCCAAATTTTGTAAACAAAGAAAAATGGCATCCATTGCCAGCTGAACAAGTTTCAAAACTCCGTAAGGAAATGGATTTAGCGGAAGATCAGTTTGTCGTAGTCGGTGCAGGCCAGGTTCAGAAACGTAAAGGAATTGATGACTTTATCCGCCTTGCGGAGGAATTGCCAGAAATTACGTTTATCTGGGCTGGTGGTTTTTCATTTGGTGGGATGACAGATGGTTATGAACGCTACAAGAAGATTATGGACAATCCACCAAAAAATCTTATTTTCCCCGGAATTGTATCACCGGAACGGATGCGTGAGCTCTACGCTATGGCGGATCTATTCTTACTACCAAGTTACAATGAATTATTCCCCATGACCATCTTAGAGGCAGCTAGTTGCGAGGCGCCGATTATGTTAAGGGATTTGGACCTGTATAAGGTTATTCTTGATGGGAATTATCGTGCTACAAGTGATGTTTTAGAGATGAGAGAAGCCATTCTCGAATACAAAGATCATCCTGAAAAGTTGAAAGACTTGAAAGAAAAAGCTAGAGAGATTTCTAAAGAGTATTCCGAGGAGCATTTATTGGAAATCTGGTTGAAGTTCTATCGGGAGCAGGCGGCTCTAGGCAAGAAGTGAGGTAATCTATGCGAATTGGTTTATTTACTGACACCTATTTCCCTCAAGTTTCTGGGGTTGCGACCAGTATTCGAACCTTGAAGACAGAACTTGAAAAGCAAGGGCATGCAGTTTTTATCTTTACAACTACCGATAAAGACGTGAACCGATACGAGGATTGGCAAATTATTCGCATTCCGAGTGTCCCTTTCTTTGCATTTAAAGATCGACGATTTGCCTATCGTGGTTTTACAAAGGCGCTTGAAATCGCCAAGCAGTATCAACTTGATATCATTCATACCCAGACAGAATTTTCACTAGGTTTACTAGGAATTTGGATTGCGAGAGAATTGAAAATTCCAGTTATTCATACCTACCATACCCAGTATGAAGACTATGTACATTACATTGCTAAGGGCATGCTAATTCGTCCGAGTATGGTAAAATATTTGGTGCGTGGCTTCCTTCATGATGTAGATGGCGTAATTTGCCCTAGTGAGATTGTTCGGGACCTTTTATCTAAATACAAAGTCAAAGTTGAAAAGCGTGTTATCCCAACTGGAATTGAGCTAGCTAAGTTTGAACGACCTGAGATCAAAGAGGAAAACTTACAAGAACTCCGTTCGAAGTTAGGCATTCAGGAAGGCGAGAAAATGTTACTGAGTCTTTCTCGTATCTCCTATGAGAAGAATATCCAAGCAGTCATAGCCGCCTTTGCACAGGTTTTGAAAGAAGAAGACAAGGTGAAGCTGGTTGTTGCTGGTGACGGTCCTTATCTGGACAGTCTGAAAGAGCAAGCAGTGAAATTAAACCTGCAAAAACATGTGATTTTTACAGGAATGATTCCTCCAAGTGAGACAGCCTTATACTATAAGGCTGCAGATTTCTTCATCTCTGCCTCTACTAGTGAAACCCAAGGATTAACTTACCTAGAGAGTCTAGCCAGTGGAACGCCTGTCATTGCTCATGGCAATCCTTATCTGGATAATCTGATCAGTGACAAAATGTTTGGAACCCTCTACTATGGAGAGCATGATCTTGCTGGTGCAATCTTGGAGGCCTTGATCGCCACTCCAGATATGGATGAGCAGAAGTTGGCTGACAAGTTGTATGAAATTTCGGCTGAGAATTTTGGGAAACGAGTTCATGAGTTTTATCTCGATGCGATGATTTCAAATAAATTTGAGCAGGAACTACGTGGCGACGAACCCATGACACAGCGATTCTTAAAAACTATTTTGTACCTACCTCAGCAGGCTGTTTCAGCTCCAGTTAAAGAGTCCAAACGAATATTAAAGGCTTCTAAAAAGCAATTGTCTAGCATCCGGGATTACTGGAGAGATTAGTAAAAATATAGGAGAATAAAATATGGCAAAAAAATTTATGAGAAGTGGTAGAGATCAAAAAATTGGAGGCGTTTGCGCAGGTGTAGCCCACTATTTTGATATTGACCCTACCATTGTCCGTGTGATTTGGGGCGTTCTTGCCTTTTGTTATGGGGCAGGGGTACTTGCTTACTTGATTTTATGGGTAATTGCACCTGTTTCTAGCGAATATTAAAAGAGAATCAGAATAGAACAAAGAGAAATACAAAGGAGTCCAGATGGCTTTTGGAGATAATGGAAAACGTAAAAAAACAATGTTTGAAAAAGTAACGCTTTTTGTCGTGCTAATTATGTTGTTTGTAACCCTTGCTGGTATCTTTGCAACGGCGCTTGGAGCTTTTAGCAGATTCTAAGCAAGTTGCTAAGATAAGAACAATAACTAATGACTGGATTTTCCAGTCCTTTTTAAAGTGAGAAGAAAATATGAGTATGTTTTTAGATACAGCTAAGATCAAAGTCAAGGCTGGTAATGGTGGCGATGGCATGGTCGCCTTTCGCCGTGAAAAGTATGTCCCGAATGGCGGTCCTTGGGGTGGTGATGGTGGACGTGGAGGTAATGTCGTTTTCGTTGTGGACGAAGGCTTGCGTACCTTGATGGATTTCCGCTATAACCGTCATTTCAAGGCCGAATCTGGTGAAAAAGGGATGACCAAAGGAATGAATGGACGTGGTGCAGAAGATCTTCGTGTTCGCGTACCACAAGGAACGACTGTACGTGATGCAGAAACAGGTAAAGTCATTACAGACTTGATTGAACATGGTCAAGAATTTATCGTGGCTCATGGTGGTCGAGGTGGTCGAGGAAACATCCGTTTTGCGACACCAAAAAATCCTGCACCTGAGATTTCTGAGAATGGGGAGCCAGGTCAAGAACGTGAGTTGCAACTGGAACTGAAAATCCTGGCGGATGTTGGCTTGGTCGGTTTCCCATCTGTAGGGAAATCAACACTTTTAAGTGTTATCACATCTGCTAAACCAAAAATCGGCGCCTACCACTTTACGACAATTGTGCCAAATTTAGGTATGGTCCGTACACAGTCAGGTGAATCGTTTGCCGTAGCAGACCTTCCAGGTTTGATTGAAGGAGCTAGTCAAGGTGTTGGTCTTGGAACCCAGTTTCTCCGTCATATCGAACGTACACGAGTTATCCTCCATGTCATCGATATGTCAGCTAGCGAAGGACGTGATCCTTACGAGGACTACCTAGCTATCAATAAAGAATTGGAATCCTACAACCTTCGTCTCATGGAGCGTCCTCAGATCATCGTAGCCAATAAGATGGACATGCCTGAAAGTCAGGAAAATCTTGCAATCTTCAAGGAAAAATTGGCAGCAAACTACGATGAGTTTGAAGAACTTCCAGCAATCTTCCCTATTTCTGGTTTGACTAAGCAAGGTTTGGCAACTCTTTTGGATGCGACAGCCGAGTTGTTAGACAAGACACCAGAATTCCCGATTTATGATGAATCCGATATGGAAGAAGAAGCTTACTATGGCTTTGATGAGGAAGAAAAAGCCTTTGAAATTAGCCGCGATGATGATGCGACATGGGTGCTTTCTGGTGAAAAACTCATGAAACTCTTTAACATGACCAACTTTGACCGTGATGAGTCTGTCATGAAGTTTGCTCGCCAGTTACGTGGTATGGGGGTTGACGAAGCTCTTCGTGCGCGTGGAGCCAAGGATGGAGATCTGGTCCGAATTGGTAAATTTGAGTTTGAATTTGTAGACTAGGAGATTGATATGGGAGATAAACCGATATCATTCCGAGATGCAGATGGAAATTTTGTTTCTGCAGCAGATGTATGGAATGAAAAAAAACTAGAAGAATTGTTTAATCGTCTCAATCCCAAACGTGCTCTTAGATTGGCACGAGAAAAAAAAGGCAATGAGAAGGCTGATAGAGAAGAAAAATAGCCTATCAACATTGATAAAACAAAACCCCGTGATTGTATTCATCACGGGGAATTTTTTAGTCATTGAAGAAAAATGGTGGCGCAAATTTTTTAAGAATTTCAAAGCAAGTCTGTGCTTCTTCAGCGTTTTCACAGATAAGAAGGCAGACATCATCACCACATACGGTGGCAATGATTTGTTTAAAATTGAGAGCATCGAGAACAGCTCCAAACGATTGGGCAAGGCCTGGCAAGGTTTTGAGGACAACCTGATGCTGGACAGGGCGTAGCATGACCAAGCCATCTTCCATATAGTTTTCCAAGCGTTTTTCCCACTTGGAGATGGAGCCAGTATTTAAAACATAATAAGAATGATCTGCTTCGCGAACCTTTGATAGATTCATGGTTTTGATATCGCGTGAGAGAGTGGCCTGTGTGACTTGGATGTCGTTTTCAGCTAGTAAAGCTTGCAACTCTGCCTGTGTATGAATCTTATTTTTAGCTACAAGTGCACGGATGAGTTGGTGTCTATGTTCAGATTTATTCATATGAGGCTGGCTCCTTTTATGAGGGGATGGTGATAGAAGACTGTGTTAAATCAATAGTTAAGTGGTAGTCTGTATTATCTCGAATTGTAATTTCAAAGTCGGTTGTATAGAGAACAAGGCGAAGTGTGTCACCTTTTTTCAGCTTGTAAATCGTAGGTTGTAGGGCAAATTGGATTTCCATCCATTCATCTGCAGTAATATCCTCTACTAACAGTAAGTCATTTCTATTTTGTAAATTAAGGTATCCTTTGGTGATGACACGTTGGGCGCTTGGAGTAAATGGCAGTTCGCAGAGATTTTCTAACATGTGGTAGCGACCGTTGTCAATGGTTCTAGCACTTAAAACAGCTGGATAAGGCTGCAGATATTTCTTTTGTCCAAGTTCTAGCAGTTGGGCTGATAATAAGCCCTTGTTTGTACTTGATTTGACACGAAGTTTCAGCTCCACTCGACCATTTAAGTGAATGTCTTGAGTTACTGGAAGGTCAATGGTGATTTGATTGGCTTTTCCTTGGTAAAGTTCAGTGTTGAAGGTCTGGTAAGTCTTGCCATAACGTTCAAAATCTTTTTGATCATACTGGTTTTGAATCACTTTTTCTTCAGTTCCAAGAGAGAAGGTATGCAGTTCATCCTGCTTGCCAAAGTCACCAAGCCCCTGCCATGTTTGCGGTACAGTATTGTCTTGCCAGATGACAGTAGGAAGTTGATAGTCTGTTGTAAGTCCTAACAATTTCTTGCTTAAGAGGGCATTCATGGATTCGCGGAAGTCAATTGACTGCCAGTTATTCATATAAACATGAGCCCCATGATGGAAAAAGAGGTGCTTGCGAATATTGTCAGGAAGAGCATGAAACATCTGGTAAACATGAAGTGGTTTGACGTTCCAATCCTGGGAACCATGCGTAAAGACGACCTCAGCTTGAACCTTGTGAGCATTGAGCAGATAGTTGCGGTCATGCCAAAATTGATTGTAGTCACCAGTCTTGCGATCAAGAAGCCCTTTTACCTTTTCTAAGTCTGCCTGATGAGCTTCATTACCACGGATATAGTCACCAGCTAGGAGATTGCGGGAGTAGGTCAATTCAGCAAGTGAGTCAAAATCCTCACCTGGATAACCACCAGGGCTGGTCACAAGACCATTTTCCCGATAGTAGTTATACCAAGAGGAAATTCCTGCTTCTGCGATGATGACTTCTAAGCCATTAACACCAGTGGTCGCAAGACCATTAGACATGGTCCCTAGATAAGAAATTCCTGTTGTTGCGACTTTTCCGCTTGACCAGTCAGCCTTGATTTGACGTTTGCGTGTGTGATCCGTGAAAGCACGGCAACGGCCATTAAGCCAGTCAATCACATTTTTATATGCTTCAATCTGCTGGTAGTCCCCATTGGTCATGAGACCTTGGGAATCCTTGGTTCCAACACCCGATACATAGAGATTGGCAAATCCTCTTGGGAGGAAGTAATCGTTGAGAGTGTAAGAACTATTGATGTGAGCTAGCTTTTCTTCAGTTTCAGAGACGGTTTCTGCTTGACCATGAGGCTCGACAAAATCAATCTCAGGCTCCTCAAGTTCAATAATGTGGGCAGGTTTGACCTCAAGCTCTCCTTCCATTTTGTAGAGAGCCTTGTCGCTGGCTTTGTCGTTGGTGCCTTGGTGATAAGGACTGGCAGTCATAACCGCAGGAATCTGTCCATCATATCGAGGGCGAATAATGCTGACCTTGACTAAATCAGGGAGTCCGTCTTTATCAGTATCCACACGACTCTCGACATACACGACTTCACGAATGACATCATGAGTAGAGAAGGTTGCCAAGCTCTTGCCGTTAAAGTAGTGGTAGTGATTATCTTCTGCAATAAGCCCATCACTAACAAGCTGGTCAATGAGTGTATTTCCCTTTTTGGTTCGAGTGTTGAGCAAATGGTAGAGATTTTCAATCAAATCTCCATAAATAATAGGAAATCCAGTCTCTTTACGGAATTGTTCGGCGTCCTCAAAGTCAACAAGATAGCTAAATCCTAAAAGTTGAAAAGCCACAGTATAAAAAATCTCAGCAGTCAGGTCACAATCTGACTGAAAGAAGGTAAGGAGATCAGTCTCCTTGTCTGCTGCTAAGACGGACAAAGGATAGTCGGTATTTTTATAAGTGAAAAAATTCCAGCGGACAAATTGTTCAAGTTGTTTTTTTGATGCTTGTTCTGGTACCAGCTTCAAACCAAGCTGAGATAACTCGCGTAAAACTTGCGAATGAGAAACAGGCAAGTAGCTGAATTGATTAAAACGCATGGCGCTCTCCTTTAGAAATATTCTAAATTTAGTATATCAAAAATAAGGTAAAAAAGATATTGTTGGCCTGTGATGAAGTCACTTTAAAAGGAATGATCTTCTACCTTTTCATTCTAGTTTTTAAAATGGTATAATAGTACTATATCTAAAGCAAGGAGGAGAAGAAATGATTGCACAACTCGACACCAAGACTGTTTATAGTTTTATGGAAAGTGTGGTTTCAATTGAAAAATACGTACAAATGGCTAAAGAATACGGCTATTCTCACCTTGCTATCATGGATGTGGATAATCTCTATGGAGCCTATCATTTTCTAGAAGCAACTCGTAAGCATGGCATTCAACCTTTAATTGGTCTAGAAATGACCTTGGTCAAAGATGAGGACAATATTTCTCTTCGTTTTCTAGCCCTATCCACTAAAGGTTATCAAGAGTTGATGAAGTTATCCACTTTAAAAATGACTGGACGGAAAAATTGGTCTGACTTCACCCCCCACCTCGAAGATGTTGCCATTATTGTTCCTTATTTTGCTGGAGTCGAACAATTGGATTTGGGGCATGATTATTATATCGGTGTTAGTCCAGATACTCCTCAAGAAGTTTTTACCAGACCCATTCTTCCACTGTATCAAGTCAATTCTTTTGAAAAAGAAGACCTACAGGTTTTACAAATCTTGTCAGCAGTCAAGGATAATGTCAGCCTAAGGGAAGTGGATGTGCATTCACAACAAGGAATCTTTCTACCTGCCTCAGACTTGGAAGCACGGTTTAAAAATCACTTCCCTCAGGCACTTGCTAATCTCCAAGATTTGATAGAGAATGTTAGTTACCAACTCGACCCAAGTTTAAAACTTCCTCGCTTTAATCCTGAAAAACCAGCGGTAGAAGAACTTAGAGAGAGAGCTGAGAAAGGCTTGAGTGACAAGGGGCTAACCTCAGCTATCTATCGTGAGCGACTGAATGAAGAGTTAGCTGTGATTCATGATATGGGCTTTGACGACTATTTCCTTGTAGTTTGGGATTTACTCCGTTTTGGACGTTCCCAAGGCTATTATATGGGGATGGGGCGTGGTTCTGCTGTGGGTAGCTTGGTGGCCTACTCACTTGACATCACAGGAATTGATCCGGTTGAAAAGAACTTGATTTTCGAGCGCTTTTTAAATCGTGAGCGCTACACTATGCCTGATATCGATATCGACATCCCAGACCTTTATAGGCCAGAATTCATTCGTTATGTTCGTGATCGCTATGGTAGTCAACACGTGGCGCAGATTGTCACTTATTCGACCTTTGGGGCAAAACAGGCAATTCGTGATGTTTTAAAACGCTATGGTGTTCCAGAGTACGAATTAACCAATATTACGAAAAAAATCAGTTTTCGAGATACGCTAACGACGGCTTATGAAAAGAATTTGCAATTTAGACAGCTCATCAATAGCAAGATTGAATACCAAAAAGCTTTTGAGATTGCTCGAAAGATTGAAGGGTATCCTCGTCAGACCTCTATCCATGCGGCAGGAGTGGTCATGAGTGACCAAGACTTGACGGACTATATTCCTCTAAAATACGGTGAGGATATGCTCATCACTCAGTATGATGCTCATGGTGTTGAAGCCAATGGACTTCTAAAAATGGATTTCCTAGGTCTGCGTAACTTAACTTTTGTCCAAAAAATGCAGGAATTACTGGCTGAGTCAGAGGGTGTTCATCTGAAAATCGAAGAGATTGATTTGGAAGACAAGGCGACTCTGGCCCTCTTTTCTGCTGGAAATACCAAGGGGATTTTCCAATTTGAACAACCTGGAGCCATTCGACTCTTGAAACGAGTTCAGCCGCAAGTCTTTGAAGAAGTTGTAGCAACGACATCCCTCAATAGACCAGGGGCTAGTGATTATATTGATAACTTTGTCGCTCGTAAGCATGGCAAAGAAAAGGTGACAGTGTTAGATCCTGCCTTAGAAGATATCCTTTCATCAACCTACGGTATCATGCTCTATCAAGAGCAAGTCATGCAGGTTGCTCAGCGTTTTGGAGGCTTCAGCCTTGGTAAAGCCGATATTCTCAGACGAGCCATGGGTAAGAAAAATGCTAAAGAGATGCATTTGATGAAGGAAGATTTTATCTCTGGAGCTATGAAATTGGGGCATTCTGAAGAAAAAGCCAACCAATTTTTTGCAGTGATGGAAAAGTTTGCGGGCTATGGATTTAACAGATCCCACGCCTATGCCTACTCAGCACTGGCATTCCAGCTTGCTTATTTCAAGACGCACTATCCTGCTATTTTCTTTCAAGTCATGTTGAATTATTCAAGCAGTGAGTATATTGTCGATGCTCTGCAGATGGGATTTCAAGTAGCGCCTTTAGCTATCAACAGTATTCCCTATCACGATAAGATTGCTCAGAAGAAAATCTATCTTGGTCTGAAAGCCATTAAGGGCATGCCAAGAGATTTTTCTTACTGGATTATCGAAAATCGTCCTTTTTCAAGTGTGGAAGATTTCGTCACTCGTCTTCCTAAAAATTACAAGAAACTATCGCTTTTGACGCCTTTGGTTGAACTAGGGCTTTTTGATGAATTTGACAAGAATCGTCAGAAAATCTTAGTGAACCTACCAAACTTATTTGTCTTTGTTGAGGAGTTGGGTGGACTCTTTGCGGATACAAATTATAGTTGGACTGAAGCTGATGATTTTACTGAGGCAGAGAAATTTTACAAAGAGCAGGAACTGATTGGGGTAGGTATCAGTCCCCATCCTCTCCAAACTCTTGCCAAACAAGCCCTATATCCGACCACTCCAATCACTAATCTTACTGAGGGAGCTCAAGCCACTCTTCTAGTAGAACTTCAAAAGATTAAAGTGATTCGAACCAAGAAAGGTGAGAGTATGGCCTTTCTACAGGTTCATGATAGTAAGTCTCGGATGGATGTAACTGTATTTTCAGACCAATATAGAAAATTTGCTTCCAATTTATCCGAAGGGAAATTTTACTACATCAATGGCAAAATTCAATCTCGAGATGGTCGTCTGCAAATGATTGCACAAGATTTGAAAGAAGCAGTCGCTGAACGATTCTGGATTCAAGTTAAAAATCACGACAACGATAAAGAGATTTCAAATATCCTAGAACAATACAAAGGCCCAATCCCTGTCATTATCAGGTATGTAGAGGAAGAAAAAACAATTGTTTCCTCCTGTCATTTTGTAAAAAAAGACCCTGCTTTACAGGAAAAATTAGAGGGAATTGCTATGAAAACGATTTATCGCTAAAAATACGAAAAATAGAAGAATTTTCAAATGAAATGTGGTATAATCAATAGGAATGTTAAAAGAAAAAGGAGCAAAACCAAATGAAACGTATTGCTGTTTTGACTAGCGGTGGAGACGCCCCTGGTATGAACGCTGCCATCCGTGCAGTAGTTCGTCAAGCAATCTCAGAAGGAATGGAAGTCTTTGGTATCTATGATGGATACGCAGGGATGGTTGCCGGTGAAATCTATCCACTTGATGCTGCTTCAGTTGGAGACATCATTTCACGTGGTGGTACTTTCCTTCACTCTGCTCGTTACCCTGAGTTTGCACAACTTGAAGGTCAACTTAAAGGGATTGAGCAGTTGAAAAAACACGGGATCGAAGGTGTCGTTGTTATCGGTGGTGACGGTTCTTATCACGGAGCTATGCGCTTGACTGAGCATGGATTCCCAGCTATCGGTCTGCCTGGCACAATTGATAATGACATCGTAGGTACTGATTTCACAATTGGATTTGATACTGCAGTTACTACTGCAATGGATGCGATTGATAAGATTCGTGATACATCATCAAGTCACCGTCGTACTTTCGTTGTAGAAGTAATGGGACGTAATGCTGGTGATATCGCACTTTGGGCAGGTATTGCTACTGGTGCCGATGAAATCATTATCCCTGAAGAAGGCTTCAACATGGAAGAAATCGTAGCTAGCATCAAAGCTGGTTATGAACACGGTAAGAAACACAACATCATTGTTTTGGCGGAAGGTGTTATGTCAGCAGCTGAATTTGGTCAAAAACTAAAAGAAGCTGGAGACACTAGTGACCTTCGTGTAACTGAACTTGGTCACATCCAACGTGGTGGTTCACCAACTGCGCGTGACCGCGTCTTGGCGTCACGCTTGGGAGCACATGCTGTTAAACTTCTCAAACAAGGAATCGGTGGTGTCGCTGTTGGTATCCGTAATGAAAAAATGGTTGAAAATCCAATTCTTGGTACAGCAGAAGAAGGAGCTTTGTTTAGCTTGACTGAAGATGGCAAGATTGTGGTGAACAACCCACACAAAGCTGATCTTGAACTCGCTAGCTTGAACAAGAGCTTGTCCTAATCAACTTTCATTAATTTGGTAACATGACCATAAAGGTCGAATTATATAAAGGAGTCACAAAATCATGAACAAACGTGTAAAAATCGTTGCAACTTTGGGTCCTGCGGTAGAAATCCGTGGTGGTAAAAAATTCGGTGAAGATGGATACTGGGGTGAAAAACTTGACGTTGAAGCTTCAGCTCAAAATATTGCGAAATTGATTGAAGCAGGAGCGAACACTTTCCGTTTCAACTTCTCACACGGTGACCACCAAGAACAAGGTGAGCGTATGGCAACTGTTAAACTTGCTGAAAAACTTGCAGGTAAGAAAGTTGGTTTCCTTCTTGATACAAAAGGACCAGAAATCCGTACTGAATTGTTTGAAGGTGACGCAAAAGAATACTCATACAAAACTGGTGAAAAAATTCGTGTTGCAACTAAACAAGGAATCAAATCAACTCGTGAAGTGATTGCTTTGAACGTTGCTGGTGCTCTTGACATCTACGATGATGTTGAGGTTGGTCGCCAAGTATTGGTTGACGATGGTAAACTTGGTCTTCGTGTTGTTGCAAAAGACGATGCAACTCGTGAATTTGAAGTTGAAGTTGAAAACGATGGAATTATCGCTAAACAAAAAGGTGTAAACATCCCTAACACTAAAATTCCTTTCCCAGCTCTTGCTGAACGTGACAACGATGATATCCGTTTCGGTTTGGAACAAGGTATCAACTTCATCGCGATCTCATTTGTACGTACTGCTAAAGACGTGAATGAAGTTCGTGCAATCTGTGAAGAAACTGGTAATGGTCACGTTCAATTGTTCGCTAAAATCGAAAACCAACAAGGTATCGACAACTTGGATGAAATCATTGAAGCTGCTGACGGTATCATGATTGCTCGTGGTGACATGGGTATCGAAGTACCATTCGAAATGGTTCCAGTTTACCAAAAAATGATCATCACTAAAGTGAACGCAGCTGGTAAAGTTGTTATCACAGCAACAAACATGCTTGAAACAATGACTGAAAAACCACGTGCCACTCGTTCAGAAGTATCAGACGTATTTAACGCTGTTATCGACGGTACTGACGCTACAATGCTTTCAGGTGAGTCTGCAAACGGTAAATACCCACTTGAGTCAGTAACAACAATGGCTACAATTGACAAGAACGCACAAACTCTTCTTAACGAATACGGACGTTTGAACTCAGATACATTCGAACGTAACTCTAAGACAGAAGTTATGGCTTCAGCTGTTAAAGATGCTACAAACTCAATGGATATCAAATTGGTTGTTACTTTGACTAAGACTGGTCACACTGCTCGTTTGATCTCTAAATACCGTCCAAATGCTGATATCTTGGCATTGACATTTGACGAATTGACAGAACGTGGATTGATGTTGAACTGGGGTGTTATCCCAATGTTGACAGAAGCACCTTCATCAACTGACGATATGTTCGAAATTGCTGAACGTAAAGCAGTTGAAGCTGGTCTTGTTGAGTCTGGTGACGATATCGTTATCGTTGCAGGTGTACCACTTGGAGAAGCTGTCCGTACAAACACAATGCGTATCCGTACAGTACGTTAATCTAAACTTTTAAAAGCCTATCATACCAAGCTTTTGTGCTTGTGTGATGGGTCTTTTTTCTATTTTAGAAGATAAAAAGAGAGTGATTTTTATTAAACAGAAATGGGAAAAATAGGAGAACTATGGTATAATAGAATGTAGAGACCTTTTTAGTAAATTTTGAAAGAGTATAACATGAGAAAAATTGTCATCAATGGTGGACATCCATTGCAAGGTGAGATCACCATTAGCGGTGCTAAGAATAGTGTTGTAGCATTAATCCCTGCTATTATACTGGCAGATGATGTTGTCACTTTGGATTGTGTCCCAGATATTTCAGACGTTGCTAGTCTTGTAGAAATTATGGAAATCATGGGAGCGAAAGTAAAACGCTACGATGATGTTTTGGAGATTGATCCGAGAGGTGTTCAAAACATTCCTATGCCTTATGGCAAGATCAATAGCCTTCGTGCTTCTTATTATTTCTATGGAAGTCTGTTAGGTCGCTTTGGTGAAGCTACAGTTGGACTTCCTGGTGGATGTGATCTGGGACCTCGTCCGATTGACCTTCACCTAAAAGCCTTTGAAGCCATGGGAGCCAAGGTAAGCTATGAGGGAGATAATATGAATTTATCTGCCCAAGGTAAGGGACTTCACGGCGCAAGTATTTACATGGATACCGTCAGTGTTGGTGCAACGATTAATACCATGATTGCGGCTGTTAAGGCTAAGGGACGGACTGTTATTGAAAATGCGGCTCGTGAACCAGAAATCATCGATGTGGCTACCCTTTTGAATAACATGGGGGCTCACATTCGTGGTGCTGGTACAGATCTTATCATTATTGATGGTGTCGAGAAACTTCATGGAACTCGTCACCAAGTAATACCAGATCGTATCGAAGCTGGAACCTATATATCACTTGCTGCAGCGGTTGGTAAAGGAATCCGTATTAACAACGTTCTCTATGAACACTTAGAAGGCTTTATCGCCAAACTAGAAGAAATGGGCGTTCGTATGACGGTCTCAGAAGACAGTATCTTCGTTGAAGAGCAGTCTGATTTGAAGGCCATCAATATCAAAACAGCTCCCTATCCAGGATTTGCAACCGATTTGCAACAACCAATCACACCACTTTTACTAACTGCTCAAGGTCGTGGTACTATTATTGATACCATTTACGAAAAACGTGTCAACCATGTCTTTGAGTTAGCAAAAATGGACGCGGATATTGCGACTACAAATGACCATATTTTCTACACTGGTGGGCGAATTCTACATGGTGCCAAGGTGAAAGCTACAGACTTGCGAGCTGGTGCTGCACTTGTGATTGCTGGACTGATGGCTCAAGGCCAGACTGAAATTACAAATATTGAGTTTATCCTTCGTGGCTACTCAGATATTATTGAAAAATTACGTAGTCTTGGAGCGGATATTACACTCGTTGAAGACTAAACCGTTGAGGTGATTATGAATATTTGGACCAAATTAGCAATGTTTTCTTTTTTTGAAACGGAGCGCTTGTATTTGCGTCCTTTCTTTTTTAGTGACAGTCAAGCGTTTTACGATATTGCTTCAAATCCGGAAAATCTGCAGTTTATTTTTCCCAGTCAAGCAAGTTTGGAAGAAAGTCAATACGCACTTGCTAACTATTTTATGAAGAATCCTCTAGGTGTTTGGGCAATTTGTCTCCAAGGAAATCAGGAAATGATTGGTTCCATCAAATTTGAAAAGATTGATGAAATCAAAAAAGAAGCAGAAATTGGTTATTTCTTAAAAAAGGATTCTTGGTCACAAGGTTTTATGACAGAAGTGGTTACCAAGCTATGTCAGCTTTCATTTGAAGAATTTGGTTTAAAACAATTATCCATCATCACTCATTTGGAGAATCAAGCTAGTCAAAAAGTAGCCTTAAAATCAGGCTTTAACCTAGTCCGACAGTTTAAGGGGAGCGATCGCTATACACGTAAAATGAGAGACTATCTTGAATTTCGATACATAAAAGGAGAATTCAATGAGTAAACACCAGGAAATTTTGTCCTATCTGGAAGAGTTACCAATTGGGAAGAGAGTTAGCGTTCGCAGTATTTCCAATCACCTAGGTGTTAGTGACGGAACAGCCTACCGAGCTATCAAAGAAGCTGAAAATCGTGGCATCGTTGAAACTCGGCCACGTAGTGGAACCATACGAGTCAAGTCCCAGAAAGTGGCTATTGAGCGGCTAACTTATGCTGAAATTGCTGAAGTAACTTCCTCCGAAGTTTTGGCTGGTCAGGAAGGGCTTGAGAGAGAGTTTAGCAAATTCTCCATTGGGGCTATGACGGAGCAGAATATCTTGTCCTATCTGAATGATGGTGGTTTGTTAATCGTCGGAGACCGTACTCGTATTCAACTTCTAGCTTTGGAAAATGAAAATGCGGTTCTCGTGACGGGTGGTTTTCATGTGCACGAGGATGTACTAGCTCTTGCCAATAAAAAGGGTATTCCTGTCCTGAGAAGTAAGCATGATACTTTTACAGTAGCGACCATGATCAACAGAGCTCTCTCAAATGTTCAAATCAAAACCGATATTCTGACAGTTGAAAAGCTCTATCGTCCTAGCCATGAGTATGGTTTTTTGAGAGAAACAGACACAGTGAAAGATTATCTAGACTTGGTACGCAAGAATCGAAGTAGTCGTTTCCCAGTCATCAATCAGCACCAAGTGGTTGTGGGAGTTGTTACCATGCGTGATGCAGGGGACAAATCCCCTAGCACGACGATTGATAAGGTGATGACGCGCAGCATTTTCGTGACAGGATTAGCGACCAATATTGCCAATGTCAGTCAACGGATGATAGCAGAAGACTTTGAGATGGTTCCGGTAGTGAGAAGCAATCAAACTTTGCTCGGAGTTGTAACGAGACGAGATGTCATGGATAAGATGAGCCGCTCTCAAGTTTCGGCTTTGCCGACTTTTTCAGAGCAAATTGGTCAGAAGTTGTCTTATCATCACGACGAAGTTGTGATTACAGTTGAGCCCTTTATGCTTGAGAAAAACGGGGTTTTGGCAAATGGTGTTCTTGCTGAAATTTTAACTCACATGACACAGGATTTGGTGGCAAATAGCAGACGCAATCTCATCATCGAGCAGATGCTAGTTTACTTCCTGCAGGCTGTTCAGATAGATGATACTTTGCGGATTCAGGCACGCATTATTCACCACACGAGACGCTCAGCCATTATTGATTATGATATTTATCATGGTCATCAAATTGTATCAAAAGCAAATGTTACAGTTAAAATCAATTAGAATCTAGGAGAAAAAATGATAACTTTAAAATCAGCACGTGAAATCGAAGCCATGGACAAGGCTGGTGATTTCCTAGCTAGTATCCATATCGGCTTACGTGATTTGATTAAGCCAGGCGTGGATATGTGGGAAGTAGAAGAGTATGTTCGTCGTCGTTGTAAAGAGGAGAATTTCCTTCCTCTACAGATTGGCGTGGATGGCGCAGTCATGGATTATCCCTATGCCACTTGTTGCTCTCTCAACGACGAAGTTGCTCATGCTTTTCCACGTCATTACATCTTGAAAGATGGAGACTTGCTCAAGGTTGATATGGTTCTAGGTGGGCCGATTGCCAAATCAGATCTCAATGTGTCAAAACTCAACTTCAACAATGTCGAGCAAATGAAAAAACACACCCAAAGTTATACTGGTGGTTTAGCTGACTCATGTTGGGCTTATGCGGTTGGTACACCGTCTGAAGAAGTGAAAAACCTGATGGACGTGACCAAGGAAGCTATGTATAAAGGGATTGAGCAAGCAGTTGTCGGCAATCGCATCGGTGATATCGGTGCAGCAATTCAGGAATATGCTGAAAGTCGCGGTTATGGTGTCGTTCGTGATTTGGTTGGTCATGGTGTTGGTCCAACTATGCATGAAGAGCCAATGGTTCCTAACTACGGTATAGCAGGTCGTGGACTCCGTCTCCGTGAAGGAATGGTACTAACCATTGAACCCATGATCAATACTGGTGACTGGGAAATTGATACAGATATGAAGACTGGCTGGGCTCATAAGACCATTGATGGTGGTCTATCGTGCCAATATGAACACCAGTTCGTGATTACCAAAGATGGACCTGTTATCTTGACCAGTCAAGGTGAAGAAGGAACGTATTAAAATGGGCTCTTTGTCAACTGTAGTGGGTTGAAGTCAGCTAAGATCGAGAAAGGACAAATTTCGTCCTTTCTTTTTTGATGTTGAGAGCGATGAAAATCCTTTTTTTGAAGTTTTCAAAGTTCCGAAAACCAAAGGCATTTCGTTTGATAAGTTTGCTGAAATTATTAGTAGCTTTTCATTATAGATCTTATGGGACTTTTTTGTACAAGGTTTATAAATAAACTGATTAAATTCCTATTTTTGCCTATCATTGTCCCTGTTTTTTCTGGAGTTTTGGGGATATAATAGACCTATCAAATCAAAGAATGGAGGAAGGCAATGGACAATGTAATCTTTTTTATCAGTGTTTTTCTTGCTGGAATTCTTTCCTTCTTTTCTCCTTGTATTTTACCCTTGTTGCCAGTCTATGCAGGAGTCTTATTGGATGATAAGAATGATGCTCAGGCTTCTAGCGGAAAATTTTCAATCTCAGTTATAAGTTTATTGCGAACTCTGGCCTTTATAGCGGGGATTTCCTTTGTTTTTATCTTACTGGGTTATGGAGCTGGTTTTTTAGGCAATTTGCTGTATGCTTCTTGGTTTCAGTATGCGACGGGTGCGATTATCATTCTCTTGGGCTTGCACCAGATGGGTGTTTTACATTTGCAGGGACTCTACAAGGAAAGAAGGCTACAATTAAAGAGACAGGGTCAAAATGCTAATGGCTATAGTCAGGCATTTTTACTGGGGTTGACCTTTAGTTTTGCTTGGACACCGTGTGTAGGGCCGGTTTTGGGATCTGTTTTGGCTTTAGCGGCTTCAGGTGGTTCAGGAGCTTGGCAGGGAGCTGGTCTTATGTTAGTTTATACGCTTGGTCTAGCGCTACCATTTTTAGTTCTAGCTCTTGCCTCCAGCTACGTTTTGAAACATTTCCGAAAACTCCATCCTTACCTCGGAACCCTCAAAAAATTCGGTGGTTTCCTCATTATCCTGATGGGAATCTTGGTGCTTTTGGGAAATGCTTCCATTTTGACTACATTATTTGAATAGAGAGGAAAAAGAAATGAAAAAATGGCAAACATGTCTCCTTGGAGTAGGCTCAATTTGTTGCTTGGCAGCCTGTTCGGCTAAAAATATGTCAGATCAATCTACTATGAAGGAGAAAACTAAAACAGAACAAGTTAGCTCGCAAACTGCCACCAAGGGTCAAGCAGTAGCTGATTTTGAACTGACAGGTGTAGATGGCAAGACCTATCGCTTATCTGATTACAAGGGCAAGAAAGTCTATCTTAAATTCTGGGCTTCTTGGTGTTCCATCTGTCTAGCCAGCCTTCCAGATACGGACGAAATCGCTAAAGAAGCTGGTGATGACTACGTGGTCTTGACAGTGGTGTCTCCTGGTCACAAGGGAGAACAAGCAGAAGCGGACTTTAAGAACTGGTACAAGGGATTGGATTATAAAAATTTTCCAGTTTTGATTGACCCGTCAGGTAAACTCTTGGAAAGTTATGGTGTTCGTTCTTACCCAACTCAAGCCTTTATAGACAAGGAAGGCAAGCTGGTCAAAACACAACCAGGTTTTATGGATAAGGATATGATTTTAAAGACATTGAAAGAAATGGGGTAGAGAAAGGCTATGAATGATAAAGTAAAACTTTTTGTCTTGGCAGGGGTCATTCTCCTAGCCATAATCGGTTTCTATTTTCTATTGATGCGAAATGCAGGGCAGACAGATAGCTCGCAAATTGAGAAAGCGTCAGTTAGCCAAGGAGGAAAAACAGTGAAAAAAACAGCAGTGAGCAAAGACGCAGACTTGCACGAAATTTATCTAGCTGGAGGATGTTTCTGGGGAGTGGAGGAATACTTCTCACGCGTTTCCGGAGTGACAGATGCCGTTTCAGGCTATGCAAATGGTAGAGGGGAAACAACCAAGTACGAATTGATTAACCAAACAGGACATGCAGAGACTGTCCATGTCACTTACGACGCCAATCAAATTTCCCTCAAAGAAATTCTTCTTCATTACTTCCGCATTATCAATCCAACCAGTAAAAATAAACAAGGAAATGATGTGGGGACCCAGTACCGTACCGGTGTTTATTACACAGATGACAAGGATTTGGAGGTGATCAACCAAGTCTTTGATGAGGTGGCTAAGAAATACGACCAACCTCTGGCAGTTGAAAAGGAAAACTTGAAGAATTTTGTGGTGGCTGAGGATTATCACCAAGACTACCTCAAGAAAAATCCAAATGGCTACTGTCATATCAATGTCAATCAGGCTGCCTATCCCGTCATCGATGCCAGCAAATATCCTAAACCAAGTGATGAGGAATTGAAAAAGACCTTGTCACCTGAGGAGTATGCAGTTACCCAGAAAAATCAAACAGAACGAGCTTTTTCAAACCGCTATTGGGATAAATTTGAATCCGGTATCTATGTGGATGTCGCAACTGGTGAACCCCTCTTTTCATCAAAGGACAAGTTTGAGTCTGGTTGTGGCTGGCCTAGTTTCACCCAACCAATCAGTCCAGATGTTGCTACCTACAAGGAAGATAAGTCTTACAATATGACACGCATGGAAGTAAGAAGCCGAGTTGGAGATTCTCACCTTGGCCATGTCTTTACAGATGGACCAGAGGACAAGGGTGGCTTGCGCTACTGTATCAATAGTCTCTCTATCCGCTTTATTCCCAAAGACCAAATGGCAGAAAAAGGCTATGCCTATTTACTAGATTATGTTGATTAAGAAGTCTTTCCTAAGCAGTTAGAGGAGAATTTTGCTATACTGATACTAGTAAGTGACAAAGGAGCAGAGCATGACCTACACAATCTTAATCGTAGAAGATGAGTATCTGGTAAGGCAAGGCTTGACCAAGCTGGTCAATGTAGCGGCCTACGATATGGAAATCATCGGTCAGGCTGAAAATGGAAGGCAGGCTTGGGACTTAATTCAAAAGCAGGTGCCAGATATCATTTTAACCGATATCAACATGCCTCAGCTAAATGGCATCCAGTTGGCCAGTCTGGTACGAGAAACCTATCCACAAGTGCATTTGGTATTTTTAACGGGTTACGATGATTTTGATTATGCCTTGTCTGCTGTCAAACTAGGTGTCGATGACTATCTGCTCAAGCCCTTTTCTCGTCAGGATATTGAGGAAATGTTAGGGAAAATCAAGCAAAAACTAGACAAGGAAGAAAAAGAAGAGCAGTTACAAGATTTATTAACTGATAAGTTTGAGGGAAATATTGCTCAGAAAATCCAGTCCCATCTAGCTGACAGTCAGTTTAGTTTGAAGTCTTTGGCCAGTGACTTGGGCTTTAGTCCGACTTATTTGAGTTCCTTGATTAAGAAAGAGTTGGGCCTGCCTTTTCAGGATTACCTGGTGAGAGAGCGTGTTAAACAAGCCAAGCTCTTGCTTCTGACTACGGATTTAAAGATTTATGAGATAGCCGAAAAGGTTGGTTTTGAAGATATGAACTACTTTACCCAACGTTTTAAACAAATTGCAGGTGTGACACCTCGTCAGTTTAAGAAAGGGGAAGGTCGATGAAGCGTTCTTCTCTTTTAGTCAGAATGGTTATTTCCATCTTTCTGGTCTTTCTCATTCTCCTAGCTCTGGTTGGGACTTTCTACTATCAATCGAGTTCATCAGCCATTGAGGCTACTATTGAGGGTAATAGCCAAACGACCATCAGCCAGACTAGCCACTTTATTCAGTCTTATATCAAAAAATTAGAAACCACCTCGACCAGTTTGACCCAGCAGACGGATGTGTTAGCCTATGCTGAGAATCCTAACCAAAACCAAGCCAAGGGAATCCGAGATCTGTTTTTGACTATCTTAAAGGCAGACCAGGACTTGAAAACGGTGGTACTGGTCACCAAATCCGGTCAGGTTATTTCTACAGATGACAGTGTGCAGATGAAAACTTCCTCTGATATGATGGCCGAGGATTGGTACCAAAAGGCCATTCATCAGGGAGCTAAACCAGTTTTGACACCAGCTCGTAAATCGGATAGTCAATGGGTCATTTCTGTTACTCAGGAACTTGTTGATGAAAAGGGAGCCAATCTTGGCGTACTTCGTTTGGATATTTCCTACGAAACTCTGGAAGCCTATCTCAACCAACTCCAGTTGGGCCAGCAGGGCTTTGCCTTTATCATCAATGAAAACCATGAATTTGTCTACCATCCTAAACGTACTGTCTATAGCTCAGCGAGTGAAATGGAGGCCATGAAACCCTTCATTGAGACGGGGCAGGGCTATACGCTGGATCACCAATCCTACGTCAGTCAGGAACAGATTGCAGGAACTGATTGGACGGTTATAGGCGTGTCTTCGTTGGAGAAGTTAGACCAGGTTCGGAGTCAACTCATGTGGACCTTGCTTGGTGCTAGTGCCTTATCCCTTCTTGCCTGTCTCTGCTTGGTGTGGTTCAGTCTCAAACGCTGGATTGCCCCTTTGAAGGATCTGAGAGAAACCATGCTGGAAATTGCTTCTGGTACACAAAATCTTCGTGCTAAGGAAGCTGGCGCCTATGAACTGAGAAAAGTGACTCGCCAGTTTAATGCTATGTTGGATCAGATTGATCAGCTGATGGCAGATGTGCGCAGGCAGGAAGAAGCAACCCGGCAGTATGAACTTCAAGCACTGTCGAGCCAGATTAACCCCCATTTCCTCTATAATACTTTGGACACTATCATCTGGATGGCTGAGTTTCAGGATAGTCAGCGAGTGGTTCAGGTAACCAAGTCTTTGGCAACCTATTTCCGCTTGGCGCTCAATCAAGGAAAGGATTTGATTTCTCTTTCTGATGAAATCAATCATGTCCGCCAGTACCTCTTTATCCAGAAACAACGCTATGGTGATAAGCTGGAGTATGAGATTGATGAAGAACCTGCTTTTGGTAACCTAGTCTTACCCAAGTTGGTGTTGCAACCTCTTGTAGAAAATGCTCTTTACCATGGTATTAAGGAGAAGGAAGGTCAGGGCCATATTAAACTTTCTGTTCAGAAACAGGATACAGGGCTTGTCATCCGCATTGAGGATGATGGTGTTGGTTTCCAAGCTGCTGGCGATAGTAGTCAAAGTCAGCTCAAACGTGGGGGAGTTGGCCTTCAAAATGTCGACCAACGACTCAAACTTCATTTTGGAGAAAACTATCAGATGAAGATCAATTCTACACCCGAAAAAGGGACGACGGTTGAAATATACCTCAATAAAATAGCAACTAGCTAACTCCCAGTCTATTCTGGGAGTTTTGCTTTTAAAAATCAGAATGATTAGTTGACCTTGATAAAATCAGTAAAAAAAGATATGATAGATAGTGACAAAAGAGGTATCAAGTATGAAGGAAAAAGACATTCAAAGAGCAACAAGCCAGATTGTTGAAGATGTTTTGGAGAAGGCTGGATTGTGTGAAGGAAGCCTCTTTGTCCTAGGTCTATCCTCTAGCGAAGTTTTAGGTGGCCATATTGGCAAGGAATCCAGCCAAGAAATTGGGGAAATCATTGTGAAGACCATCCTAGATATCCTAGAAGAAAAAGGAATTCATCTAGCTGTTCAAGGTTGTGAGCATGTCAATCGTGCCCTCGTTGTTGAACGCCAGGTGGCAGAGCAGTTTGGTCTGGAAATCGTCAGTGTACTACCTACTCTTCATGCGGGAGGTTCGGGTCAACTAGCTGCCTTCAAGTTTATGCAGGACCCTGTTGAAGTGGAGTTCATTAAGGCTCATGCTGGATTGGATATCGGAGATACCGCAATTGGCATGCATGTCAAGCATGTGCAGGTTCCGATTCGACCGGTACTACGTGAGATTGGGCACGCCCATGTAACGGCTTTAGCTAGCCGTCCAAAACTCATCGGTGGTGCGCGTGCACAGTATCCTGAAGACTTCATAAGAAAGTCATAAGTGGGCTGAAAGTTATCGTAAGTTAGAGATATTTCAAGTATGTAGAGGTATAAGGTTGGAAAATTGTGTTTATATCATTTCAGGTCCTCCAGGCGTTGGAAAGAGCACTGTCAGCAAAGAGTTGGTCTATTCTTTTGACAAAAGTGCAGTGATAGAGGGCGACATTATTTACTTAATGATTAAAGGAGGTCTCGTAGCTCCTTGGGAGGATGATGGATTTTACATGGATTTGTTCTGGGATAATATTATCAGTCTGACCAATAATTTCTTGGATCGTGGCATTACTGTCGTGATAGAGTATGTCATATTTGAAGAGCAACTGAAGAAAATTGCCACCTTCTTAAAAGAAAAACGGATTAAGCTAAAATATTGTGTCCTAATGGCTCAAGAAGAAACCTTGAAAGATAGAGATTCTTCTCGAAAAGAAATTGAGAGAACAGGCGATTTATCAATCCAAGCAAGAAGTGAGTTCCTAGCTAAAAATAGTGAGAAACATCATTTTCTGTACACGGATGATTTAGATGTCAAGGAAACGGTAAACATCATTAAAACTTCAAATCAATTTTTAATTTCTGAACAGTAAAAGACAGGGAGAGTAAGGGTACAGAAACCAAGACTCTCCCTGTTTTTTTGTTGAATTCTTGTGCAAAGTACTCCAAACAAGACCATCTTTTACAAGAAGAAGGGACGCCATCTGATGGAGAATTGCCGAAAGTAGAAAATAAGAGGTTTAGAGAAGATTTTGCGTCATAGAGATCAGTGAACAAAGCTGGATTTAGCTGTTCTAGGTCGGCTTTTTTGTGCTATACTTAAGGTATGCATAGAAAAACAGTGATTGATTTTAGGGCTTTGGGGGAGAGATACACCTTCACTCAGCCTATCAAAGAGTTAAAAACGAGAGACTTATCAGAAGTAGCGGACTTGCTGGCACAAGTGGAAAGCTACCAAGAGCATGGAACGGATGCCGTAGAAACATTGGATGAGAGGGATTTTAACCAGCAAAACAGGGTCTAAACTAGGACGACCTTTATCTTCAGAATAAGTATCTGCGAATAAGTCATAGATGAAGGAAAAATCGATCACTTGCTCAACCTGACGAAGAAAATGGGCTTGCGGAACGAGTTCATCTAGCGTGTAAAAACCAACTTGATTGCGGTTATATTCGAGATTTTCTTTGTGAAACATAGGGAACACCTCACAACTTTTCTTACCTCTATTATACGACTTTACACAAAGAAAAGCCCTTAGAAATTTGTAGTCTAAGGACTTTGTCTTCAATCTGAAGGGAGCTTAGCTCCTTTTTTTGTGTCAAGTTTAGATAAAATAAACAAGCGTAGCAGACTTCTTACAAATTTATTCTTTTGTAGTAAAATAGGATTAGAATTTTGAGAAAGTAGGTAATTTGTTGGAGTCGATTATATTTCTAGTATCCGTTTTTTTAGCAGGTATTCTGTCCTTCTTTTCACCCTGTATCTTTCCTTTACTACCTGTCTATGCTGGTATTTTACTGGATGATCAGGGAAATTCGAAAAGCTTTCGCTTTTTTGGAAGAGACGTTGCATGGTCAGGCTTAATTCGGACATTGTGCTTTATTGCAGGAATCTCCCTCATTTTCTTTATTTTAGGATTTGGAGCTGGATTCCTAGGACACATGCTCTATGCAGACTGGTTTCGTTATGCTATGGGGACAGTCATTATTCTTTTAGGGCTTCACCAGATGGAAATCTTGCATTTCAATAAACTGGAAGTTCAAAAGACAGTCACCTTCAAACAATCAAAGTCTAATCACTATCTGTCAGCCTTTTTACTTGGGATAACCTTTAGTTTTGGTTGGACCCCTTGTATCGGACCCGTTTTAAGCTCAGTCTTGGCCCTAGCAGCTTCAGGTGGCAATGGTGCTTGGCAAGGAGCATTACTAACCTTAGTGTATACATTGGGAATGGCCCTTCCTTTCCTTGTTTTGGCCTTGGCTTCGGGCTGGATTATGCCCTATTTTAGTAAATTAAAGCCCCATATGATCCTACTAAAGAAAATCGGGGGAGCTTTGATTATTTTGATGGGATTATTATTAATGCTAGGGCAGTTAAATGCCTTGTCAGGAATTCTTGGATAAAAGGAGAAAAATATGAAAAAAGTTATTTTTGCTGGATTGAGCCTCATGTCTCTATTCTTGTTGATTGCCTGTGGTGAAAAAGAAACCAAACAGACAAGCAGTCCAAAACAACCTGCTGTACAACAAATCGCAGTCGGTAAGGATGCTCCAGACTTCACCTTGCAGTCTATGGATGGCAAAGAAGTGAAGTTATCAGACTATAAAGGGAAAAAGGTCTATTTGAAATTCTGGGCCTCTTGGTGTGGACCTTGTCGAAAGAGTATGCCTGAGCTGATGGAATTAGCTGCCAAACAAGATCGAGACTTTGAAATCTTGAGTGTCGTTGCACCAGGACTACAAGGTGAAAAAACAGTTCAAGACTTTCCAAAATGGTACCAAGAACAAGGCTACAAGGATATTCCAGTTCTATATGATACCAAGGCAACTACCTTCCAAGCCTACCAAATTCGTAGTATTCCAACGGAATACTTGATTGACAGCCAAGGAAAAATCGGAAAAATCCAATTTGGTGCTATTAGCAATGCAGATGCGGAAGCAGCTTTTAAAGAGATGAAATAAAAAAATCGCGAAAACTCGCGATTTTTTTATAGTTTTTCATTGATAAAGCGGATAAATTGATTCCACCAAACTTTCAAAAAGAAGGCTTTTTCTACTTTCTTTTCAGAAACCATTTCAAAAGATGGTTTGTCAGAAGTGAGATAGCCTTGTCCGACCAAATCCTGGTCATCATAGGTTAGAGTACCAATAACCTTGCCTTCTTCCAATGGAGCCATTTCTGATGTTGATTTTGGTGTGAATTGGAGAGATGGTGTGGTACTGCTTCCAATGCGTTGGATGATAGAAATGTCTGACTTAGCAACGGCTGCAACGCTTTCTTCTTTCCCGTCAAGAACTGTCACTTTACTATCGTTGTATGCTTCACCTTTCTGGACGACAGTTTTTAAGGCAAAGTTTGCAGAAATATAATCTAAAAGTGCAGAAGTAGCAGTAAAACGTGCATAAGGGTTGGTATCTTGTTGATCTGCATTCAAAACAACCGTAATAATACGCATCCCTTTCTCAACAGTTGTTCCAACGAAAGAAGCTCCCGCCTTATCTGTTGTACCAGTTTTGAGCCCATCAACTCCACCACGATAGGCAGGCATTCCCTCCAACATATAGTTGGTTGAGTGGATTTCAAGTCCTGCAAAGGTAGAAGTTGGTTTTTTGGTGATTTCCAAAACTTGGGGATAATCTCGTATGAGGTTACGAGCGACGATTGCAACGTCGTAGGCACTCAACTTGTTTTCATCGTCTTTTTTAGAACCAGGATAGATATTATCGCCAAGGGTCTCATTATTTAAACCAGTAGTGTTTACAATAGTTGCATCTTGAATTCCCCATTCAAGAAGTTTAGCCCTCATTTTGTCTACAAAGTCTTTCTCAGAACCAGCAATCTTTTCTGCTAGTGCAATCGCAGCGCTGTTCGCGCTGGATACCATTGTAGCCTCTAATAGCTGTTCAACAGTATAATTTCGAGCTTCCATAGGGACGTTACTCGCCTCAGAATTAGTTGTAAGTTTGTAAGGATAGTCCGAAATATCAACAGGTGTTGACAGGCTGATAGTTCCTTGTTCCAGAGCTTCATAGACCAAATAAACTGTAACCAGTTTTGTAATAGAGGCAATTTCTACAGGCTGATTTGCATCTTTCTCATAGAGGATTTTTCCAGTTGTAGCCTCGACAGCAATGGCATGTTTAGCAGCAACATCAAACTCCTGAGCAGAAACAGTAGAAGCTGTTCCAAAAACAAAAAGTGTCATAAAAGATAGAATTATTTTTTTCATATTAGCTTTATTTTATCATAAAGAAAAAAAATATTCTCGCTTTTTTACTAAAGCCATCTTATCTTTTTCAGAAATATGGTAAAATAGAGAGAAGGAGGATACCTATGTTCCGTAGAAACAAATTATTTTTTTGGACAGCTGAAATTTTATTATTAACACTGATTTTCTATCTTTGGAGAGAAATGGGAGCCATCATTACGCCCTTTGTTACGGTTGTGAATACCATCATGATTCCATTTTTGCTTGGTGGATTTTTTTACTACATTACAAATCCAATCGTTACTTTTTTAGAAAAGAGATGTAAAATCAATCGTCTAATTGGTGTCTTGGTCACTCTTTGTGCCTTAATTGGTGCTATCGTTGTGGGGGTCGTTTATCTCTTGCCGATTTTGATTAATCAGTTGACCAGCTTGATTATTTCTAGTCAAAACATCTATAGTAGACTACAAGATTTGATCATCGATTTGTCCAAGAATCCTGTCTTCCAAAATATTGATATTCAACAAACTATTCAACAACTGAATCTCTCCTATGTGGATATCCTCCAGAATATCCTGAATAGCGTCAGCAACAGTTTAGGAAGCATTCTTTCAGCCTTGTTTAGTACGGTGCTGATTCTCATTATGACCCCTGTATTCTTGATTTATTTCTTGTTGGATGGTCATAAGTTGCTACCAATGTTGGAACGTACTGTCTTAAAGCATGACAAATTGAATCTTTCTAGCCTTTTAACCAATCTCAATACAACTATAGCCCGTTATATCAGTGGAATTGCGATTGATGCGGTTATTATTGGATTTTTAGCCTATATTGGCTATAGCGTTATCGGATTAAAGTACGCCCTAGTTTTTGCTATTTTCTCTGGAATCGCAAATTTGATTCCTTATGTTGGTCCAAGTATTGGCTTAATTCCAATGGTGATTGCCAACGTCTTTACTGATCCGCACAGAGTACTTATAGCTGTAATTTATATGCTGATTATTCAACAAATTGATGGAAATATCCTTTATCCTCGTATCGTTGGAGGGGTCATGAAGGTTCATCCAATCACCATTTTGGTTCTTCTCTTACTTTCTAGCAATATTTCTGGTGTAATCGGAATGATTGTGGCAGTGCCAACCTATTCTATCCTAAAAGAAATTACGAAGTTCTTGGTGAAATTATATGAAAATCATAAAGAAGCTAAAGAAAAAGAACTGGAAAAATCAGAATCAATCTAAAAATCAGGAAGACCTGATTTTTTTGATAAAAAGACTTGAGGTTAGACTGGTCAAAAGTGTTTTAAATGATTCCGTTGGAGAAGGAAAAGAATTTGAAATTATGAGATTTAGAATAATTCACAAAATGTGTGTAAAACACTTGCAATTTAGCTGAAATTTGATAAAATAGTAAGGAAAGTTAGACTGTATTGCCTACTGTCTATCTATAAAATATATTTTATTGGAGGCTTTTACTCAAATGGCAAAAGAAAAATACGATCGTAGTAAACCACACGTTAACATTGGTACTATCGGACACGTTGACCACGGTAAAACTACCCTAACTGCAGCTATCACAACTGTTTTGGCACGTCGCTTGCCTTCAGCAGTTAACCAACCTAAAGACTATGCGTCTATCGATGCTGCTCCAGAAGAACGCGAACGCGGTATCACTATCAACACTGCGCACGTTGAGTACGAAACTGAAAAACGTCACTACGCTCACATCGACGCTCCAGGACACGCGGACTACGTTAAAAACATGATCACTGGTGCCGCTCAAATGGATGGAGCTATCCTTGTAGTAGCTTCAACTGATGGACCAATGCCACAAACTCGTGAGCACATCCTTCTTTCACGTCAGGTTGGTGTTAAACACCTTATCGTCTTCATGAACAAAATTGACTTGGTAGACGACGAAGAATTGCTTGAATTGGTTGAAATGGAAATCCGTGACCTCTTGTCAGAATACGACTTCCCAGGTGACGATCTTCCAGTTATCCAAGGTTCAGCTCTTAAAGCTCTTGAAGGTGACTCTAAGTACGAAGACATCATCATGGAATTGATGAACACTGTTGATGAGTACATCCCAGAACCAGAACGTGACACAGACAAACCATTGCTTCTTCCAGTCGAAGACGTATTCTCAATCACTGGACGTGGTACAGTTGCTTCAGGACGTATCGACCGTGGTACTGTTCGTGTTAACGACGAAATCGAAATCGTTGGTATCAAAGAAGAAACTCAAAAAGCAGTTGTTACTGGTGTTGAAATGTTCCGTAAACAACTTGACGAAGGTCTTGCAGGAGATAACGTAGGTGTCCTTCTTCGTGGTGTTCAACGTGACGAAATCGAACGTGGACAAGTTATCGCTAAACCAGGTTCAATCAATCCACACACTAAATTCAAAGGTGAAGTTTATATCCTTACTAAAGAAGAAGGTGGACGTCACACTCCATTCTTCAACAACTACCGTCCACAATTCTACTTCCGTACTACTGACGTTACAGGTTCAATCGAACTTCCAGCAGGTACTGAAATGGTAATGCCTGGTGATAATGTGACTATCGACGTTGAGTTGATCCACCCAATCGCCGTAGAACAAGGTACTACATTCTCTATCCGTGAGGGTGGACGTACTGTTGGTTCAGGTATGGTTACAGAAATCGAAGCTTAATTCGATTTAGTTCCCAGAAGAACAATTATTTAAGTCAGACACTAAAAGAATCTTGCCTTGCAAGGTTCTTTTTTCATTCTATTTTTTTAAGAAGGCCTTCTAGTATAGCGATATGATAGATTTTTTGGTATAATAAAAGTTATGGAAATCGAAAAAACCAATCGCATGAATGCGCTTTTTGAATTTTATGCTGCGCTTTTGACAGATAAGCAGATGAATTATATTGAACTCTACTATGCAGATGATTACAGTCTTGCTGAGATTGCTGAAGAGTTCGGTGTTAGTCGTCAAGCTGTTTACGACAATATCAAGCGGACAGAAAAGATTTTGGAAGACTATGAGATGAAATTACACATGTACTCAGACTACATTGTCCGCAGTCAGATTTTTGACCAGATCTTGGAGCAGTATCCCAAGGATGATTTTCTGCAGGAGCAGATAGAAATTTTAACAAGTATTGACAATCGGGAGTAATCATGGGCAGTCTAGTTATTTATCAAGGATTACCTTGCAAACTATTAGCCGCAGAGGAACCATTTCCTACTCGACTACAGATTATCTCGCCCAATGATATCTCCAAAGCTATGAAAATAGGTTTTAGCTGTTGGGGATATCCAAATGAAATCATGAAAGAAATCACACCCGAAGAACTTGAGTGTTTGCAACATTTCGGACGATTTCCACTGAATTGAGTAAATAGGAGAAAAAAATGGCATTTGAAAGTTTAACAGAACGTTTGCAGAACGTCTTTAAAAATCTACGTAAAAAAGGAAAAATCTCTGAGGCTGATGTCCAAGAAGCGACTAAAGAGATTCGTTTGGCCTTGCTTGAAGCCGACGTTGCCTTGCCTGTTGTAAAGGACTTTATCAAGAAGGTTCGTGAACGTGTTGTCGGACATGAGGTCATTGATACCCTCAATCATGCCCAACAGATTATCAAAATCGTTGACGAGGAACTGACAGCTGTTTTAGGTTCTGATACGGCAGAAATTATCAAGTCACCTAAGATTCCTACGATTATCATGATGGTCGGTTTGCAGGGGGCTGGTAAAACAACCTTTGCTGGTAAGCTGGCTAACAAACTCAAGAAGGAAGAAAATGCACGTCCTTTGATGATTGCGGCGGATATTTATCGTCCAGCTGCCATTGATCAGTTGAAAACACTTGGACAGCAAATTGATGTTCCTGTCTTTGCACTTGGAACAGAAGTACCAGCTGTTGAGATTGTTCGCCAAGGTTTGGAGCAAGCGAAGGCCAATCACAACGACTATGTCTTGATTGATACGGCAGGGCGTTTGCAGATTGACGAACTCCTCATGAATGAGCTTCGTGACGTAAAAGCCTTGGCTCAACCAAACGAAATTCTGCTCGTAGTTGATGCCATGATTGGTCAAGAAGCAGCCAATGTTGCCCGTGAGTTTAATGCTCAGTTAGAAGTGACTGGGGTCATCCTTACCAAGATTGATGGGGATACTCGTGGCGGTGCTGCTTTGTCCGTTCGCCATATCACTGGTAAACCTATCAAGTTCACTGGTACGGGTGAAAAGATCACGGATATTGAAACCTTCCACCCAGACCGTATGTCTAGCCGTATCCTTGGTATGGGGGATATGCTCACTTTGATTGAGAAAGCTTCTCAGGAATACGATGAGCAAAAAGCCCTTGAAATGGCTGAGAAGATGCGTGAAAACACCTTTGATTTCAATGATTTCATCGATCAATTGGATCAGGTGCAAAACATGGGGCCAATGGAAGATTTGCTTAAGATGATTCCAGGTATGGCTAACAATCCAGCCCTTCAAAATATGAAGGTGGATGAGCGCCAGATTGCTCGTAAACGTGCCATCGTATCTTCGATGACTCCTGAGGAGCGTGAAAATCCTGATTTGTTAAATCCAAGTCGTCGCCGTCGTATCGCTGCAGGTTCTGGAAATACCTTTGTCGAAGTCAATAAATTCATCAAGGACTTTAATCAGGCCAAACAGCTCATGCAAGGGGTCATGTCTGGTGATATGAACAAGATGATGAAACAAATGGGCATCAATCCAAATAACCTCCCTAAAAATATGCCAAATATGGGCGGGATGGATATGTCTGCCCTTGAAGGAATGATGGGACAAGGTGGCATGCCAGATATGTCAGCTCTTGGAGGAGCTGGAATGCCAGATATGAGCCAGATGTTTGGTGGCGGACTTAAAGGTAAAATCGGTGAATTTGCCATGAAACAGTCTATGAAACGTATGGCCAACAAGATGAAAAAAGCTAAGAAAAAACGCAAATAAAAAGGGAAGCAGAAGTGCTTTCCTTTTTTATATAAAATATGTACTTTCTATGATTAGGTAATTTTCTTAATCAAAAATTACTAAATAGAAAGAGTGATTTCAAATCCTTGCATCCATTCGGATTTTACTGTGATTTCGATTTTTAAAGCATCTGCTAATTGTTTGACCAGATAGAGACCCATGCCTGTTGATTTTTTCCTTGTCTCTCCTGAATCACCTGTAAAGCCTTTTTCAAAGATATGAGGGAGGTCGCAAGCTTTAACTCCGCAGCCATTATCCCTAATAATCAGACTTGTGCGCCCCTTGTCTCTTGACATAGAAATACTGAGTTTGGGCTTGTCAGAGCTGTATTTAAGGGCGTTGGCGAGGATTTGGGAGAGGATAAATTCAAAACTGCGTTGATCAGTGTAGCAGGTTCCTTGTATATTTTCTAGCTGAATCGTAAAATTCTTTTCTTTGAGCAAGGGATCAAAGTTTTCCAAAAGATCTTGGATACATTCTTTTAGGTCAAGGTCATCAAATAGAAAATCATTTTTCTCACTTTTCACCCTATAGTAGAATAGGATTTGTGATACATTTCCTTGAATTTGATTTTTCACATAGTCCAACTTAAATGCTGTATCCTTCGGCAGTTGGTCGCTTTGGTTGTCCAAAAGGAGGGAAAGAAGCGATAGAGGGAGTTTAATCTCATGTGCCCATTTTTCAACATAGTCCTCGTACTCGGCTAGTAATGAGTTGAGCTTTCCTATTTCAGCCTGCTTTTGATAAAGTGTATCTGCCATTTTTTCAATGCTTTCTTTCTCTGAGGCACTTGATAAATGCAATAATTCAAGCTCAGTATCGATCTTAGGATTGGCTATGAAGGCTTTATAGGCAGCGGATTTTTTTCTTTCTTTTCTTATCAGTAGGAATGATAGGATGAAAAAGAGCAGGACGGTGGCTAAAATATAGAGAAGGATGAGGGCTTGAAACATTCTCACATCTGAAAGCCAAAGCAGGACAGCTGTAAATAGATCAAATACTAAAAGAACAAGTAACCAAGGCAGATAAGTAGCTAGATATTTTAGATTATATTTCATCTGGACTTACCTCTTCTAGCTTGTAACCAATACCTCTGACGGACTTGACTTGAAGGTCAATACCAGCCTGTTTCATCACCTTTTTGAGCCTTGCAATATTTACTTGAAGAGCATTTTCATCGATGAACTCAGTTGTATTCCACAGTTTCATGCTTAGTTCTTCTTTTGTGACGACAGAATCAGTTGCCACTAATAAGGTTTCTAACAATTTCCCTTGATTTTGAGGGAGTAAAATCGAATGTCCATTGATATAAAGGGTATAGGTATTTCTATCCAGCAGGAAATTATCTTTTTCAAGCAAATTTTGTCTACCTTCATAGCGTTTCAAGATATTTTCTATGCGTGCCAAAAATCTTTCTTTCTTGAAAGGCTTTGTTAGATATTCATCTGCCCCTAATTTTAGAGCGTGGATTTCATCTTTTAATTGTTCACGAGAGGTGAGAATCAATATGGGCACAGAGCGTTTTGATTTGAGATTTTTACAAATTTGAAAGCCAGTTTCTCCCGGTAAATTCAAATCCAGTATGATTAGATCCGTATCGTATTGCAGCACTTGCTGGGTTGTATCTTTGAAGTCAGTCAACTTATCAACTTGATAACCCGCTTTCTCTAACAAGATGACAATTTCATCTCGAATCAAGGCTTCATCTTCAATTACCAGAATATGCTTCATATCGGTTCCTCCTTTTCCTCGCTTTTTAAATTTTATTCTTCTCTTTTTGGTTCCATTAAGGATAACAAGTACTTGTTACTATTTTTCTTTACAATTCTGATATAGATGACTTCAAAACCAGCTAAGAGCAGTACGATCAGCATGGCTGTGATAAATTTCTGCCCCATGTCCATTCTTGCACTAGCTGGCACTATTCCTGTGAGGAGGGAGCTCACACCGAAGCTACTACTGATAAGTGCAAGGACTATTGGTAGACCGAAATACCAGTTGACTTGCTTTTCTGACGATTTACAAAGAGTTTCGTAGTTGGCGCCAAGATGAATCAAGGTTTGGTATCGTCTGTAGGATTGTCTTTGTCCCATCAAAAATTGCACGCCAATGATTGTATTTGCCACAACAAGGAAGATGATAGCCAGATAGATGGTGACATAGCTGGCAGAGATGATGTAAAACAATTGTCTTCCCATATTTTGTATATAGCTTTCATAGCCAAGAGAGGTTTGATTTAGCTTTTCATTCGTATCTGAGATAGCTCTCATCAGGCCTTTTTCCTTGACCAAATCAGGAGCCAGGATGCCACTGACATAGTTTGAGTATTTACTTTCAGTATAGCTCATAAAGGTTTCATCTGGGACTATGAGAGCGACAGAGAGGGTTACCTCACGGTCCGTTACAATTGGTAAAGACTGTACCTCTCCAATCAATTTTATATCATTTCCCATGACTTTGATTTGAGGGTTTGCTTTCAGAACAGAGTTAACCAAGTTTTCATCAGGGAGAAAATCTTTCCCCATATACAAGTAGGCTTCCTTACTAGTTAATTCTAGAGGAGGGAGATTGGCAGCCTTTCTAAGCTCATTGTATTCAGAGAGTGGCAAAAGGTGGCAACTTATATATTTTTGGAAATTATGGACTAAGATTTCCTTGTTTTTACTGTCTTTTTGCTCTTTCAACACCTTGATGAACTGTTCAAAGGACACGGACTCATGTTCTTTCGGTTTGCCGACTTTGATTTGTAGAATCTTTGAAAACTGTGATGCTAGTCCTGCAGCTTCAAGCTCTTTTTTAACTGTGTCTATATCAAGATTTTCATCTGTTTCCTGCTTGCTATCTCTAAATGTATAATCCAATACGTGGGTTTGATTGCCTGAATTGCCACTTGCAATAGCAACACCTGCTCCAAAGAGGCACAAGGCAGAGAAGATTAAGAGGGAGCAGACAGCCAGTATAGTTGAGCGCTGGATAACTAATTCCTGAATCTGTCTAAAATTATAGGCATGAAGTTTTCGATTGTTTCCAAGCTTGACCAAAAAGTCTATAAATAAACGCATACCAAAGAAGAATAGGATAGTTCCCAGAGTTCCTAAGAGAACGGTGATGCCCATTGTTATGACACTCTCCCAAGCTCGTCCACTCATACCCAAGTAATAGGCTGTTCCAAGAAGTAAAATTCCGAGGACAGAAGCAAGAAGGTACACACCCTTGGGGAGTAGTTTTTTCATCCCAGAAGGAGAATAGGATAGCAGGTTTCCGATTTCCTTATTGGCTGTCTTTGCACTTAGAAGGACAAAAACAGCTAATTTGACGGCTAGGAATCCGATGACTGTATAGAGTATAGCTGTGGTAGATAGAGAAAATTGATGTTCAATAATCCCTAGTCCCACAATTTTAGCGGTTATTAGGCTAATCAATTCTGAAATTAAGATGGAAATAGGAAGGCCTATTCCAAGGGCAAGGACACTGTTTCTCAAATCCTCGAGCAGAAGTAGCAAGAACAGTTTGCTTCTTCGCATTCCCAGTGTGAGATAGACACCAAATTCATGTTTTCTCCTTTCCATCTGCATACTGCTTGCGAAGTAGACTAGAAAAAAGAGAATAAAGAGCGTTGCCACGTAAAGAATAGGAATCATGCTAAAGAGTTTATTTACAGCGACACTTTCTATTTGTTTTAGAAAGAGCATCACATCTTGATGAGACAAAGAAAGGATGATGTAAAAGGAGATAATAGAAAGAACCATAGAACTGAAATACAAGCCGTTATTCTTTCGATCTCTCTTGCTATTTCTTGAGACTAATTTAGAAAACATTGCCATCACCTCCAGCTAGCGCTGCCATGACCTTTAATATTCTGTGGTAAAAATCTTCTTGACTTTCTCTTGGATAATCTCGTCGGATTTCATGGAATAGTTTTCCATCTTGGATAAACAGGATGCGATTACAAAAGCTAGCAGCGACCGAGTCGTGGGTAACCATGAGAATGGTGGTTTTTTCCATTTGATTCATTTCAGATAGTTTCTGCATCAAAATGCTTGCATTTTTTGAATCCAAAGCCCCTGTGGGCTCGTCTGCAAATACAATTTTAGGGTCTAAAATCAAAGCACGCGCAGCAGCTACCCTTTGCCGTTGACCACCCGATAATTGAGATGGGAACTTATCCAGAAGTTCAGAAATATCCAGATATTGGGAAAGCAATTCTAACCGAACCTTGCTTTCGTTGGCATCGACCTTGTGCAAAGACAAGGGAAGTAAAATATTTTCTTTGGCTGTCAGATTGTCCAAAAGCTCAAAATTTTGAAAGAGGTAACCGATTTCCTTACCACGATAATCAGCTAACTGACTACCTTTTAATTGACTTAAATCCTTTTCTTGCATTTGAATGGAGCCGTCAGTTGGCTTGATGATAGTGGCGAGACAGTTAAGAAGGGTTGTTTTCCCAGAACCACTGCTCCCCATAATCCCTAAGAACTCACCTTTGACAACTTGAAAAGATATGCCGTTCAAGGCCTTAGTGATATTCGGCTCTTTTCCATAATGCTTTGTTAATGATTCTACTCGTAAAATTGTTTCCATATGAAACACCTCCATCTTTTGTTACTTTCATTATAGTATGAATCAGAGTAGAATAACACTTACGGATGATGTAAGAAATCTTTATCGCTGACTTTTATAGTCAGGTTATTGGACTTATACTTACTATATTATATCATGGTTTTAGGGATTTAAAAAGGAGAGTAGAGGTTGAGAAATTTTCCTAATATTGAAATCATAAAAAATAATACCACTGAAGTTCATGCTCCAGCGGTATTATCTTACAGGAAAATCTATTTCCGTTCTTATTTTCTATTGTTACTTCATTTAAATCTGACAAAGAATAATTGTAGCAAGCTAGTTTTAAAGAATTCTCTTCAGCCTACACTATTTTTTATCCAAAGATAAATCTCACTATACGATTACTGGCTTTCTCTGTTGCCTTATTAATATCATCTTTTTTCCAATAGGGCTTTACAGTATTGCCATAAGTTTCTACAAGAGCAGTCGCTAAGGGATAAATGCTATTAACATAGCCTAATTTACTCTTTTGTGTTGTAGATACCTTTGTTCTAAACCATTCATTTCCAATTGTTTATAGCCAATAAAACAGTAAGAGAATTTGATTTTATTGTTTTTTTGATTTATAATTATAATAGGTTAGATTTGTATAGTATTAAATTTTCGGAGGATACATGGATGCCAAGAGAAGGAGTGACTATTTACGATTTATTAATTTCGTGTCCCGGGGATGTTACTGGCTATCTTCAATTAATTAAGGAAGCTGTTGATAATTTTAATAAACTATATGGTAGTTTGAATAATATACAAGTATCAATCAAGCATTGGTCAACGGATAGCTTTCCTGAATCAGGTGATAAACCACAGGAATTATTGAATAAGCAAATTGTTAGGGAATGTGATGCAGCTGTTGCTATATTTTGGACAAGATTTGGTACAGCAACAGATAATTATGGATCAGGAACGGAAGAAGAAATTGAGGAGATGCTATCAGCTGATAAACAAGTTTTTATGTACTTTTTAGAAGCTCCGATAATTCCGTCTAATATAGACATTAAGCAATATGAAAAAGTGCAAGAATTTAAAGAAAGATATAAAGATAGAGGGATATTTTTTATAGTTAATGACGAGAGTGATTTTCAAAGGCTTTTTACAAATCATCTATCACTTTATTTTTTAAAATTAATTTCAGAAAAAGAAACTTATCAAAACAAAAATATAAAACCGTTTGTGACAATAAGGGATAAAAATACATTATCTGACGAAAATGTTTTACCTAAACAATTTAGTTTACTGGAGTCAAAATTTATCAATGAAAAGCAAAGTAGGATTAATGAATATATAGATGAACTAAACAGTACCGTAATTTCTGAAGAATCAGGTATATTAGAAGATAAAACTAAACAGTTGATCATACATTCAAAAGAAGATGCGAATGTTGATTTTCTTTATAAAATGGCTGATCCTGTGGTTATTAGTGATGAATTCAAAGATACTATAAATAATTTCGCTAAAGAAAACCAAATCAAACTACATGAAAATTTTTGGTACTTAGGAAATTTAAGGAAAGATAAATTTCAGGTAAAAATTCCTTTCGGTAACAGTAGTCCTTCGTATATAGGGTCTGATAGGGAAAAGAAACGCTTTTCTAAATTAAACAAATTATATTGGGAAATAATATCTTACAAAGAGTATATTGAATATTTCACATACATAGATAACATTAAATTTGTCGAACTAATCGTTTCTAACTTAGGAAAAACATATGATGAAGATATTGATGTAAAACTAATGGTACCAAAAGGTTGTCTATTAAAACATAATAACTTACTTTATCCAGGAGAGAACATAATTGAGGAGATACAGGAAATTGAATTAGATGAATTGCTATTTAAAATTGAAGAAAGTGACTCAGTTGATGCTTACTCTTATTTTCAAATAATCCCATCAAATATAGAAAGAATTAATATTAATCCGTCTCTCACATATATTACAAAACCCAGTTATGAAGATCAAAAATACAACTATAAAAACTCTTTAGAACACATATTTATATATAAAAATTTTACAAATTCAGAATTTGATATTTTAAGATTTGGCATTGAGTATTTGAAACATAACTCCTCAATGGCATTTCCATCGATACTAATGTTTGAGAATGTTCCTCAAACGATTGAATATGAGATTACTTCAAAATATATACCGGATGTAGTGAAGGGTAAGATACATTTAAAAATTGATTAATAGGTGTTTAATTGGTTAATAGAGCTCAGGAAGTATTCAGAAAATTTAGGTAGTAAGGAAATAATAAATAAAGAAATAGATTTGATTAGTGAGTTTGAATATAATAATGATTTTTACCGTGTTTATGAATTGTGTGAGGATAATACAGATTATGCTAGAATTGTTAGCAAGTCTAAGAAAGGTATGTATATAG
This sequence comes from Streptococcus downii, assembly GCF_004353325.1. NCBI lineage: Bacteria > Bacillati > Bacillota > Bacilli > Lactobacillales > Streptococcaceae > Streptococcus > Streptococcus downii. The sequence goes on from NZ_MZNX01000008.1 coordinate 213,653, forward strand.
AAAGTACCAAAAAGGTTAAAATGATATTAGGTTTAAATACTGAAAAATAGTTTTTGTTGTTAAATTGTTGTTAAAGCAAAATAAAAAGCCTTAGAAATATTGATTTCTAGGCTTTTTTTAACTCATTAACTCTATTCCCACTCAACGGTTGCTGGTGGTTTACTTGTAATATCGTAGACGATACGGTTAACGTGGTCTACTTCGTTTACGATACGTACAGAGATTTTTTGAAGGACTTCCCAAGGGATCTTGGCAAAATCAGCTGTCATACCATCGATAGAAGTGATAGCGCGAATGGCAATGGTGTAGTCATATGTACGACCGTCACCCATAACACCTACTGAACGAACGCCTGTGTTGACAGTGAAATATTGCCAGATATCACGGTCAAGACCTGCTTTAGCAATTTCTTCACGAAGGATGGCATCCGACTCACGAACAGTTTCAAGTTTTTCCTCAGTGATTTCGCCCATGACACGGATAGCAAGCCCTGGTCCTGGGAATGGTTGGCGCCATACGATGTGGTCTGGCATACCAAGCTCTGTACCAAGGGCACGAACTTCGTCCTTGTAAAGAGTGTTGAGTGGTTCGATGAGTTCAAACTGCATGTCTTCTGGAAGACCACCAACATTGTGGTGTGATTTGATGGTTTGAGCAGTATCTGTACCAGACTCAATCACGTCAGTGTAAAGCGTTCCCTGAGCAAGGAATTTTACATCTTTGAGCTTGCTTGCTTCGTCATCAAAGACATAAACAAACTCGTTACCGATGATTTTACGTTTTTGTTCAGGGTCAGAAACGCCGGCAAGTTTATCAAGGAAGCGTTTTGAAGCATCAGCTTTGACAATATTCAAACCAAACTTACCACCAAGCATGTCCATAACTTGGTCAGCCTCTCCCTTACGAAGAAGACCGTGGTCTACAAAGATACAGATTAATTGATCACCGATTGCTTTTTGAAGAAGAACTCCAACAACAGAAGAGTCAACACCACCTGATAGGCCGAGAAGAACGCGCTTGTCACCTACAGTTTCACGGATTTTCTTGATCTGCATATCGATAAAGTTGTCCATTGACCAGTCACCTTTAGCTTTACAGATTTTAAGGGCAAAGTTGCGAAGGATATCATTCCCGTATACAGAATGGCGAACTTCTGGGTGGAATTGGATACCATAGATGTGCTTATCAGGGTTTTCAATAGCTGCATAAGGACAGTCAGCAGAAGTTCCAGTACGAACGAAATCAGCTGGAATCTCTGTAACAGCATCGCCATGGCTCATCAAAACAATCTGTTCTTCAGGAGTCCCTTCAAAGAGGGCAGAAGTGGTATGGGTAAGTGGTGATTGGCCATACTCACGGTTACCAGCATCACCCGCAGGGACAACTTTTCCTCCAAGTTTATGAGTTAAAAGTTGCATACCGTAGCAGATTCCCAAAATTGGAATACCAAGTTCAAAAATTTCTGGGTCAATATCAAATGAACCATCTTCATATACAGAGTTTGGTCCACCAGAGAGGATAATTCCTACAGGGTTTATCGCACGAACCTCTGCGGCTGAGATTTTGTGACTTTTTAGCTCTGAAAAAACACCGATCTCACGGATACGGCGTGAAATCAGCTGGTTGTATTGGCTACCATAGTCCAGCACGATGATTTTTTCGACATCTTGCAAATCAGTTGAAATGTTGCTCATCTTTTTCCTTTCTCAAAAGAAATATCTTTTTCAATATTCTATCACAAATAGGGGCGAATTACCAACTAAACAAGGCAAAGTTTGACTTTTTCTAATTAAATACGGTACAATAGAGAAAATATAGAAAAGAAGTGAGAATCATGTTACCAGCTTATATGAAAATCCACGATCAAATCAAGAAGGATATAGATGAGCATCATTGGAAAATCGGAGAGAGACTTCCAAGTGAGCGAGATTTAGCGGAACAGTTTCAAGTTAGCCGGATGACATTACGCCAAGCTATCTCTCTCTTGGTTGAGGAAGGAGTTTTGGAGCGTCGTGTAGGAAGTGGGACTTTTGTCTCCAGCACTCGTGTCCAAGAAAAAATGAGAGGGACAACCAGTTTTACGGAGATTGTCAAATCTCAGGGCAAAGTACCTTCCAGCCAACTTATTTCTTACAGAAGAACCATTCCCAACGAGCAGGAAGTGGCAAAGCTAGGTATTTCACCAACTGAAAATATCATCCGTATGGAACGGGTGCGTTATGCTGACCAAGTTCCGTTAGTCTATGAAGTAGCTTCTATCCCCGAAAAGTTCATTAAAAATTTTAAGAAAGAAGAAGTAACTAGTCACTTCTTTCAAACCTTGCAGGAACATGGCTACCGGATTGGCAAATCCCAACAGACCATTTATGCGAAGTTGGCTAAGGAAAAAATTGCTCATTACCTAGAAATTGAAAAGGGGCATGCCATTTTAGCCTTGACTCAGGTCTCTTATCTTGAAGATGGGACGGCTTTTGAATATGTAAAGAGTCAATACGTGGGCGAACGCTTTGAATTTTATCTTGAAAATAACTAGTCTAGAAAGGCTAGTTTTTTGTTTTAGAAAAGATTAGAATTGTCAAAACAATCTGCCTAGGCTTGATTTTATCGCTTATTTACTATAAAATGAGAAGGAAAAACGTCAAACTTTTATATTGCAAATAGGAGAAAAAATGACAAAAACATTAAAACGTCCTGAGGTTTTATCACCTGCAGGAACTTTAGAGAAGCTGAAAGTAGCTGTTCAATATGGTGCGGACGCAGTCTTCATCGGTGGACAGGCCTATGGTCTTCGTAGCCGTGCAGGAAACTTCACCTTTGAACAGATGGAAGAAGGCGTGCAGTTTGCTGCTAAGTACGGTGCCAAGGTCTATGTGGCTGCTAACATGGTTATGCACGAAGGAAACGAAGCTGGTGCTGGAGAATGGTTCCGTAAGTTGCGTGACATCGGGATTGCAGCAGTTATCGTGTCAGATCCGGCCTTGATTATGATTGCAGCAACAGAAGCACCAGGTCTAGAAATCCACCTTTCAACTCAAGCCAGTGCGACCAACTATGAAACTCTTGAGTTCTGGAAAGAACTTGGTCTAACTCGCGTGGTTTTGGCCCGTGAAGTTTCAATGGAGGAATTGGCAGAGATTCGCAAACGTACAGATGTTGAGATTGAGGCCTTTGTCCATGGAGCCATGTGTATTTCCTACTCAGGTCGCTGTACGCTCTCAAACCACATGAGTATGCGTGATGCCAACCGTGGTGGTTGTTCACAGTCTTGCCGTTGGAAATACGATCTTTACGACATGCCTTTTGGTCAAGAACGTAAGAGTCTTAAAGGTGAAATTCCAGAAGAATTTTCAATGTCAGCCGTTGACATGTCCATGATTGACCATATTCCAGATATGATTGAAAACGGTGTAGACAGTCTTAAGATTGAAGGCCGCATGAAATCTATCCACTATGTTTCAACAGTGACTAACTGTTACAAGGCGGCTGTAGATGCTTATCTTGAAAGTCCTGAGAAATTTGAAGCCATCAAACAGGACTTGGTAGACGAGATGTGGAAGGTTGCTCAGCGTGAACTGGCAACAGGTTTCTACTATGGTACACCTACAGAAAACGAACAGTTATTTGGCGCTCGTCGTAAAATTCCTGAATACAAGTTTGTCGCTGAAGTGGTTGCGTACGATGATGCGACTCAAACGGCAACCATTCGTCAACGGAATGTCATCAACGAAGGCGATCAAGTCGAGTTTTATGGACCAGGTTTCCGTCATTTTGAGACTTATATCGAAGACCTTCATGATGCCAAGGGTAATAAAATTGACCGTGCTCCAAATCCAATGGAACTCTTGACAATTAAAGTCCCACAACCTGTTCAAGCTGGGGACATGGTTCGCGCTCTCAAGGAAGGTCTTATCAATCTCTATAAAGAAGATGGAACCAGCGTCACAGTTCGTGCCTAGAGAAGGAAAAGTGAATGAATCAAGCACAAGGTTTGTTAGTTGATGATGAAGGCAGATGTGTTCATTATCATGGCGAAAAGGACATCGTTTCTCTTCAGTGCTATGAGTGTAAAAAATATTATGCTTGCTATCAGTGCCACAATGCTATAGAAACGCATGTTTTTTCGCCCTATCCTTTGGCGCTTTCTGAGGATCGACCGATTTTATGTGGGGCTTGTATGAGGACAATAACATTTCAAGAATATCAAAAGCAGATAGCCTGCCCTTATTGCAAATCTCCATTTAATCCAGGGTGTAAACAACACTATTCCCACTATTTCAAATAAAATGAATCTATCCAAGTTCTAAACTTGGATTTTTCAATTTATTTCGGAAAATATAGAGAAAGTGGAAACACATTTCATCATAAAATGAGAAACTTATCTATACAGTGGTATAAAAATAGCAAAAATAAAAATAAATCATCTGAAACGCTTCCAACGTAAGTAAAAAGTTGACAAAAACAAATTTTAGGACTAAACTAAGTAAGTAAATTTTAAATAAAAGGAGAATTCATCATGAATTTAACATTTTTCGGTCTATGTCTTGCCTGTATGGGTGTATCCCTTGCAGAAGGATTTTTGATGAACGGTTTGTTCAAGTCTGCAGCACGCCAACCAGATATCATCCCACAATTGCGTAGTTTGATGATCATGGGGATTGCCTTTATCGAAGGAACATTCTTTGTAACCTTGGCGATGTCATTTGTCATTAAATAGACAACTCTATTTAGAAATGGAGGTGTCAAACCATGGAAGAAAGTTTGAATCCAACCGTTAATATTGGACCAATATCCTTTGATTTGACCCTGCTTGCCATGTCTCTTGTAACTGTTTTGATGGTTTTTGCCTTTGTCTACTGGGCAAGTCGTAAAATGACCATCCGTCCAAAGGGCAAACAAAATGCTCTTGAGATGATTTACGACTTTGTGATTGGTTTTACCAAACCAAACATTGGAGAATCATACATCAAGGATTATTCCTTATTTCTGTTTTCTCTATTTCTGTTTATCTTGGTTGCCAATAATATCGGCTTAATGGCAAAAGTACAAACAACAAACGGTTATAACTTGTGGACTTCTCCAACAGCCAACCTTGGATACGATTTATCCCTATCATTCTTGATCACTTTGATCGCCCATGTAGAAGGAGTTCGTCGTAGAGGCGTTAAAGAATATTTGAGAGCATTTGTTACACCTGGCTTTATGACTCCGATGAACATTTTAGAAGAGTTCACCAATTTTGCTTCCTTGGCGATTCGGATCTACGGAAATATTTTTGCCGGTGAGGTCTTAGCTGGATTGCTATTAGCCTTGTCACAAAATGCTTTGTATTGGTATCCTTTTGCCTTTATCGCAAACATGTTATGGACAGCCTTTTCAATTTTCATTTCATGTATTCAGGCTTATGTATTTACCATGTTGTCATCTATGTACATTGGTAAAAAAATAAATGAAGGGGAAGAGTAAGTAGAGGAGGATTAGAAGATGGATTTAACTATTAGTACCATTATCGGTGACTTTATTCTTATCGCTGGTTCCTTCCTTTTATTAATCTTTTTAGTGAAAAAATATGCTTGGGGAAATATTTCCAGCATCTTGGATGAACGTGCTGAAAAGATTTCTTCAGATATTGATGGTGCCGAGGAAGCCCGTAAAAAGGCTGAGGAACTAGCTAACCAACGTGAAGCTGAGTTAGCAGGTAGCCGTACCGAAGCTAAAACGATTATCGAGAATGCAAAGGGAACTGCTGAGAAAAGTAAAGCCGATATTTTAGCCGAAGCTAAACTTGAAGCAGGGCGCTTAAAAGAAAAAGCCAACCAAGAAATTGCGCAAAATAAAGCTGAAGCTTTACAAAGTGTTAAGGGCGAGGTGGCAGATTTGACAGTTAGTCTAGCTGGGAAAATCATCTCACAAAACCTTGACAGTCATGCCCATAAGGAACTCATTGATCAGTATATCGATCAGCTAGGAGAAGCCTAATGGACAAGAAAACAGCAAAGGTCATTGAAAAGTACAGCATGCCTTTTGTCCAATTAGTGATTGAAAAAGGAGAAGAGGACCGGATTTTTTCAGACTTGGATCAAATCAAGCAAGTCGCAGAAGAAACGGGTTTACCTTCTTTTTTAGCTCAGGTGGCAGTCGATGAGTCAGATAAGGAAAAAACAGTTCGTTTCTTTCAAGACTCTGTGTCACCTTTAATGCAAAACTTTATTCAAGTTCTGGTTTACAATCACAGAGCAAATCTTTTTTATGAAGTAATTGCAGATTGTTTGAATCGCCTTGAAAAAGAGACCAATCGTTTTGTAGTCACGATTTCTTCAGCTCATCCTTTAACAGATGAACAGAAGGAACGTCTGCTCCCATTGATAGAGAAAAAAATGTCTCTGAAAGTGCGGAGCGTCAAAGAACAAATTGATGAAGGACTCATTGGTGGTTTTGTCATTTTTGCTAATCACAAGACAATTGATGTGAGTATTAAACAACAACTTCGAGTTGTTAAAGAAAATTTGAAATAGAAAGTGGTGTTCTTTTGGCAATTAACGCACAAGAAATCAGCGCTTTAATTAAGCAACAAATTGAAAATTTCAAACCCAATTTTGATGTATCTGAAACAGGTGTTGTAACCTATATCGGGGACGGAATTGCGCGTGCTCACGGCCTTGAAAATGCCATGAGTGGGGAGCTGTTGATTTTTGAAAACGGCTCTTATGGGATGGCGCAGAACTTGGAGTCAACAGACGTTGGGATTATCATCCTAGGTGACTTTACAGATATTCGTGAAGGCGATACCATTCGCCGTACAGGTAAAATCATGGAAGTTCCTGTTGGTGAGAGCCTTATTGGACGTGTTGTGGATCCACTTGGTCGTCCAGTTGACGGTCTTGGAGAAATCCATACTGATAAGTCTCGTCCAGTAGAAGCGCCGGCTCCTGGCGTTATGCAACGTAAGTCTGTATCAGAACCATTGCAAACAGGTTTGAAAGCTATTGACGCGCTTGTACCGATTGGTCGTGGTCAACGTGAGTTGATTATCGGTGACCGTCAGACAGGGAAAACAACCATTGCAATTGATACAATCTTGAACCAAAAAGGGCAAGATATGATCTGTATCTATGTAGCGATTGGACAAAAAGAATCAACAGTTCGTACGCAAGTAGAAACACTTCGTCAGTATGGTGCCTTGGATTACACAATCGTTGTGACTGCCTCTGCTTCACAACCATCTCCATTGCTCTTCCTAGCTCCTTATGCTGGGGTTGCTATGGCAGAAGAGTTTATGTACCAAGGCAAGCATGTTTTGATCGTATATGATGATCTTTCAAAACAAGCGGTCGCGTATCGTGAGCTTTCCCTCTTGCTTCGTCGTCCACCAGGTCGTGAAGCCTTCCCAGGGGATGTTTTCTATCTTCACAGCCGTTTGCTTGAGCGCTCAGCTAAAGTTTCTGATGAACTTGGTGGTGGATCTATTACAGCCCTACCATTTATCGAGACACAAGCGGGAGATATCTCTGCCTATATCGCAACCAACGTGATTTCTATCACTGACGGACAAATCTTCCTTGGTGATGGTCTCTTCAATGCGGGTATTCGTCCAGCCATCGATGCGGGTTCATCTGTATCCCGTGTAGGTGGTTCTGCACAAATCAAAGCCATGAAGAAAGTAGCTGGTACACTTCGTATCGACCTTGCTTCATACCGTGAGTTGGAAGCCTTCACTAAGTTTGGTTCTGACTTGGATGCAGCAACACAGGCTAAGTTAAACCGTGGACGTCGTACTGTGGAAGTATTGAAACAACCTGTTCATAAACCACTACCTGTTGAGAAACAAGTAACCATTCTCTATGCTTTGACACATGGTTTCTTGGATACGATTCCAGTAGATGACATTGTTCGTTTTGAGGAAGAGTTCCATACTTTCTTTGATGCACAACATCCAGAGATTTTGGAAACTATTCGTGAAACAAAAGACTTGCCAGATGAAGCAGTCTTGGATGCTGCGATTACAGAGTTTCTCAATCAATCCAGCTTCCAATAAGAATAGAGGTGTCAGATGGCAGTATCTCTAAATGATATTAAAACAAAAATCGCCTCAACCAAAAATACGAGTCAAATCACTAATGCCATGCAAATGGTATCGGCTGCCAAGTTAGGTCGCTCTGAAGAAGCAGCGCGCAACTTTCAAGTTTACGCTCAGAAGGTCCGTAAGCTTTTGACGGATATTCTGCATGGTAACGGATCTGGTGGTTCAACCAATCCGATGCTCATCAGTCGCCCAGTTAAGAAAACAGGCTATATCGTTATCACTTCAGACCGTGGCTTGGTTGGAGGTTATAATGCTTCCATCCTTAAAGCCGTTATGGAGTTGAAAGAAGAATACCATCCAGATGGTAAAGATTTTGAGATAATCTGTATCGGTGGTATGGGAGCTGATTTCTTTAAGGCTCGAGGTATTCAGCCAATCTATGAACTACGTGGCTTGGCAGATCAGCCTAGTTTTGATGAAGTTCGTAAAATTATTTCAAAAACGATTGAGATGTACCAAAACGAACTTTTTGATGAATTATACGTCTGCTACAACCATCATGTCAATACTCTCACAAGTCAAATGCGTGTGGAACAAATGCTTCCGATTGTTGACTTGGATCCAAATGAAGCGGATGAAGAGTATAGCTTGACATTTGAGTTGGAAACGAGCCGTGATGAGATTCTAGAGCAATTGTTGCCACAGTATGCTGAAAGTATGATTTACGGGGCTATTATCGATGCCAAGACAGCTGAAAATGCTGCAGGTATGACAGCCATGCAAACGGCGACCGATAATGCCAAAAAGGTCATCAATGATTTGACAATCCAGTATAACCGTGCTAGACAGGCGGCGATTACACAAGAAATTACAGAAATCGTAGCGGGGGCTAGTGCCTTAGAATAAGGCCTTACCCTGTAGGTATCAAAATGAACTTAGGCCCTAGGTAAACTAGGAACCGACAGTATCTTATATAGAATAGGAGAAGGAGATGAGTTCAGGTAAAATTGCTCAGGTTATCGGACCCGTTGTAGACGTTTTGTTTGCAGCTGGGGAACCACTTCCTGAGATTAACAATGCACTTGTCGTCTACAAAAATGACGAAAGAAAAACAAAAATCGTCCTTGAAGTAGCCTTGGAGTTGGGTGATGGTATGGTCCGTACTATCGCCATGGAATCAACAGATGGTTTGACTCGTGGTATGGAAGTTTTGGACACAGGCCGTCCAATCTCTGTGCCAGTAGGTAAAGAAACTTTGGGACGTGTCTTCAACGTTTTGGGGGATACTATTGACTTGGATGCTCCTTTCGCTGAAGACGCTGAGCGTCAGCCAATTCATAAGAAAGCTCCAACTTTTGATGAATTGTCTACCTCATCTGAAATCTTGGAAACAGGGATCAAGGTTATCGACCTTCTTGCCCCTTACCTAAAAGGTGGTAAAGTTGGACTTTTCGGTGGTGCCGGAGTTGGTAAAACTGTCTTGATCCAAGAATTGATTCACAACATTGCTCAAGAACATGGTGGTATTTCAGTATTTACTGGTGTTGGGGAACGTACTCGTGAAGGGAACGACCTTTACTGGGAAATGAAAGAATCAGGCGTTATCGAGAAAACCGCCATGGTATTTGGTCAGATGAATGAGCCACCAGGAGCACGTATGCGTGTTGCCCTTACTGGTTTGACAATCGCCGAATACTTCCGTGATGTAGAAGGCCAAGACGTGCTTCTCTTTATCGATAATATCTTCCGTTTCACTCAAGCTGGTTCAGAAGTATCTGCCCTTTTGGGTCGTATGCCATCAGCCGTTGGTTACCAACCAACACTTGCTACGGAAATGGGGCAATTGCAAGAACGTATCACATCAACCAAGAAGGGTTCTGTAACCTCTATTCAGGCCATCTACGTGCCAGCGGATGACTATACTGACCCAGCGCCAGCGACAGCCTTCGCTCACTTGGATTCAACGACTAACTTGGAACGTAAGTTGGTACAATTGGGGATTTACCCAGCCGTTGATCCGTTGGCTTCAAGCTCTCGTGCCTTGGCACCTGAGATTGTCGGAGAAGAACACTATGCAGTTGCTGCGGAAGTCAAACGTGTCCTTCAACGTTACCATGAATTGCAAGATATCATTGCCATCCTTGGTATGGATGAGCTTTCTGATGAAGAAAAGACCCTGGTTGCGCGTGCTCGTCGTATCCAGTTCTTCTTGTCACAAAACTTCAACGTTGCGGAGCAATTTACTGGTCAACCTGGTTCTTATGTACCAGTAGCAGAAACAGTTCGTGGTTTCAAGGAAATCCTTGATGGTAAACATGACCACTTGCCAGAAGATGCCTTCCGTGGAGTTGGTTCAATCGAAGACGTTATTGCTAAGGCTGAAAAAATGGGATTTTAAGAGGTGATCTATGGCTCATTTAACTGTCCAGATCGTGACACCAGATGGCCTCGTCTATGATCACCATGCCAGCTTTGTATCGGTACGAACTCTGGATGGTGAGATGGGGATCTTGCCACGACATGAAAATATGATTGCGGTTTTAGCGGTTGATGAAGTAAAGGTCAAACGCATCGATGATGATACTCATGTGAACTGGATTGCAGTAAACGGAGGAATCATTGAGATTGCCAATAATGTGATTACCATTATTGCTGACTCTGCTGAACGTGCACGTGATATCGATGTTAGTCGTGCTGAACGTGCTAAACTTCGTGCAGAACGTGAAATCGAAGAAGCACAAGACAAACACTTGATTGACCAAGAGCGTCGCGCTAAGATTGCTCTTCAACGTGCCATTAACCGTATCAATGTCGGAAATAAACTATAATCAAAAAATGAACTTGAATCTCAAGTTCATTTTTTGATTATCTTAGTTCGCAAAGTGGATGCAGACTGCTTCAGGAACCTGAAAGTCGTTAGAAAGTTCTGCAAGACGGCCAGTTTCAGGATTACGCTTAAAGACGGTTGCATTATCAGAATCTTGATGAACTGCAATGAGAAATTCTTGATTAGGAGTTAGGTCGAAATCACGTGGATTTTGTCCATGTGTTGGTACTATCTCTAATAATTCCAGACTGCCATCAGCGAGGATTGTATAGACGGCAATGGAATCATGACCTCGGTTGGATGCATAAAGGTATTTCCCATCTTTTGAAAGACGAATAGCAGCAGTAGCGTTGAAATCTTCGTATCCATCTGGTAAGGTTGAAATGACTTGCATGCGTTCAAATTCACCAACCCCATCGTAAATCAAGACTTCAATGGTACTATTTAGTTCGCAGATGAGATAAGCAATCTTATAGTGGTTGTGGAAAACGATGTGGCGAGCACCTGCTCCAGACTGGCTGTGATAGGTGGAGAGTTTACTTAGTCTTCCTTCTGGGCTGACATCATAGGTCGTCACCTCGTCAGTACCGAGGTCACATGTGATGAGATACTGGTCAGGTGTTAGATTCGTAAAGTGAACATGTGGGGAAGTTTGGTTTTCGTGAGGACCATGTCCACTATGCTGATCCAGGTCCGTTTGGATGAGACTACCATCTGCTTGGCGCTGATAAACCAGAACTTGACCTTTGTGGTAGTTGGCTCCGTAAACGAGATTGCGCTTTTCATCCACTGCCACATAACAATGGGGAGCGCCTTCTTCAACCACATGATTTAGCAAAGCGCCATCTGTCTTGTATGCAGCGATTCCCCCCAAGCCATCCTGACTCCCTACGGTGTATATGTGTTGCTGTTGGTCAAAGGCAAGGTAGGTCGGACTTGGTTCAGCAGCAAAAAGCTCAAGATTTGCAAGCTGGCCTGTTTCTGTATCAAAATCTGCCTTGTAAATCCCTTTAGATGAGCGACGAGTATAAGTTCCAAAATAAACAGTTTCTTTCATGTCCATACCTCTTAATAATGATAAGTTCATTATACCACAAAATGACAGTCAGGAAGTGTTCGTTTAATCTATGTAAGCACTTTAATAAGAGTTATTTTAGATTAAAAATGGTATAATGAAATAATGACAGAAAGGATGTATTTATGGAACATAAAGAGAAACATTTTAGCCTATCCTGGTTCTTCAAGTGGTTTTTAGATAATAAAGCTATCACTGTATTTTTAGTAACCTTGTTACTGGGGCTAAACATTTTCATTCTAAGTAAGATTAGTTTTATATTTTTACCCGTTTTAGACTTTCTTGGGGTTGTCATGTTGCCAGTTATTTTATCTGGTTTACTTTATTACCTCCTCAATCCGATTGTGGACTGGATGGAGAAACACAAGATCAATCGTGTCCTTGCCATTAGTATTGTTTTTGTCATTATTGGACTCTTTATCATTTGGGGTCTGGCAGTCGCAATTCCTAATCTGCAACGCCAAGTCTTAAATTTTGCGAAGAATGTGCCGACTTATCTTAAGGATGCTGATATGGTTATCAATGACCTTGTAACCAAACGCTTGCCAGATGATTTTAGACCGCAGTTGGAGCAGGTTCTTGCAAATGTTTCTACAGAAGCAACGATATGGGCCAGCAAAATTTCTTCTCAAGCCGTTAACTGGGTCAGCGCCTTTATCAGTAGCGTTTCTCAGGTGATTGTAGCGGTCATTATCGTACCCTTTATGCTCTTTTATCTTTTGAGAGATGGGAAAGGCTTGCGTGATTACCTGACTAAATTTATCCCAAACAAGTTAAAAGAACCTGTCGGACAAGTTTTGTCAGATGTTAATAAACAGTTGTCAAACTACGTTAGAGGGCAGGTTACAGTTGCTATTATCGTGGCGATTATGTTTATTATCTTCTTTAAGATTATTGGTCTCAGGTATGCTGTAACACTTGGTATCACGGCTGGTATTCTCAATCTAGTACCTTACCTGGGTAGTTTTCTAGCGATGTTGCCTGCTCTTGTTTTAGGTTTAATAGCAGGACCTGTCATGCTATTGAAAGTTGTGATAGTCTTTATCTTAGAACAAACGATTGAAGGGCGTTTTGTTTCACCGCTTATTTTAGGTAGTCAACTCAATATTCATCCGATTAATGTCCTCTTTGTTCTCCTAACTTCAGGTTCTATGTTTGGTATCTGGGGAGTCTTGCTGGGAATCCCTGTCTATGCCTCCGCTAAGGTGGCTATCTCTGCTATCTTTAACTGGTACAAAAAAGTCAGCGGTTTGTATGAAGAAGAAGGGGAGGAAATCAAGAGTGAACAATAGTCAACACATGCTCCAAGCTTTGGATGACCAAGATTTAAACAAAGCAGATCAGTATTTTCGCAAAGCACTTGAAACTGATTCTATGGAAGTTCTCTACGAACTAGCAAATTATCTTGAGGGAATTGGCTTCTATCCTCAAGCCAAGGAAATCTATCTAAAAATTGTGTCAGAATTTCCAGAAGTGAATCTGAACTTAGCTGCAATTGCAAGTGAGGATGGCAATGTTGAGGAAGCCTTTGCCTATCTCGAGGAAATCACACCTAAAAGTGATTGGTATGTATCGGCTTTGGCCTTGAAGGCCGACCTCTATCAGTTGGAAGGATTGACAGATGTAGCACGTGAAAAGTTACTGGAAGCCCTAAACTACTCAGATGATCCCTTATTAGTTTTTGGTTTGGCTGAGTTGGATAGCGAGTTAGGAAATTATCAGGAAGCCATTCAGGGCTATGCCCAATTAGACAATCGCTCCATCTATGAGCAAACGGGTGTCTCAACCTACCAACGAATTGGCTGCGCTTATGCCCAGTTAGGCAAGTTTGAAGCTGCTACAGAATTCTTAGAAAAAGCTTTAGAACTAGAATACGATGACCAAACCGCCTTTGAACTGGCTAGTCTTTACTTTGACCAAGAAGAGTATCAAAAATCAACTCTCTACTTTAAGCAGATTGATACCATTTCGCCAGATTTTGAAGGATATGAGTATGGTTATAGTCAATCCTTGCACAAGGAACATCAGATAGAAGAAGCTCTCCGTATCGCTAAACAGGGTTTGGAGAAAAATCCATTTGAAACTCGTCTCCTGCTAGCTGCTTCTCAGTTCTCGTATGAATTGCATGATTCTAGCGGTGCGGAGCAATTTCTCCTTACTGCCAAAGAAGATGCAGAAGATACGGAAGAAATTTTCCTTCGTCTCGCAACCATTTATATGGAACAAGAGCGGTTTGAGGACATTATCGCTCTCCAAAGTCAAAAACCTGAAAACCTCCTGACCAAGTGGATGATTGCACGCTCTTATCAGAAAATCGAGGATTTAGATAAGGCTTATGAGCTCTATCAAGAACTGTCGTCTGACCTCAAGGACAATCCCGAATTTCTGGAGCAATATACTTATCTCTTGCGTGAATTGGGGTATTTTGAAGAAGCCAAGATGCAAGCAGAGGCATATTTAAAACTGATTCCAGATGATGTTCAGATGCAAGAACTGCTAGAAACACTTTAAAAATATCCTATAAATAAAGCAAAACTGTATCTAGTCATTTTGATGGATACGGTTTTTTATTTTCAAAAAGAAACAGAATTTTTTTACAATAACCCTTGCTAAATTGTTTATTTATGCTATAATAGGAACAATTATTTTTAGGAGGTACAGTATGTCTTATTTGTTTGAGATATTACCGAGTTTATTGAGCGGTGCAAGCATGACTTTACAGGTTTTTGTACTGGTCTTGATTTTTTCTATTCCCTTGGGCGTTTTGATTGCCTTTGCCTTGCAAGTCCATTGGAAGCTCCTCCATTATCTGATCAACATTTATATCTGGATCATGCGGGGAACACCCTTGCTCTTGCAATTGATCTTTATCTATTATGTGCTCCCAAATATTGGGATTCGTTTGGATCGCCTTCCTGCGGCTATTATTGCCTTTGTTTTGAATTATGCAGCTTACTTTGCTGAAATCTTCCGTGGAGGGATTGATACCATTCCTAAGGGGCAATATGAGGCTGCTAAGGTCTTGAAGTTTAGCCCTTTTGCCACAGTGCGCTATATTATCTTACCACAGGTGACCAAAATTGTTCTTCCTAGTGTATTTAATGAAGTCATGAGTTTGGTCAAGGATACTTCTTTGGTCTATGCCTTAGGTATTTCAGATTTGATTTTGGCTAGTCGTACAGCAGCCAACCGTGATGCTAGTCTGATTCCTATGTTTTTAGCTGGAGTGATTTATTTGATCATGATTGGTATTGTGACTATCCTTGCCAAAAAAGTTGAGAAGAAGTACAGTTATTACAGATAGGAGGATTGCTATGTTAGAATTACGAAACATCAACAAGGCCTTTGGTGGCAAACAAATCTTAACCAATTTCAGCCTATCAATTCCTGAAAAGCAAATCCTCGCAATCGTAGGTCCATCAGGAGGCGGAAAAACAACCTTATTACGTATGTTAGCCGGACTGGAAACTATCGATTCTGGAGAAATCTACTATAACGGTGAATCTCTAGCTTTAGACGAACTAGAAAAGCGCAACCTACTAGGATTTGTCTTCCAAGATTTTCAACTTTTCCCTCATTTATCAGTTCTGGACAATTTGACCCTATCGCCTGTGAAAACTATGGGAATGAAGCAGGAAGAGGCTGAGAAGAAGGCGCGTGGACTCTTGGAACAGTTAGGACTAGCAGGGCACGCAGATGCTTATCCCTTCTCACTATCAGGTGGGCAAAAGCAGCGGGTGGCTTTGGCGCGTGCCATGATGATTGACCCAGAAATCATTGGTTACGATGAACCAACTTCTGCCTTGGATCCAGAATTACGCTTGGAAGTGGAAAAACTGATTTTGCAAAATAGAGAACTTGGGATGACGCAAATTGTGGTTACCCACGATTTACAATTCGCTGAAAATATTGCAGATGTATTATTAAAAGTAGAGCCTAAATAGGAGGAAAAATGATGAAAAAATTGATGCTTGTATTAGTCAGTCTAATGACTGCTTTGTTCTTAGTAGCTTGTGGGAAAAATTCTAGTGAAACTAGTGGAGATAATTGGTCTAAGTACGAGTCTAACAAGTCTATTACTATTGGGTTTGATAGTACTTTTGTTCCAATGGGATTTGCTCAGAAAGATGGTTCCTATGCAGGATTTGATATTGATTTAGCTACAGCTGTTTTTGAAAAATACGGAATTACGGTAAATTGGCAACCGATTGATTGGGATTTGAAAGAAGCTGAATTGACAAAAGGAACGATTGATCTGATTTGGAATGGCTATTCAGCTACAGACGAACGTCGTGAAAAGGTAGCATTCAGTAACTCATATATGAAGAATGAGCAGGTATTGGTTACTAAGAAATCGTCAGGTATCACGACTGTAAAAGATATGACTGGAAAGACTTTGGGAGCTCAAGCTGGTTCATCTGGTTATGCGGACTTTGAAGGAAAGCCAGCGATTTTGAAGGATATTGTCGCTAATAATGAAGCGAATCAATACCAAACTTTTAATGAAGCCTTGATTGATTTGAAAAACGATCGAATTGACGGCCTATTGATTGATCGTGTCTATGCAAACTATTATTTAGAAGCAGAAGGCGTTTTAAACGATTATAATGTCTTTACAGTTGGACTAGAAACAGAAGCTTTTGCAGTTGGAGCACGTAAGGAAGATACAACTCTGGTTAATAAGATAAATGAAGGATTTTCTAGTCTTTACAAGGATGGTAAGTTCCAAGAAATTAGTCAAAAATGGTTTGGGGAAGATGTAGCCACCAAAGAAGTACAAGAAGGACAGTGAGATAAAATAGTGGATGAGACTGCGTTTTGATTAGCAAAACGTAGTCTTTTTATCAATTGGGAAAGAGCATGATAGCCATTTAATATAGCGGATTGAATCTGGAATAGTATACTGTGACTTCTAAAACATTGCTAGAAATTGATTTGACTTTCCCAATCAATTTGTTCAGATTTTATTTCATTTCACTATATTCTGGAGAAATTTTCTAAAATTTTTCCTCAAATTGAGTCTCTTTTCTTATCAAAAAATCCTCTGGCAATCACCAGAGGACATTAGTTTATTTCATTGTTGGGAAGAGCAATACGTCACGGATAGTGGTTGTATCAGTGAGGAGCATGCAGAGACGGTCAATACCGATTCCCAAACCACCTGTTGGTGGCATACCATATTCAAGGGCTTCGATGTAATCGTAGTCAATGCCTGTTGCCTCGTCGTCACCAAGTTCTTTAGCTTTAGCTTGAGCTTCAAAACGGCTAAGCTGATCGATTGGGTCGTTCAACTCGGTAAAGGCATTACCATATTCCTTGGTCATAATGAAGAGCTCGAAACGGTCAGTAAAGCGTTCGTCTTCAGGATTTTTCTTAGCGAGCGGTGAGACAGCTACTGGATGACCATAGACAAAAGTTGGTTGGATCAAGGTTTCTTCAACGTACTCTTCAAAGAAAGCGTTGATGATGTGACCAACTTCAGTGTAGTGTTTTTCAACTGGAACTTTCTTCTCAGCAGCGATAGCTTTTGCTTCTTCGAAAGTCATATCTTGCCAGAAATCAACACCAGTAATTTCCTTGATAGCATCCACCATATGAACACGTTTAAACGGTTCATTGATCTTAATTTCAGTTCCTTGATAGTTTACTGGGCCATCACCTTTGACTGATTTAGCAGCGTGCTGGATAATACCCTCCGTCAAGTCCATGATATCTTGGAAGTCAGCATAAGCTTGATAAACTTCGATAGAAGTGAACTCAGGGTTATGAGTGGCGTCCATTCCTTCGTTACGGAAGATACGGCCAATCTCGTAAACGCGCTCCATACCACCAACGATGAGGCGTTTCAAGTGAAGCTCGGTCGCGATACGAAGCACCATGTCAATGTTCTGAGCATTGTGGTGAGTGATAAATGGACGAGCCGCAGCACCACCGGCTTCGTTGTGAAGGACAGGTGTTTCCACTTCAAGGAAACCTTTTTGGTCTAGATAACGACGGATTTCAGAGATGATTTTTGAACGAGTGACAAAACGCTCAAAGCTTTCACGATTCGAAATCAAGTCAAGGTAACGTTTGCGGTAAATTGTTTCAACATCAGTCAAACCGTGGAATTTCTCTGGAAGCGGGCGAAGCGCTTTAGACAAGTGCGTGATGTGTGTGGCCTTGATAGAGAGTTCTCCCATATCTGTACGCATGACTTCACCTTCGACACCGAGGAAGTCTCCTAGGTCAGCCTTTTTGAAGATTTCGTAGTTTTCTTCACCAACTTCGTCTTTACGAACGTAGATTTGGATTTGATCTTCGCGGTCTTGAAGATGGGCGAAGCCAACTTTCCCTTTACCACGTTTGGTTACTAAACGTCCAGCGATAGTAGCAGTTTCGTTTAATTCATGTAATTGTTCTTTATCAAGTTCTGCAAATTTGTCTTTTAGTTCTTGAGAGTTAGCAGTACGTTCAAAACGTTTTCCGAAGGGATCGATTCCTTGTTCACGGAGCGCAGCCATTTTTTCACGGCGAACGATCTGCTGGTCATTTAGTTCTTCCATATGTTCTGTAGACATGGGTTCCTCCTAATTTTACTCAAAATTTGATACGATGAGTCATTTTTTGCGATACTCCCATTTTATCATAAATAGCAGAGAAATTCACGGATATTCTTTGAAAACTAAAAAGAACTTGACTATTAAGATCAAGTTCCATTATTTTCGTTGATAGGAAGTGTCATTCCATCTTTCCAGAGTGAAGGTTTCAAAATCATTAGTCTCTAAAATTGTCAAACTAGCATTGGCCAAGCCTCCATCTTTGCGGAGGTGAGCTTCTTTATAGCCTAAGAGAGTGCGTAGGCTAGCAGTGAGATTTGCACCATGACCGACGATTAGAATGTTTTCAGCCGGACTTCCTTTCAGAGATTTGATAAATTGAATGGTACGCTGAGTCGTAGAGTAGAGGGATTCTGCTTCAAACATCTTCGTATCAAACTGAGCGAGATTAGAGCGAAAGGCCTTGATTTGTTGTGGATAGATGGCATTGAGCGTTGCGATTTTTAAACCTTCAAGTTTTCCAAGTTGCCATTCGCGCAGTTCTGGAATACTTTCTAAAGGACAGGGGGTCTGGAGTTGGCTTTGGATAATCTCAGCAGATTTGACTGCTCGAGGTAAATCACTTGAATAAATCTGATCAAAAGGAATATCCTTAAGATACTGGCCAAGTTGCTTTAGGATATCAATAGACTCTGGAAGAAGGGGAGAGTCACCACTAGCACCTTGAAAACGTCCTTCAAGATTCCAGAGGGTGCGACCATGACGAACAAAATAGAGTTTCATTACTTACTTTCCTCCAAGATATCAGCAAAATCCGCTTTTACAAAGCTGGCTAAGTCTTGAGGTCGGATGATGATACTATGCCCGACTTCCCCAGCAGAGACAATCATTTTATCCAAATCCAAAGCTATTCTATCAATAAAAATAGGATAATTGTGTTTTTGGCGAATGCCGACGGGGTTATTAGCCCCATGAATATAGCCTGTCGTTTTTTCTAGGTCTTTTTGAGGAATCATGCTCACTTTTTTATTGCCAGAAACCTTTGCTAGTTTTTTCTCAGCGAGGTGTTCTGTTATGGGAACGATTCCGATAATTGGCCCCGTTTTGTCCCCTAATAGAGCCAAGGTTTTAAAGATATGAGTTCGATCATATTCTGAAGGAAGTTCACCCTCAAGCGCGTTGATCTGAATACCAGTATGGTCAATACCCGCCTTGGTCAAGATTTGTTCTACCAAGGTTTTTTTAATCTTAACTTTCTTTGCCATTATTTATACTTATCCTCCAATTGACTCATCCAGATACCAAGCCAAATACCAAGCGCAAAGAAGAAGGCAATGAGAACATAACTCACAATAGAAAGCCCAGTGTATTGGATACTTTCAGCATTTCCAGCATTTGGAATCAAGATTAAGAGGGTGCTTGAAAGCACAATTCCGATAATAAAGTGATAGACACGAGAGTGGTAGTTGTTCAAGGCGTGATCCATTAATTTTGAAAAGATAATGAGAGTTGCTCCTGCACCAATACCAATAGGAAGGAAGGTACCAAACAAATCAAAGGTCTTAAAACCAGTGAGCATTGGAGCGTACAGTCCCAAAATCAAGAGTAGATTTGACGGACTTAAACCAGGCACCAAGACACCAAGAGCTAAAAGAACACCTGCTAAGATGAAACTAGCGAAACTAGCACTGAGAGAACCAACAACAAAATTTAACGCGTAGAGTCCTAGGCCTGAAAGGATAAAGGTAGTCCAGAACCAGACTAGGTCAATCTTATCACGATCAGATTCTCGAGTAGATTCTTTAAGGAGGCTAGGAACCGTACCGATGATAGCTCCAGCAAAACTCCATAAAACATAGACTTGGTAATTTTCTAGCAAATATTCAATCGGATAAGAAAACAAACCAATTCCGAGCAACATCCCGATAGCTACTGGGATAAAGTAAAGGACATTTGATTTGAAATCCTTAAAAGGATGAGCCAGAAAAGAAATCATTCGCTCGTAAATTCCCAAAATAGCTGCTAAAACACCGCCAGAAATTCCAGGTAGGATAAATCCTAAGGCGATGACGATTCCTTTAATAACTCGTGCAATCCATGAAAACATAATAAAATCCTCAATTCATAAAATTCTTTCTCTATGCTATCAATTATAACACAGACGGGGAGAAAATGAAAAAACAAGTGAAAAAGTTTGTTATTTTCACTTGTCTTATGGTCTTAAAAATAGTTTTCTGAAGGTTTCTTCCTTCTCTTTAGTAGTAGAAATCAAATTGATGTCCAAATGATGTTCAAATCCTGCAATTCTTCCCTTAGAAGTGTACTGGTGGAGATCGTAGTCCAGATCAGTATTTGGCTTCGTTTCAAAATAACCAGAGTCTGTTCCATAGGAGGGGATCCAAATAGCAGAGAATTTATCTGTATTGATACTATGCTCTTGCATGAAGTAAACCCCAACGTAGATGCCGATGTTTTTAGCGCCGAGAGCTGCCAGTTTGGCACGAAAGGCTTCAACGCCTTCATTCATATCGGACATTGTTTTTTCTTCAACATCTAACCAGTAGTAGCTAGGATTGTAAGGAGAAGCAGCGTTGTAGAAGACTTCAGCAGCCTTCTCCATATCTTCTTTGCTTTTTCCAGCTACATAGGCATAAACCCCCACAGGGACATTCCGTTTTTGAAATTCTGCTATATGATTTTTATAGGCTTTATCGACACCATTGATAAAGGCAGCATCATTTGCTTCAGTATGCTGAGCCCCATTGTGCACGCGAACGATAACACCAGAAATGTTTTGAGATAAGGTGTCGTAGTTGATCTCCTCAGGTCTTTGCCAACCAGAGACATCGATAATGGGCTTGTCAAGATTATGCAAGGCTTGTGTTTCAACTTGAAGAGCATTTGGTTTAATTTTGATAGGATGGTCCTCAAAACTTGGTTTGTTGAGGAGTAAAATCGCTATGAAAATTCCAAATAAACTAAAAATAATAGCAGGATGAATTTGTTTTCTCATATTTATTTAGTTTATCGTAAAAATTTAAAAAAATCAAAGGAAACAGTTTAGAAATGTAGACAATTAGGGGAGATTTTCAGGAAAGCACCTGTTTGTTTGTTCTTTAAAAGTAAAATTATGGTATAATATAAGGGAATTTTTACAGAAAAGAGAATAGTATGTCAAATTATGCCATTATTTTAGCAGCGGGTAAGGGTACTCGCATGAAATCAGATCTTCCCAAAGTACTTCATAAAGTAGCAGGAATTTCGATGTTGGAACATGTTTTTCGCAGTGTTGGAGCTATTCAACCTGAAAAGACAGTTACCGTAGTGGGTCACAAGGCTGAGCTAGTTGAGCAAGTATTGGCTGGTCAGACAGACTTTGTTACCCAATCAGAACAACTAGGCACAGGGCATGCTGTCATGATGGCAGAACCCATTCTCCAAAATCGTACTGGCCATACCTTGGTTATCGCTGGGGATACTCCTCTGATTACAGGTGAAAGCTTGAAAAATCTCTTGGATTTCCATATCAATCACAAAAATGTGGCGACCATCCTGACAGCTGAAGCAGCAAATCCTTTTGGGTATGGTCGTATCGTCCGTAACGATAATGCTGAAGTTCTTCGCATTGTGGAGCAGAAAGATGCCACAGACTTTGAAAAACAAATTAAGGAAATCAATACTGGAACTTACGTATTTGACAATGAACGTCTTTTTGAAGCCCTGAAAAACATCAACACCAACAATGCCCAAGGTGAGTATTATATTACTGACGTGATTGGTATTTTCCGTAATGCGGGTGAGAAGGTTGGCGCCTATACTCTCAAGGATTTTGATGAAAGTCTTGGAGTAAACGACCGAGTGGCTCTTGCTACTGCAGAAGCAGTGATGCGTTGCCGTATCAATCACGCTCACATGGTCAATGGTGTCAGCTTTGTTAATCCAGAAGCAACTTACATTGACATTGATGTTGAGATTGCTCCTGAAGTCCAAATTGAAGCCAACGTTACCTTGAAAGGTCAAACGAAGATTGGGGCGGAGACTATTTTAACAAATGGGACTTATATCGTGGATAGCACCATTGGAGCTGGAGCTGTGATTACGAATTCTATGATTGAGGAAAGTAGTGTTGCGGACGGTGTGACAGTCGGTCCCTATGCCCACATTCGTCCAGGTTCAAGCCTAGCTTCCCAAGTACACATTGGAAACTTTGTTGAAGTAAAAGGATCTTCAATCGGTGAAAATACCAAGGCGGGTCATTTGACTTATATCGGAAATTGTGAAGTGGGTAGCCATGCTAACTTCGGTGCAGGTACGATTACAGTGAACTATGATGGGAAAAACAAATACAAGACTGTTATCGGTAACAATGTCTTTGTTGGCTCAAACTCAACCATTATTGCTCCTGTAGAACTTGGGGATAATTCTCTGGTTGGAGCGGGTTCAACCATTACCAAGAATGTTCCTGCCGATGCCATCGCTATCGGTCGTGGACGTCAGGTCAACAAAGATGAATATGCGACTCGCCTCCCTCATCATCCAAAGAACCAGTAGGAGTCTGTCATGGAATTTGAAGAAAAAACGATTAGTAGGAAGGAAATCTATCAAGGTCCTATTTTCAAACTAGTACAAGATCAGGTGGAACTACCAGAAGGAAAGGGTACTGCCCAACGTGACTTGATTTTTCACAATGGAGCTGTTTGTGTGCTAGCTGTGACAGCCGAAGACAAAATCGTTCTCGTTAAGCAATACCGAAAAGCTATTGAGGCGGTTTCTTATGAGATTCCTGCTGGTAAACTAGAACTTGGTGAAAATGCGGATCCAATGGCGGCTGCCCTCCGTGAATTAGAAGAAGAAGTTGCATACACTGGTAAGTTAGAACTGTTGTACGATTTCTATTCTGCGATTGGATTTTGTAATGAAAAACTAAAACTCTACCTTGCTAGTGATTTGGTCAAGGTGGAAAACCCTCGTCCACAAGATGATGATGAAACCTTGGAAGTTTTAGAAGTCAGTCTAGAGGAAGCCAAGGATCTGATCCAGTCAGGTCATATCTGTGATGCCAAGACAATCATGGCAATCCAGTACTGGGAACTACAAAAGAAATAGAGGAGCAACCCATGGGAAAACCTTTATTAACAGACGAAATGATTGAACGTGCCAACCGAGGTGAGAAAATCTCAGGACCACCTCTTCAAGATGATGAGAAAACCAAGATCCTACCAACATCTTCACAACATTTTGGTAATTCACGTTCTAGAGACCACGGTTTTAGTCAAGATACACTTACAATCGAAGTAGAACCAACGATTCATAAGAGCCGCCGCATTGAGAACACCAAGAGAAATGTTTTTAATTCGAAACTCAATCGCATCTTGTTTGCAGTCATCCTACTTTTGATTTTGCTAGTTTTGGCAATGAAACTCTTGTAATTGAAAGGAAATGAAATGAAAATTGGAATCATTGCTGCCATGCCAGAAGAGCTGATACATTTGACTCAGAATTTGGATAAACCTCAAGAAGTCCAAGTCCTCGGAAATACATACTACACTGGCTCTATTGGCAAGACAGAAGTTGTCCTAGTTCAGAGTGGGATTGGGAAAGTTATGTCGGCTATGAGTGTAGCGGTGTTAGCTGACCACTTCCAAGTAGAAGCCATTATTAATACAGGATCAGCAGGTGCACTTGCAGAAGGGATTGCCGTTGGAGATGTAGTGATTGCGGATAAGTTGGTTTACCATGATGTGGATGTGACTGCTTTTGGCTATGCTTATGGTCAGATGGCTGGTCAACCTCTTTACTTTGAGTCAGATCAGAAGTTTATCACTAGGATTAAAGAAAGTTTATCTCAAGTAGAACAGACCTGGCACCTAGGCTTGATTGCTACAGGGGACAGTTTTATAGCTGGAGATGATAAGATTGCTAGTATCAAATCCCACTTTCCAGATGTTTTAGCAGTTGAAATGGAAGGGGCAGCCATTGCTCAAGCGGCTCAGGCTCTTGACCTACCTTTCCTCGTCATTCGCGCTATGAGTGACAATGCCAATCACGAGGCCTCTATCTCATTTGATGAGTTTATTATCGAAGCTGGACGTCGTTCGGCCCAAGTCTTACTAGCCTTTTTAAAGGCCTTGAATTAAGCGGAAATTTGACAGTTTATCTAGCTTATGATAAGATTTAAATAAAGAAAAGCTAGAAAACGTTTCAGAGGATATTATGAGTATTGAAATGACCGTCAGCGAGATTGCAGAGGTCTTAGGACTATCTCGTCAGGCAATCAACAATCGTGTCAAAGAACTTCCCGAAGAGGACACGAAAAAAAATGACAAAGGTGTAACTGTAGTTACTCGAAGTGGCTTGATCAAGCTAGAAGAAATCTATAAAAAAACGATTTTTGAAGATGAACCAGTCAGTGATGATGTCAAACAACGCGAACTGATGGAAATCTTGGTCGATGAGAAAAACGCTGAAATTCTTCGTTTGTACGAGCAACTCAAGGCCAAGGACCAGCAACTGGCAGAAAAAGATGAGCAGATGCGCATCAAAGACCGCCAGATTGCAGAAAAGGACAAACAATTGGACCAACAGCAACAGTTAACTCTTCAAGCAATGAAGGATCAAGAAAGCTTGAAACTCGAGTTGGACCAAGCAAAAGAAGAAGTCCAAGCAACCAAAAAAGGCTTTTTTGCTCGCCTATTTGGAGGAAAATAAAGAAGCTGTTTGGGTTATTCACTAACCTAATAGCTTCTTTTCTTATTTATAGTTTAAATTGAGTCGAAATTGAGGTAAATGATGGAAAAATTAAGAGACTATATCGCCTTTGACTTAGAATTCAATCAACACGAAGGGGTTACTCATTTAATTCAGGTATCAGCAGTTCGTTTTCAAGATGGTCAAGAGATAGGTGCCTTTGATTCTTATGTCTATACCAGCGTGCCTTTAAAGAGTTTTATTAATGGTTTGACAGGAATTACAGCTGAAACCTTGAAAGATGCGCCAAAAGTAGAACAAGTTTTACAGGACTTTCAGGCATTTGTTGGCAATTCACCTATCGTTGGCTACAATGCAGCCAAGAGTGATTTGCCTATTCTCTTGGAGCATGGCTTGGACTATCGTGACCAGTATAAGGTAGACCTATATGATGAGGCTTTTGAACGCCGTAGTTCCGACCTACACGGCATAGCTAATCTCAAACTGCAAACTGTGGCGAATTTCTTAGGCTTTCATGGTAAGTCACATAATAGTTTAGAAGATGCGCGCATGACAGCGCGTGTTTATGAAGCCTTTCTGGAGTCTGACGAAGGAAAACTATTGTTAGAAGAACAGAGTAATCTATCCATGAATCCCTTTGGTGGGCTAGACTTATCTCAATTTCTAGACTAGGAGTGCCTATGAAACCTGAAAAACCTAAAAAACTAGGTTTTAGGAAAATTTACCTCAACCTAGATAAAGTTCTCTTCCTCTTTTTCTTAATTTTCATGATGGTGGAGTATCTGTGGTTACCTCTCAATTCTTTTCTTGCTGGTCTTTTACTCAGCCAGACGGGCTATTTGTTTATTTCTTACAATAATATTTTTGCCATTATCACGAGTTCTCCTTTAATCAGTCTGGCCTTTCTCGTCTTGATTGTAATCAATCTTTTGGTGGCCTATTTCCAGATTTGCCTCCTTTTTATTGGGGCGCGCCACCTTCTCTACCACGAAAAGAGAACCTTGATTGAGTACAGTCGCAAAGTTTTCCAGCAAAGTTTTCTATTCATGAAATGCTTGAGCTTCTGTAAGATGGCCTTTGTATTCTTCTACGTAGCCATGCTCTTTCCTTTCATCAGGAAAATTTTAAAAATTTATTACTTAAATAAAATCGTTATTCCAGACTTTATCGTGACTTATCTGGAAGACAAGTACTGGCTAGTAGGCTTGATGATTTTTGCATCTGCTTGGATTTTGCTCTATGTGTCTGTCCGACTCATGTTTGCCCTTCCGAAGATTCTCTTTGAAAAGAGGACTGTGAGAGAAGGAGTAAAATATAGCCTACAAAAGACAAAAAAACAAGTTCTCTTTTATGCTTGGAACTTGCTACTCATTATTATTAAAACTTATCTCTTTTTCTTCCTTCTCTTGACTCCTTTGCTAATAGGGCAGATTGTAATTGACAATTTAACACAGAAAGAATCACTGATTCTTGGAGTTATCAACTTTGTCTTGATAAAAAACATCCACTATATGGCCTTGACCTATTTCCTTGTTAAGTTTGTCTCCTTTTTGACAGGTGAGGAACTGGAGATTATGCCAAGAAGAAAAAAAGACCATTTGATGAGATGGGGAGTTATGGGCTGCGCTAGTATCTTTTTTGCGCTGGAAGGTTATATCTATCTGGAAGCTCCTGTGACAAATACCCCTTTAGTCATTTCACATAGGGGCGTTTCAAATAAAAATGGTGTACAAAACACTGTACAGTCTTTGGAAAAAACAGCGCAATTGAAACCAGATTTGATTGAAATGGATGTACAGGAGACCAAAGATGGTCAGTTTGTGATGATGCATGACGCCAATCTTAAGAACTTAGCAGGTATCAATGCCAGACCTCAAGACTTGACTTTGGAGGAGTTGACAGGGTTAGATATTTCTGAAAATGGCTATCGAACCAAGATATCTAGTTTTGATGACTATCTCAATCGCGCGAATGAACTTCATCAAAGATTGTTGATTGAAATTAAAACCAGTAAAAAAGACAGTCCACAAATGATGGAACGTTTCCTTGAAAAGTATGGGGCGACTATCAAGAAATATGGACACCAGATGCAATCACTAGACTATCATGTGATTGATAAGGTGTTGGCTTATGATTCTGAAATTCCAGTTTACTTTATTCTTCCCTATAACAGTATCTTCCCAAAAACCAAGGCAACGGGCTATACCATGGAGTATTCAACATTGGATGAATATTTTGTTACTAAACTTTGGTATACAGAACAAAAGCTTTACGTATGGACCATCAATAGCTCTGATGCACTTGATAAATCGTTGCAGTTGTCAGTGGATGGGATGATTACAGATGACATGGAGATGCTACAGGAGACTTTAGCAGCAGCTCAGGAAGATCCAGAATACACCGATCTCCTTTTGAAAAAAGCTACGGAGTTCTTTAATTTCTAACATAGAAAAAAGGAGAAGTGAACCTTCCTCCTTTTTCTGTAGGTGATTAGAATGGTAATTTTCCAGCGAAAGCACCTAGTTTTTTCTTAGTCGTTTCATCGATTTGTTCTAGAGCAGCGTTGATGGCTTGAACGGTCATATCAGACAAGGTTTCTAGGTCTTCTGGATCTACAACCGCTGGGTTAAAGTCAATGCTGACCACCTTTTTATCTCCAGTTAAGGTCGCTTGGACAAGGTCTTGAGCAGATTTTCCAACAAATTGCATAGCAGCGAGTTCTGCTTGACTTTGTTCCATTTGTTTTTGAAGTTTTTGTGCTTGGCGCATCATGTTTTGCATGTTCATCATAGCGATTTACAGTTTCCTTTTCTATTATTTTCTTTTTTATTTTATCAATTTTAGGGGTAAAAGTCTATTATTAGTTTAAAGCTAAATTTCAAGTTAGCCAGCAAGCAGTCTTCTCTGGGAGACTTGTAGTCCAAGTATTTTTTAGGATAGTTGTTGATCCAATTTTCGATGAAGGCGACTTCTTTAGGAATCGTTTTCTTGGTTCCTTTAGGTAACCATCTACGAATGAGCCTATTGTGATTCTCATTGATTCCCCTTTCCCAATAGGCATAGGGGTGTGCATAGTAGATATACTCCTTAGAAAATACATCAGCCAAGCGGTTGAATTCGGCTCCATTATCTGCCGTGATGGAAAGAATGTGATGTTGTCTTAAGATAAGTTTTAGAGCCTTATTGACGGACTCAGCGCTCTTATTTGGAATCAATCGTATGATTTGATGTCTGCTCCTTTGATCCGTCAAGACCAGTAGACAGTGGTTTTTCGCTCTTGTAAGTAGGACTGTATCAATCTCATAATGCCCATTCTCCAATCGAAGATTGATAGCCTTGGGACGCTGTTCGATGGATTGACCAGCAGGTTTAAAGTTGAGGCTAGCTTGTTTCTTGACAGTTTTTCCTTTTCTAGGATAAAGGAGATTCTGTTTGGTTAGTCCTAATTTTCCATGATGAATCCAGTAGTAGATGGTTGACATTCCCACTGTAACGCCCTTAGCCTTGACCATCATTTCAGGAGACAACTTTTGGTTATGATAGTGGAGAATCTTTACCGAAAAAGCCCTGCTATCCAATAGCCAATCCTTCTGTACTAGTTCTTTTTTAGCTTATCTATGGTATAATAGAAGGTAGATTTATCAATTGGAGTATGAAGGATTTTATGATTAAACTTGTAGCAACTGATATGGACGGAACCTTTCTTGACGGAAAGGGTCAGTTTGATATGGAACGCCTCAAAAACTTACTTGTTTCCTACAAGGAAAAGGGGATTTATTTTGCCGTGGCTTCAGGTCGTGGTATCTTATCCCTGAAAAAGCTGTTTGCGGATGTGCGTGATGAAGTGATTTTTATAGCTGAAAATGGGAGCTATGTTGAGTTTCATGGTGAGGATATGTATGAGGCTACTATGTCACGGGATTTTTACTTGAGCACTTTTGAAGCTTTGAAGAAATCGCCCTATTTTGATGAAAACAAAATGCTACTGACTGGGAAAAAAGCTTGTTATGTATTGGACACTGTGGATGAGACTTATCTCATGTTTAGCCGTCACTACAATGAAAATATTCAAAAAGTAGCGAGTTTGGAAGATATCAAGGATGAGATTTTTAAATTCACCACTAACTTTACAGAAGATACGATAGAAGCTGGAGAGGCCTGGGTCAACGAAAACGTTTCTGGTGTGAAAGCCATGACAACTGGTTTTGAATCCATCGATATTGTCTTGGACTATGTTGATAAGGGTGTGGCTATTGTTGAGTTGGCTAAAAAGCTGGGTATGACCATGGATCAGGTCATGGCGTTTGGCGATAATCTCAATGATCTTCACATGATGCAGGTTGTCGGTCACCCAATCGTTCCAGAAAACGCGCGACCAGAGATTTTAGAATTAGCAGAGACAGTGATTGGCCACCATAAGGACCAATCAGTGATGGCTTATATGGAGGGCTCACAATGGCAGATATTAAATTGATTGCACTGGACTTGGATGGCACTTTGCTGACAACGGATAAAAAGCTGACAGATCGTACCAAGGAAGTCCTCAAAGCTGCGCGTGATCGTGGCATCAAGATCGTACTGACAACAGGGCGTCCTCTAAAGGCTATGGATTTCTTTCTCCATGAGCTAGGGACTGACGGTCAGGAGGACGAGTACACCATCACCTTTAATGGTGGTCTAGTGCAGAAAAACACGGGAGAGATTCTCGATAAAACCGTCTTTTCAATCGACGATGTGGCGCGATTATACGAGGAAACTGAAAAACTGGGATTACCGTTAGATGCCATTTCAGAAGGTACAGTCTATCAAATCCAGTCGGACCAAGAAAGTCTCTATGCTAAGTTCAACCCAGCCCTGACCTTCGTACCTGTCGCTTTTGAGGATCTATCTAGTCAGATGACGTATAATAAATGTGTGACTGCCTTTGCCCAAGAACCTTTGGATGAAGCGATTCAACAGATTTCTCCAGAATTGTTTGACCAATACGAAATCTTCAAATCGCGTGAACTCTTATTGGAATGGTCACCGAAAAATGTCCACAAGGCAACAGGTTTAGCGAAATTAATTAGATACTTGGGAATCGATCAAAGTCAAGTCATGGCTTGTGGGGACGAGGCCAATGACCTTTCCATGATTGAGTGGGCAGGTCTGGGAGTTGCCATGCAAAATGCAGTTCCAGCAGTTAAGGCAGTTGCCAATGTGATTACCCCCATGACCAACGACGAGGAAGCCGTTGCATGGGCTATTGAAGAATACGTGCTAAAGGAGAATTAGAATATGGGATTATTTGACCGTTTATTCGGGAAAAAAGAAGAGCCGAAAATCGAAGATATTGTGAAAGAAGCTCTGGAAACTATTGATTTGTCAGAAGAGGTTGAAGAAAATCAAACGGCTATCGAAGAAACAAGTCAGGAAGAGGCAGGAAGGGACAAAGTGGAAGCAACTCTTGCTCAAGAAGAACTACCTCAGGTCATGACAGAAGAAGAGATTGAACCAGAAGCAGTTGAGGAAACGGTTCAAGAAGAGATTGAGTTAGAATCAAATGAGCTAGAGCAAAGCCAAGAGTTTGAAGAATTTTTCAAAGAAGGGAGCCAAGAATCTCTAGAAAGTGGAGAAGAGCTAGGGACTGAAGGCGTAGGAGAAGAAAGTCCCCAGTCTGAAGAAACTGTTCAGGAAAAATATGACCGCAGTCTCAAGAAAACGCGTACGGGATTCGGTGCACGATTGAATGCCTTCTTTGCCAACTTCCGCTCTGTCGATGAAGACTTCTTCGAAGAATTGGAAGAACTGCTCATCATGAGTGACGTCGGTGTGCAGGTTGCTTCTAATCTAACAGAAGAGCTCCGCTATGAAGCCAAATTAGAAAATGCTAAGAAACCTGACGCACTCCGTCGTGTCATCATCGAGAAATTGGTTGAGCTCTACGAAAAGGATGGCAACTACGATGAACAAATCCATTTCCAAGATGGCTTGACTGTCATGCTCTTTGTAGGTGTTAATGGTGTCGGGAAGACAACTTCTATTGGGAAATTAGCTCATCGTTACAAACAAGCTGGCAAGAAAGTCATGCTGGTTGCGGCGGATACCTTCCGTGCTGGAGCCGTTGCCCAGCTAGCAGAGTGGGGCCGTCGTGTTGATGTTCCTGTTGTGACGGGGCCTGAAAAGGCTGATCCAGCAAGTGTGGTCTTTGATGGGATGGAACGTGCTGTAGCAGAAGGGATTGATATTCTTATGATTGATACAGCAGGCCGTCTGCAAAACAAGGACAACCTTATGGCCGAGTTGGAAAAGATTGGTCGTATTATCAAACGTGTCGTTCCAGAGGCACCTCATGAAACCTTCCTGGCACTCGATGCTTCAACTGGACAGAACGCCTTGGTACAAGCTAAGGAATTTTCTAAGATAACACCATTGACTGGAATTGTTTTGACAAAAATTGATGGAACTGCCCGAGGTGGTGTTGTTCTGGCTATCCGCGAAGAACTCAATATCCCTGTGAAATTAATTGGTTTCGGTGAAAAAATCGATGATATCGGGGAATTTAACTCAGAAAACTTTATGAAGGGTCTCTTAGAAGGCTTGATTTAATACAAAATAAATATCCTGCAAGTCAATCTTGCAGGATATTTTTGCTATTCTAAACGTCCATCTTCACGATAAGCGATATCTGGTTGCCAGGTCCATTTGGCTCCATACTTTTCAAGTAAGTCAAAACTTGCTTGAGGTCCCATACTTCCGGCTTTATAGTCATGAAGTGGGGCACCATTTTCAGCCCAGAGCTCTTCGATACGGTCAATCAATTTCCAAGAAGCACTCACCTCATCCCAGTGGCTAAAATTGGTAGAATTGTTGTTCAAGACATCGTAGATTAGCTTTTCGTATGGATCTGGTGAAGCTCCAGTAGCGGTAGCATCTGTACGGTAATCCAGAGAACTTGGTGCCAGGTTAAATTCTTCACCGACTTGCTTCCCATTGAGGCTGAGAGAGAATCCTTCAGTTGGTTGGATATAGATGGTCAAGATATTTGGCGCCAAAGGCTCGCCGAAGATTGAGTCCATTTGCTTAAAGACGATATTGACATGAGTTCCTTTTTCAGTCAGGCGTTTGCCAGTACGGAAGAAGAAAGGAACGCCACGGAAGCGATCGCTGTCTACAAAGAAGGCCCCAGATGCAAAGGTTTCTGTTGTAGACTCAGGGTTAACGTTTGGCTCGCTACGGTAGGAAATGTATTTCATACCATCGATTTTACCAGAGCGATACTGACCACGGATAAACTGTTCTTTTAATTCTTCCTCACTTGGTTGGTGTAGATTTTTAAATACCTTAATTTTTTCAGCGCGAATCTCATCTTTTGTAAAGCTAGCTGGCTTGTCCATGGCTAGAAGAGATAAAAGCTGGAGAGTGTGGTTTTGAACCATGTCACGGAGGGCGCCTGATTCATCATAGTAGCCACCACGTTCCTCAACACCCAAGCGCTCAGCAAAGGTAATCTGCACATTATCAATGTGCTCACGGTTCCAAACATTCTCAAAGATCATGTTGGCAAAACGAACCGCAAAGATACTCTGAATCATCTCTTTACCAAGATAGTGGTCAATGCGGTAAATTTGCTCCTCGTCGAAGGTGGCAAGAAGTTCTTCATTGAGTTGTTTAGCGGTGGCATAGTCTGTACCAAAAGGTTTCTCAACAATCAAGCGCTCAAAGCCTTTACCGTCAACGATGTTTTCAGACTTGAGGTGTTTTGCAATGGTACCAAAGAATTGAGGAGCCATTGATAGGAAGAAGAGTTTATTGTGGTCCGTTTGGTATTTCTCATCAAGCTCAGCCTGTAATTCACGTAAAGCAATGTAATTATCAGTATCATTAACATCATGACTTTGATAGTAGAAATGACTTGCAAACTCTTGGGCTTGCTCGGTACTATCTGCCAAATCAAGGATGGACTCAACAACAACAGATTCGAAATATTCTTTACTCCAAGGTCTACGAGCTGTTCCAATAACTGCGAAATGCTCAGAAAGATTGCCTGATTTATAGAGTCTAAAAAGGGAAGGGTAGAGTTTGCGTTTAGCTAAATCTCCACTCGCACCGAAAATTGTAACAATAACCTTTGATGACATCTAGCTACCTAATTTCTATTTTTATTCCTAGTCGGGCTAGGGATGAGATTTCCTCATTTTCATAGTCTTTATTTTATCATAATTTTCAAAAAAATCAAAAAATCCAATACGCAATTAAAAAACTGCAAGGATTTCCTTACAGTTTCGTTTTATACGTTTAGAACCTTGTCCAAGAACTCTTTCAGACGAGGGTGTTGCGGGTTATCAAAGATTTGGTCTGGAGTTCCATCTTCAAGGAATTCTCCATCAGCCGTAAAGATAACACGATTAGCAACCTGACGAGCAAATCCCATCTCATGGGTTACGATAATCATGGTCATTCCTTGCTCAGCCAATTCCTTCATAACGTTCAATACATCTCCAACCATCTCGGGGTCGAGAGCAGAAGTTGGTTCGTCAAAGAGCATGATGTCAGGATTCATGGCTAGTCCACGTGCGATAGCCACACGTTGTTTTTGACCACCTGAGAGGCTATCTGGATTGGCATGTGCCTTATCAGCAAGGCCAACTTTCTCTAGTAATTCCATTCCCAATTTCTCAGCTTCAGCCTTGGTCATCAATTTGTGTTCAACTGGAGCAAAAGTGATGTTATCCAAAACGGACATATGAGGGAAGAGGTTGAAGTGTTGGAAGACCATTCCGACGTTTTCACGGACGTGGTCAACGTTGGTAGTTTTTTCAGTTAAGTCATAGCCGTTCACAGTGATATGTCCGCTAGTAACTTCTTCTAGAAGATTAAGGCTACGGAGGAAGGTCGATTTACCAGAACCAGAAGGTCCGATGATACAGACAACGTCTCCTTCATAGAATTTAGTCGTGATTCCTTTTAAAACCTCATTTTTTCCATAATACTTATGTAAATCATTTACATCAATTTTTAATTTTGCCATTAACGAATCCTCTTTTCTAAGCCTTTGGCTAGTCTAGTCAAAAGCGTGATGATGATAAGATAGAAGATAGCAAGAATTGCATACATCTTGAAACTTTGGTAGTTACGGGCAATGATAATCTTACCAGTTTGGAAGAGTTCTACCAGACCGATAGCTGATACGATAGTTGTATCTTTCAATGCAATAACGAACTGGTTGACAAAGTTAGGGAGCATGAGCTTAGTTGCTTGTGGCAAGATAATCTTACGCATGGTTTTTCCATAAGAGATACCAAGACTGCGGCTGGCCTCCATTTGACCGACTGGAACAGCTTGGATACCACCACGAACAATTTCAGCAATATAAGCAGCTGAATTGAGCGAAAGGGCTATGGTACCAGCAACAAAGTCGTTGATTGGACTTTGCTGACCTGTGATCGACTCGATGA
This sequence comes from Streptococcus downii, assembly GCF_004353325.1. Lineage (NCBI taxonomy): Bacteria > Bacillati > Bacillota > Bacilli > Lactobacillales > Streptococcaceae > Streptococcus > Streptococcus downii. The sequence continues at coordinate 248,259 of NZ_MZNX01000008.1, forward strand.
AGTTTGGAATACCCCAGAAGATGAAAGCTGCTAGAATCATCAACGGAATACCACGAATGACATCCACAAAAATCTCTGAAATGACTCTGAGTGATTTGTATGGGCTAACGCTAAACATACCGAAGATAATACCGATGACAATGGCGATTGCAAATGAAATAAGCGCTAAGGCAAGAGTGATTCCGAGTCCACTAAGAAGTTGTTTGTAGTTGTTTTGAAGCAAGCCCCAGATGGTCGTTTCGTCAACTGTACTTGTAGAAGCAGTTGTTGCTCCACTAGCTAGATACTTGTCGAGAATTTTTTGGAATTCACCGTTTGCTTTGAGATTGGCAAGTCCCTTATTGAACATCTGGATCAATTCAGGATTGCTGCCTTTCTTGACTGCAAAGGCTGTTTCACCGATTGGAGTTCCAGCGATCGGCGTTTTCAATTTTTGACCTTGGCTGATCGAATATTTGAGAACAGGCTCATCATCCATCACGGCATCGATAGCCCCGGTATTGAGACTGTCGTACATTGATGCACCATCGGAAAATGTTTTAATCTTGTAACCGTATTTGCTTTGGTTTTCTGTAAGGAATGTTTGAGAAGCCGTTCCGTTTTTAACACCAACTGTCTTATCCTTGAGGTCTTCATAAGAAGCGATGGTACTTGATTCTTTTACACCGAGAATGGTATTAGCAGTGTAGTAGGAATCTGAGAAGTCAAACGTTGCTTTACGAGCATCCGTAATAGACATTCCAGCGATGATACCATCAGCTTGTCCCGCTTGAACGGCGCTGATTGCTGCATCAAATCCAGGATTGGTAATTTCAATCTCGATTCCTTGATCCTTGGCAATAGCCTTGATCAAATCCATATCAATACCAGTGTACTCGTTGCTTGAATTTTGAAATACGAAGGGAGCAAAAGATGAATCACTTGCAATAACATACTTAGATTTAACTGTGTCAGCTTTTACTACTCCTAGTGAGAAAATGGGAAATAAAATTAGCAATAATGCTAGGATTTTTTTCTTCATTTTACGTCTCCTTTCCGAATATTTTCCCATTATAACAGAAAATATTTCAGATGGCAAATTTTAAGGATTGATATGTCAGAAGATATAACATCATTTTATGACCTTGATTAATCAAGAGAGAAAGAATCTAGTGGAATTTATGGTAAAATAGAAGGATAGAAAGTGTGTACGAGGTAATTATGATTAATCGAATTACAGACAATCAATTTAAACTAGTATCAAAATACCAACCTTCAGGAGATCAACCCCAAGCCATCGAGCAATTGGTTGACAATATCGAGGGTGGAGAAAAAGCGCAAATCCTGATGGGGGCGACGGGTACAGGGAAGACCTATACCATGAGTCAGGTCATTTCCAAGGTCAATAAACCAACTCTGGTAATCGCCCACAATAAGACGCTTGCAGGCCAACTTTACGGAGAGTTCAAGGAATTTTTCCCAGAAAATGCTGTTGAGTACTTCGTATCCTACTATGATTATTACCAGCCAGAAGCCTATGTTCCTTCTAGCGATACCTATATTGAAAAGGACAGTTCAGTCAATGACGAGATTGACAAGCTTCGCCACTCAGCGACTTCAGCCCTTTTGGAGCGTAATGATGTCATCGTTGTGGCTTCCGTTTCTTGTATCTATGGTTTGGGTTCACCCAAGGAATACGCTGATAGCGTCGTGAGTTTGCGTCCAGGTCTTGAGATTTCTCGTGATAAACTCTTGAATGACTTGGTTGATATCCAGTTTGAACGTAATGATATTGATTTCCAACGGGGGAGATTTCGTGTACGTGGGGATGTGGTAGAGATTTTTCCAGCTTCCCGAGATGAACATGCCTTTCGAGTAGAGTTTTTCGGAGACGAGATTGACCGTATCCGTGAGGTTGAAGCTTTGACTGGTCAGGTATTGGGAGAAGTGGATCATCTGGCGATTTTCCCAGCTACTCACTTTGTGACCAATGACGATCACATGGAAGTAGCTATTGCCAAGATTCAGGCGGAGTTGGAGGAGCAGTTAGCTGTCTTTGAAAAGGAGGGCAAACTGCTAGAAGCACAACGCTTGAAACAACGGACAGAGTATGATATCGAAATGCTTCGCGAGATGGGTTATACCAACGGTGTTGAGAACTACTCACGTCACATGGATGGTCGTAGCGAAGGAGAGCCTCCTTATACATTGCTCGACTTCTTTCCAGATGATTTCTTAATTATGATTGACGAGAGTCACATGACCATGGGGCAAATCAAGGGCATGTACAATGGTGACCGTTCTCGTAAGGAAATGTTAGTAAATTATGGTTTCCGCTTGCCGTCTGCCTTGGACAATCGTCCCCTCCGTCGTGAAGAGTTTGAAAGTCATGTCCATCAGATTGTTTACGTTTCAGCGACACCTGGTGACTATGAAAATGAACAGACTGAGACAGTGATTGAGCAAATCATTCGTCCAACGGGACTCTTGGATCCTGAGGTAGAAGTCCGTCCAACCATGGGACAGATTGATGACCTCCTAGGTGAAATCAACGCCCGTGTTGAAAAGAACGAACGAACCTTTATCACCACTTTGACTAAGAAAATGGCAGAGGATTTAACCGATTACTTCAAGGAAATGGGTATCAAGGTCAAGTACATGCACTCGGATATCAAGACCTTGGAACGGACGGAGATTATCCGTGACCTGCGCTTGGGTGTCTTTGATGTCTTAGTCGGGATCAATCTCCTCCGTGAAGGGATTGACGTTCCTGAAGTAAGTTTGGTTGCTATTCTTGATGCGGACAAGGAAGGTTTCCTTCGTAACGAACGTGGTTTAATCCAGACCATTGGACGTGCTGCTCGTAATAGCGAAGGGCATGTGATTATGTATGCTGACACAGTTACCCAGTCTATGCAACGTGCTATTGATGAGACGGCCCGCCGTCGGAAAATCCAGATGACTTATAATAAAGAACATGGTATTGTACCTCAGACAATCAAGAAAGAAATCCGTGACCTGATTGCTGTAACCAAGGCAGTTGCTAAAGAAGAGGACAAGGAAGTCGATATCAATAGCCTCAACAAACAAGAACGCAAAGAACTCGTCAAGAAACTAGAAAAACAAATGCAAGAAGCCGTCGAAGTCCTTGACTTTGAACTGGCAGCTCAGATACGCGATATGATGTTGGAAGTGAATGCGTTAAACTGAAAAAATTATAAAGAAATAGAAAAATATAGAAAGACATAATATGACAGCAAAAAAAACTAAACACATAGGCATTGAATGTTGTAGAATTTTAGCTATGTTGATGATTTGCAATTTACATGTTTTGGGTATGGGAGGAATTTTGGAGAAAGTTGATAGTCAAAAAGATCTTTACTATATTTTTGCAAATTTTTTAGAAGCTTTCTCATATCCAGCTGTAAATATTTATATTTTAATCAGTGGGTATGTCGGTCTTTATTCACAATTTAGTTATAAAAAAATGTTTAGTTTTTGGGTACAGATTATTTTCTATACTATTTCAATTACTTTTGTATTTGCTATTTTTTCAAAATCATCTGTCAACTTAAGTGATTGGTTTTCAGCTTTAACTCCAATAAGTCATGGACAGTATTGGTATATGAGTTGCTATTTTGGTTTAGTCTTAATAGCACCATTTTTGAATCAAGCAGTGCTGACATTGAAAAAAGAACAATTGCTTCCAATTGTTAGTGGAGCATTTATATACTTTTCTGTCATACCCACAGTATTTAAACAAGATATTCTGGGCTTGTGGGGTGGATATAGTGTATTATGGATGATCCTCTTGTACACTTTGGGAGCAATAATTAGAAAATCAAATTACGAAAGTCGTTTTCAAATATGTAATGTTAGTGGATTGATTTTATTTCTAACTAGTTTAACTTTTATATTGTGCTGGCTTGGTTTTGAACAGTGGAGAAGTTATATTTCTCCAACGGTCACACTGCAAGGAATAGCAATATTTTTACTCTTCTTGAATATTAAAAATCTTCCCTTAACTTTTAAGAAACTCGTTCTTTTAGTATCTCCACTAACTTTGGGGGTTTATCTGTTTCATGTACATCCTCTTATTTTTAGAAGAATTATACCAACCATCCATACTTTAGTTGAAGAACAAGAATTTTCCATGTTTGTCATTATTATTCTAGTTATGACACTGATCCTGTTTTTTTCTGGTGCTATCATTGAGTATTTTAGAAAAAAATTAATGGCGTATATTCTTACTTTAATCAAGAGTTTTAAAAATCTTAAACAGACTTAAAACTTTATTGTCTTATTAAAAATAGGAGCAAGAGGCACTAAAATATACACTGTATTGAGAACTTAAGGTTTACTGAGATTATACGTGACCTTATTGCCGTGACCAAGGCAGTTTCCAAAGAAGAGGACAAGGAAGTTGATATCAATAACCTCAAAAACTAAAGCATAAAGAACTCGTCAAGAAACTGGAAAAACAAATGCAAGAAGCCGTCGAAGTACTTGACTTTGAACTAGCAGCCCAGATTCGTGATATGATGCTAGAAGTCAAGGCGTTGGATTAAGGAGAAGAAAATAAATGACGGTTATTATCAAATCAATGGAAACTCCTGAAGAGATAGAAGGTAAATCTCTCGTTCACTGGCAAACGTGGAGAGAGGCTTATGACGACCTTTTGCCTGCAGAATTTCAGGAGACAATGACATTAGAAAGATGTCGATTCTTTAGTCAAAAGTATCCAGAAAATACATTGATTGCGATAGATGGCATGAAGGTAGTTGGTTTTATCAGTTATGGAAACTTTCGTGATGAGACTATTCAAGCTGGTGAAATTATTGCTTTATATATTTTAAAAGACTATTATGGAAAAGGTATCGCACAAAAGTTAGTGAAAGCAGCTTTGAATGCTCTTGATCATTTTTCTGAAATTTTCTTATGGGTATTGAAAGATAATAAGCGTGCCATTGCTTTCTATCAAAAAATGGGTTTTACTTTTGATGGACAAGAAAAAATACTTGAACTTGGAAAGCCTATCATTGAAATTAGAATGGTATTTAAGAGTTCAACAAAATCAGAGAGTTAAATGCAAGGACAGTTGTGATTGGTTTTCAGATTGCACAATGAACAAATGATTACGTTTTAGAATATATTTTTAAATAGAGAGAAGTTATTGTGAAAGTAAAAGAGACGAAGTATAAGAAGTCATCGGGGCTAGATTCTCATAAATTAGTAGGGTTCTGTCTTATATTTAGTTTGGTATTAGTGATAGGATTTGGTGTTAATCAAATTTTTAATATCTTACCAATTCCATTGCCCTACAAGGAAATCAATTATAGTTTTCCCTTGTATCTGAATCTTTTTTGTCTAGTTTATAGGGTATTTGACTATTTTTTTCTAGACTCGTCTAGAAAAAAGATGACCCTAAAAAGATTTACTGAATTATTTATCTATCTTAATAGTATCGGTTTAATTGTACATCTTTTTATAGGGATTGGTGGGAAAAACAGTAAGGGTATTCTGCCTTCCCTCTTATCCTTAGATCACCTCTACATCTGGTTTCCAATTTCAACTTACCTGTTCTTTTTCTCCCTTGCTGGCTTAACCGTTCTATTGCAGAATCATATGGAAAAAATGAGGAATATACCATGATGAAACATTTAACTTTTTTAGAATAGTCTATCTGATTTTACTAGCATTTGTCCTTATCGATTTTTGCCTTTCAATATTTGGTTTATCATTCACCCCCATTTTTTGGGACAGTTGGCTTTTCCTTTTAATTTTTACTCTGTTTATTCACTTTTGGAGACCTTAGGTAATTCTTGATCTTCTTTTTGGGATAGTTGGAATACAATTTATTCCTATAGTATTTAATACAGGGCTCTTTTTACCAGTTATTTTGGTTATGGCGCATAATATTTGTGATTATTTTAAGAACCGATATCATCTCTTAGAAGGAATCCGTAGCGCTTTTTGTAGTTTCTATATCTGGTTATTTGTAATTGTCGTTTTCGCCTTTACTCCAAATCCTCCTGTTCCAATCACTATTGATTATGAAGTTCAGGAACAAGAAATCGTCATTCAAAAAGGATATTTGCTTCATGAAGTATATTATTACGATGAACGAATAAATCCCTTCATTATGAAATCTAAAATCAAGTACGAAAAAGTCATTTAATATAGAAAGAGAGTCCTATGTCCTGTTCCAAATTAATGATTTTAGGAAGTATATCGTATTAAGCGCGAAAGATAATGGCAGATATGATTTATTTGTATACATCAATCTGGCTCCTTTGAAATACTCAAAAGTTATTCTAGGTCCAAAGGTTACGGATGCAGACTATATTGCTCCTTATCTCAAACTTGCCAATCCTGATATAGAGATAGAAAGTTCGAAAATTCCTTATCGTTGAGTTGAGAAAAAATTAAAGCTTCAAAGAAATTATAATCTTTTTATTAATAAGGAGAATCTAGTAATGAAAAGAAAGTTACTTTTAATTTTCTGTATTATAAATATTGTCCCTTTATTCTTTATTCTATGTTTTGCCTTCCTTTTCTTTACAACAACTTATGACATTTTCCCTGAAGCAAATCAATCGGAGGTAGAGACAGCAGTAAGAAGAACCCTTGATTTGTATGGTTTTAAAGGAGATATGAAGGTTACGAAGTTTTCTAGAGATAAATGGACTTCTGAAAAATACAAAATTGAATACGATTATAGTGAAGAGGTTAATGGAAGTAGAGTAACTGTGAGACATGCCTTGTTTTATCGCCCAAAGTCTTCAAAATACAATCCCCAAAAGACTGATGAAGAACTAGCCTATGATGGGACTACGAAAACCATGTTACAAGAATTTTCAGATATGGCTCATAAACTACTCAACCAGCATCCTGTCAGTGTTTCTAATAAAGAGAAGGTAGAGAGTTTTTTTAAGCAATATGAAAATCCAAATCTAGAATATGTGAATAGTTACTGGAGTGTCGATACTGAATCTGAAAATATCCAAGACTATTATGCTCTCATTGAAAAGAACCGTAAGGAAGGGAAAGCTTTTCAAGGTTTATATGATCTCCCTATTGATGAATTTCTGGAAAAAGGAATGATTAAAGGATACATCATCTATCGCGATACTGTTTTAGAAGAGGGTGAGAAAGATTATTTTGATAGTGAAGGCGGACTGACAGGATTTATTTCAAATGGGATAGATAATGCCGAGTTGCCAGATGCCTTTTATGAGGTTTCTTACTACTATGGTGCTAAAGGATATCGTTCAGGTAGTAGTGTTTCTTTAAAGGTTCAAAACCATAAGATGCTCTATTATGGAAGTAATTTTAACTAAAAATTTTATATGTAATAATTTGTGTTAAAATAATAGACGAGATAATTTAAAAGTGATAGATATTAGTCATTAGTTAGTAGTTTGAATTTAAAGGAGAAATAAATAGTGAAAAATTCGAGTACTTTTAACAAGCTTATTTATATCGTCCTATATTCCTTACTGATAGCATTTGTTATCGCTCATTTCATATTATGGTCATTTGGTTTATCATTTACTCCGATTATTTGGAATATTTGGCTCTTTCTTCTAATTTTTACTCTATTTATTCGCTTTTTGAGGTCCTTTGCAATTCTTGATCTTCTATTTGGGATATTTGGACTGAAATTTATTCCCATAGCGTGGAATACAGGGATTTTTGTTCCAATTATTCTCTCTATTTCGCATATTTTTATTTACTTTTTAAAGGGGAAATATCGCTTCCTTGAAGGAGTGCGCAGTGCGATTTGTAGTTTTTATATTTGGTTATTTGTAATTGTCGTCTTCGCTTTTATTCCAAATCCTCCTGTTCCAATCACTATTGATTATGAAGTTAGGGAACAAGAAATTGTCATAACAAAAGGATATTTGCTTCATGATGTATACTATTATCATGAGCTGATTAATCCCTTCATCATGAAATCTGACATTAAGTCTAAAAAAGTTATATAACAACTTAGAAAGTGAGTAAATTTATGTCCCGCTCCCAATTAACGATTTTAACAAACATTTGTCTGATTGAAGACCTTAAAAATCAGCGAGTAGTCATGCAATATCGCTCTCCTGAAAACAATCGCTGGTCTGGCTATGCCTTTCCAGGAGGACATGTTGAGAATGGCGAGTCTTTCGCAGAGTCTGTCATTCGTGAAATCTATGAAGAAACAGGATTGACTATCCAAAATCCTCAACTTGTCGGCATTAAAAATTGGCCACTAGATACAGGTGAGCGCTACATCGTCGTTTGTTATAAGGCGACAGAGTTTACTGGAAATCTCCAATCCTCAGAAGAAGGAGAAGTATCTTGGGTGCAAAAAGACCAGATTCCAAACTTGGATCTGGCCTATGATATGCTACCCTTGATGGAGATGATGGAAGCACCTGACAAGTCTGAATTTTTCTACCCTCGCCGTACAGAAGACGATTGGGAAAAGAAAATTTTCTAATCCTTTACCAAATAACCGAGCTGATCCAAGGCCTCCTCGATATAGTGGAGGTCTTGTTGTGTCTCGGCTTCAACAAGGTGATAATGGATGCCGTCTGTCAATTCAGAAAGTGGTCTAAAGTCAGAATTTTCAACTTGTTCCAGAAAGTGCTGGACATCTCGACGGCAGGTGAGTTTGAGCAGAGTTTCAATTTCACCATAAACGGGATGATCAATTAAGATATTTTGAACGCGTCCGCCATTATCTACTATAGCCAAAAGTTCCTGACCAATTTCTTCCAGTTCATGTTTCACTTTAAAGAGTTTGTGAACGTAGGGGCTGGCATCATTTTCTTTGTAGATATAACCACGATTGGTTGACAAGATAGGAGCGCCATCGGCTCGCAAGATGGCAATGTCTTGGACGATGATTTGGCGTGTGATATGAAAGTGTTCAGCCAAGGTTTGACCATTGAGAGCTTTTGGTGACTCTTTTAAAAGTTTGAGAAGAGCTTGTTTGCGATCCTTTGTCATAGTTTTTCCTTTTAGCGACGTTTTCGAAGCACTTTATAGACAGCTAGTGCCAATGTATAGTCTATCATACTATGGACAATTGTGCCAAAACCAACTAGGACAAAGAGAACATAAAACATATTTTCAACGTTTGTCCCTGAAGTGGCATAGAAGATGATACAAGCCACTACTTCAGCGATAGCATGAACAATACCCAAAACAAAGTTAAAAATCCAAGATGCCTTTGGTTTATCCAAGGTTTCAGGGAATTTTTTTAAGTAAAATGCTCCCAAAATACCAAAAACGATGTGAGAAAAGGCGCGCAGGACGATAACCATAGGGTAGCCTGCCATCAGGAAGCCGAGACTAGAAGCGATGATCACAAAACCAGCCATCAAAGGTGATAGGAACATGGCGATAAAGATGGCGATATGGCTTCCCAAGGTGTAAGAAGCAGGTGGGATGACGATTTTAAAAGGCATAATGATTGGAATCAAAATCGCGATTGCTGTGAGTAGGGCAGTCATGGTCATAAACTGCGTTTTTTTCCGTATATCCATAAGAACCTCCATTTAACTGTATATACACAAGTATAGTACAATAAATAGATAGACATGTCAAGAATTTATTTTGATTTTATTGGAAATTTTCAAAAGTATAGGTGGTAAATTCAAAAAATTTTCATATATTTTCAAAATTTTGAACTAATGACTCCTTGGTAAATAACTTTTTATGAGTAGAAGATGAGCCTTTACTTGTGAAAACTAAAACTCCACCTTCAGGACGAAAGTGGAGTTGTTTTTTTATTTCTTCAAGGTTTCGAGACGTGGGACAATTGCTACAGTTAGGATGGCTGAGATGAGGAGTTCAGCAATTGAGTTTGTAGAGATAACCGTTGCCAGGAGTTTTTGGATATTGCCATTGAAGACATTTCCGAAAAGGAAGAAGATTCCCCCAAGGACAAAGACGGTGTTGGTAAGGGAACCGAGAGCTCCGGCAATGATGAGGCCTGTTCTGTTTTTCAATAATTTATAAACTAAATAAGGTGTCAGACCAATCAAAATGCGAGGGACAATAGCGATAATCGCAGAATAGATGTTTCCGTTTGGTACAAAAGGTGAGAATAGATAGCTGGTTGGAAGGATGGTAATCGTGTTAACCGTCAAGCTAAGTAGCCCCATCAAGAAACCAAGTGTAACACCAACTCGTGGGCCGTAAATAATACTTGCAATGATTACCGGAATATGAACGATGGTTGGTTTGATTGGAAATGGGAAAAGATTAAACAGGATTGAACTTAAAAAGTGAATGACCAACATGGTCGCAAAAAAGATAGCAATCGGAGCAATGTTAGAGCGTTTGTTCATCGAGGGTTTCCTTTATTCTTTCTAAAATAGTATTCAGGTCAGCTAGGGCGCCTTTTCCGTAATCGCCACAGGCTAGTAGAGATTCCTTTGGAGAGATAATCTGATAACCATAGGTCTCTAATGTTTTTAGATTAGCCTGAGTTGCCGGATGGTCATACATTTTTGTGTTCATGGCTGGTGCGACTAACTTTTTCACGTGGTCTGGCAGGGCAAGAGCTGTACTCGTAACCATGTTATCCGCAAAACCATGCGCAAGTTTGGCAATGGTATTAGCGGTAGCAGGGACGACGATAAAAAGGTCGGTTTCTTTGCCTCTTTCGATATGATTGACTTGATCAGGATAGGGTTCCTGCATGACATCAAGATGAACTGGATTCTGTGAGAGTACCTGTAGTGTCAAAGGCTGGATAAACTCTCTCGCTGCCTCAGTCATTAGGACAGTGATATCATGGCCTTGTTTTTTTAAAGAACTGACGAGATCAGCTGATTTATAGGAGGCAATGGAACCTGTCACTGCGATCAGAATATTTGCCATGGCTTTCCTTTCTATGAATCGTATGCTTGAATTTTTTCAAGGAGGAGGCTTGCAATTTCCTCTTTGGTTTGAACGGTTTGGAGTTGCTCTCTCTCAACAAAGATAGCTCGGTGCTGATTTGCTGAAATTTGAGTGAGGTCATTTGCGATAATCAAGTCTGCTTGGTTCTTGATAAGACTCTGTCTAGCAATTTCTATGAGATAATCCTCAGAGACATCAACCAGCAGTTTAAAGCCAATTAGATGAATAGCAGGATTCCATTCCTTGACTAGAGAGATGATTTTGGGTGTTTTTTTCAGGAATAAAATCTGCACCTCATCATTGGAAGAGATCTTAGCTTGATGATTATGCTTGTTTAAAAATTCTTCCAGATTAGAACTCGCCTCAACTTCTGCCAGCCCTGTCATATAAACAGGAGTGTAGTCAGAAACTGCCATAGAATGAATCAGGACCTGATAATTCGAAACTCGCTCTTTCATCTCTAAAAGAAGATCATGAGTATTTTTGATTTCTCGAATGGTTAAATGGGGATGAGGTTCTGGCTTAAGAGCTCTGTTAGTTGTTATCAAACAAACCTCATGACCAGAAGCAAGCAAGGTTTCTGTGATGATTTTTCCCAAGCGACCTGTAGAATGGTTAGTAATAGAGCGGACACTATCGATAGCTTCACTGGTACCGCCCGACGTGACTAAAATTTTCATAGGACTATTGTACACAAAAATAAACGTTAAGTAAAATGAAAGCGATAAATTTTTGATAAAACGAAGGAATACTATAGTCTAAAACTATAAAAGCATATAAAATTTTTGAAAGGACTCTAAAAATCTTGAAATTCAGGATATTTACGAACGTTTTGAGAGTTTAAAGGTGTTAAAAGTCTTTTTTTGTGTTATAATGAATTATCACATTAGAGGTTAGAGGAGTTTTGAATGAAAACAGATATTGAAATCGCACAGAGTATTGAGTTGAAGCCGATCGTTGATGTTGTGGATAAGCTTGGCATTTCTTACGACGATTTGGAGCTGTACGGAAAGTACAAAGCTAAGCTCAGCTTTGATAAAATTCGTGCAGTTGAGAGCAATCCAGTTGGTAAATTGATCTTGGTTACTGCCATCAACCCAACACCTGCTGGTGAAGGGAAGTCAACCATTACCATCGGTCTGGCAGACGCCTTGAACAAGATTGGTAAGAAAACCATGATTGCTATTCGCGAACCGTCTCTTGGCCCAGTAATGGGGATTAAGGGTGGTGCAGCCGGTGGTGGTTATGCCCAAGTGTTGCCAATGGAAGATATCAACCTTCACTTTACCGGGGATATGCATGCCATTACAACTGCTAATAATGCCCTTTCTGCCTTGATTGATAACCACTTACACCAAGGGAATGAGCTTGGAATTGACCAACGTCGTATCCTCTGGAAACGTGTGGTGGACTTGAATGACCGCGCCCTTCGCCATGTTACCGTTGGACTTGGTGGCCCTCTAAATGGTATTCCTCGCGAGGATGGTTTCGATATTACCGTTGCTTCAGAAATCATGGCCATTCTTTGCTTGGCAACTGATATTGAAGATTTGAAAAAGCGCTTGGCTAGCATCGTTATTGGCTATCGCTATGACCGTACACCAGTTACTGTTGGTGATTTACAGGTTGAGGGAGCATTAGCATTGATTTTGAAAGATGCTATCAAACCGAACTTGGTTCAGACAATTTACGGTACACCTGCCTTTGTACACGGTGGTCCATTTGCCAATATCGCTCATGGATGTAACTCTGTTTTGGCAACAAGCACAGCCCTTCGCTTGGCTGATTATACTGTTACTGAAGCTGGTTTTGGTGCGGACCTTGGTGCTGAGAAATTCCTTGACATTAAGACACCAAACTTGCCAACATCTCCAGATGCAGTTGTCATCGTCGCAACCCTTCGTGCCCTTAAGATGAATGGTGGTGTAGCTAAGGATGCTTTGACAGAGGAAAATGTAGAAGCAGTGCGTGCAGGTTTTGCTAACTTGAAACGCCACGTTGAGAACATCCGTAAGTTCGGTATTCCAGCAGTTGTTGCAATTAATGAATTTGTCTCTGATACAGAAGCTGAAATCGCAGCCTTGAAAGATCTCTGTGCCTCAATCGATGTTCCAGTTGAGTTGGCTAGTGTCTGGGCTGATGGTGCAGAAGGTGGCGTAGCGCTTGCCGAAACGGTTGTTAAGACTATTGCTGAAAATCCAGCCAACTACACTCGTCTTTATGACAATGACCTTTCTGTCCAAGAAAAGATTGAAAAAATTGTCACTGAAATCTATCGTGGTAGCAAAGTGAACTTTGAGAAGAAAGCTCAAACGCAAATTGCTCAAATCGTTCAAAATGGATGGGACAAATTGCCAATCTGTATGGCTAAAACTCAGTACAGTTTCTCTGACAATCCAAATGCACTTGGAGCTCCAGAGAACTTTGAAATTACCATTCGTGAATTGGTACCAAAATTGGGTGCAGGTTTTATCGTTGCCCTTACTGGTGATGTTATGACCATGCCAGGTCTTCCAAAACGTCCAGCCGCTCTCAATATGGATGTTGAAAGTGATGGAACCGTTCTAGGATTGTTCTAATATTTAGATGATATTTAAAGAGTTTGGAAATGCTATCCAAGCTCTTTTTCTTATCTAGATATGAGGAGTTATCTTCAGCTGATGAGAGAGTTTTCTTCTACAAGCAACCAGTCTAGGTAAAGATATTTTCCCTGATTTCTGATATAATAGAAACATTGACTTCAAGAGTAAGGAAGAGAAAATGAACGCATTATTGAATGGAATGAATGACCGTCAAGCTGAGGCGGTGCAAACGACCGAAGGTCCCTTATTGATTATGGCGGGGGCTGGTTCTGGGAAGACTCGTGTTTTGACTCACAGAATCGCCTACTTGATTGATGAAAAAATGGTCAATCCTTGGAATATCTTGGCCATTACCTTTACCAATAAGGCTGCGCGTGAGATGAAGGAGCGTGCCTATGTGCTCAACCCAGCAACCCAAGACTGTTTGATTGCGACCTTTCACTCCATGTGTGTTCGTATTTTGCGTCGTGATGCGGATCATATTGGCTACAATCGTAATTTCACTATTGTAGATCCAGGAGAACAGCGAACTCTTATGAAGCGCATTCTCAAGCAATTAAACTTGGATCCGAAAAAATGGAATGAACGGACCATTTTGGGGACTATTTCCAATGCTAAGAATGACCTAATTGATGATGTGGCTTATGCTGCTCAAGCTGGCGATATGTACACGCAAATCGTGGCCCAGTGTTACACAGCCTATCAAAAAGAACTTCGTCAGTCAGAATCGGTTGACTTTGATGATTTGATTATGCTGACCCTGCGTCTCTTTGATCAGAACCCTGACGTCTTAACCTACTATCAGCAGAAGTTCCAATACATCCATGTTGATGAGTACCAAGATACCAACCATGCCCAGTACCAACTGGTCAAACTCTTAGCTTCGCGCTTTAAAAATATCTGCGTGGTTGGAGATGCGGACCAGTCTATCTATGGTTGGCGTGGGGCTGATATGGAGAATATATTGGATTTCGAGAAAGATTATCCTCAAGCCAAGGTGGTTTTGCTAGAAGAAAATTATCGTTCAACCAAAACCATTCTTCAAGCGGCCAACGACGTCATCAAAAACAATAAAAACCGTCGTCCTAAGAATCTCTGGACTCAGAATGCCGATGGGGAGCAGATTATTTACTATCGTGCAAATGACGAACAGGATGAGGCTGTTTTTGTAGCCAAAACCATCGATGAACTTGGTCGCACTCAAAACTTCCTCCACAAGGATTTTGCAGTTCTTTATCGGACTAATGCGCAATCCCGTACTATTGAGGAAGCCCTGCTCAAGTCCAATATTCCTTACACTATGGTCGGCGGAACCAAGTTCTACAGCCGTAAGGAAATCCGTGATATTATCGCCTACCTTAATCTCATTGCGAATCTGAGTGATAATATCAGTTTTGAGCGTATTATCAACGAACCAAAACGTGGAATTGGCCCAGGAACGGTTGAGAAAATCCGTGACTTTGCGAATATTCAAAACATGTCTATGCTAGACGCTTCAGCCAATATCATGTTATCAGGAATCAAAGGGAAGGCAGCCCAGTCTATCTGGGATTTTGCCAATATGATTCTGGATTTGCGGGAGCAATTGGATCAATTAACTATCACCGAGCTGGTGGAGGCTGTTCTAGAAAAAACTGGTTATGTCGATATTCTTAATGCTCAGGCAACCTTGGAGAGCAAGGCGCGGGTTGAGAATATCGAAGAGTTCCTATCTGTTACTAAGAATTTTGACGACAATCCTGATAGTCAGGAAGAAGAAACAGGTTTAGATAAACTCAGTCGTTTCTTAAATGACTTGGCTTTGATTGCAGACACGGATTCGGGCAGTCAGGAGACATCAGAAGTAACCTTGATGACCTTGCACGCAGCTAAGGGACTTGAGTTCCCAGTTGTCTTTATCATTGGGATGGAGGAAAATGTCTTTCCACTTAGTCGTGCAGCAGAAGATCCGGATGAACTGGAAGAGGAACGCCGTTTGGCCTATGTAGGTATCACGCGCGCGGAGAAAATCCTCTATCTGACTAATGCCAACTCACGCTTGCTTTTTGGGCGTACCAACTACAATCGTCCAACTCGTTTTATCAATGAAATCAGTTCGGACTTGCTTGAGTATCAAGGTTTGGCCCGTCCAGCGAATACTAGCTTTAAAGCCTCTTATAGCAGTGGTGGGATTGCTTTCGGTCAAGGTATGAGCTTAGCTCAGGCCCTTCAAGAACGGAAACGAAATGCCGCACCAAGCTCTATCCAGTCAAGTGGTCTTCCGTTTGGACAGTTTACATCCAGAACTAAAAAAGATTCAAGCGATACCAACTGGTCTATTGGGGATATTGCTCTCCACAAGAAGTGGGGAGAGGGAACGGTCCTTGAAGTTTCAGGTAGTGGTGATACTCAGGAACTAAAAATCAATTTCCCAGAAGTGGGTCTGAAAAAACTTCTAGCCAGTGTAGCCCCAATTGAGAAAAAAATCTAATTTTCCATCCTTCTCACGAATAATAAAGTGAGGAGGATTTTTATGTACAGTATTTCATTCCAAGAAGATTCACTCTTGCCGAGAGAAAGATTGGTTAGAGAAGGAGTAGAAGCCCTGAGCAATCAAGAATTGTTAGCGATTCTGCTCAGAACCGGAACGCGTCAAGCTAATGTTTTTGAAATCGCTCAGAAAGTCTTGAATAGTCTCAACGGTCTAACTGATTTAAAAAAAATGACCCTGCAGGAATTGCAGAGTCTGTCAGGCATTGGACGGATTAAAGCCATTGAATTACAAGCGGTGATTGAACTGGGACATCGTATTCACAAACATGAAACTCTTGAGATGGAAAGTATTCTCAGTAGTCAAAAGCTAGCCAAGAAAATGCAACAGGAACTTGGCGACAAGAAACAAGAGCACCTAGTGGCGCTCTATCTCAATACTCAAAATCAAATCATTCATCAGCAGACCATCTTTATCGGATCTGCGACACGCAGTATTGCTGAACCGAGAGAAATCCTTCACTATGCTTTGAAGCATATGGCAACCTCGGTGATTCTCGTTCACAATCATCCATCTGGTGCTGTATCTCCTAGTCGAAATGACGACCATGTCACTAAGCTAGTCAAGGAAGCCTGTGAACTGATGGGAATAGTTTTCTTGGACCACCTGATTGTCTCTCATTCTGATTACTTTAGTTACCGTGAAAAGACGGATCTGATTTAGAGTTCGTTAACGACATAGTCAAATAGTGTTTTATCCTTGGGACGATTTTCAAATAGAAATTCAGGATGCCATTGAACACCAAGATAAGGAAAGCCGTCCGTAGTTATTACAGCCTCAATGATTCCATCTTTAGGATCATGTGCTACAACCTTAAGATTTGAAGCTAGATCTTTTATGCTCTGGTGGTGGAAGGAGTTGATATGAGAGATTTCTCCATAGATTTCTCGGAGAATTGTATCAGGCTCCGTTACGAGGCGTTGGGTCGTGTATTCGGCTGAACAGTCCTGCCAATGATCCTCAATATCTTGGTGAAGCGAGCCGCCCATGGCGACATTGAAAAGCTGAGTACCCCGACAAACAGAGAAAATTGGTTTCTTCTGTTTGATGGCTTCTCTGATAAGGGCTAATTCAAATTCATCTCTTTGAAGATGGTAGTCATCGCTGTCAATGGTTTTAGGTTCACCATAGAATTTTGGATCAACATTTTGCCCACCTGTTAGGATGAGTTTGTCAATCATAGCGACGTAATGGCTTGCCATTTCTTGATCACCAATCGGTAGGATGATTGGAATTCCGCCAGCGTCCTTGACTCCTTCAACAAAGCCTTTTGCTGCATAGCTCATCATGACATCATCATCTGGATGAGCTTTTTCATTTCCTGTAATCCCAATAACTGGTTTTTTCATAAATGCTTTCGCTTTCTAATCCTCTTTACGCATAAAATAGAGGAGAGTTTGGAGTTCGCTTGTCAAATCAACATACTGAACGACCACATCTTTTGGAAGGTGAAGGTGGACGGGCGAAAAACTGAGAATACCTTTTATACCTGCATCGACCAAAAGATTGGCAACTTCTTGTGATTTAACACTTGGAACAGTTAGGATAGCAGTTTTGACATCTGCTTCTTTGATCTTTTCTTTAATCTGAGAGATGCCATAGATTGGAATCCCGTCAGGTGTCTGGGTGCCAACTTCTGGATGGTCATCTAGGTCAAAGGCCATGATAATCTTCATCTTGTTGCGCTCATGGAAGCGGTAGTGGAGAAGGGCATGCCCCATATTTCCAATCCCAACCAGCATAACATTTGTAATTGAGTTATCATTTAGGAGATCAGCAAAAAAATTCATCAATTTTTTGACATCATAACCAAATCCACGACGACCTAGTTCACCAAAATAGGAAAAATCTCGCCGAACGGTCGCAGAATCGATACCGATAGCCTCTGCAATTTGCTTAGAGTTGGCACGTTCAATTTTTTCTGCATGAAATCTCTTGAAAATTCGATAGTAAAGAGAGAGTCTTTTTGCTGTTGCTTTTGGAATAGCAGACTGTTTATCTTTCACAAAATCACAACCTTTCTATTCTTCTATTTTATAGAAACATTGTGAAAAAATCAACAAAAACAAGAAAAAACTAAGAGAATTCTTAGTTTTAATCTGAAAAATTAGTTTGTGATAGAAAACGGTAGAGATCGCCAACTAATCCTTGATAAATCACTTTATCATTCAGTGTTAAGGAGCTGATTAGGAGAGTGTCGGGCAGGGTAACACAGCCTGATAGTGATAGCATAAGCTCTTCGTAATCGGCAAATTCAAGTGTACGTTCTACTTGATAGCTATCTTTATAAGTCAAATGAAACATAGCCAATCATCTCTCTTCTTTTGTGAAGATTCCGCGTTCTACAAGACTGTCCATGAGGAAGTAGAATTTCTCTTGGTGGATATGGTGTTCTTCAGATTTAAAGATATTCACCAAACGAAGACCAGATTTGTCAGTGATGTTAAGCTTGGCTCCAGTAAGTTCCTTGTTAATGATAATTTTTAGTTGGAAACCTTCACCGCTGTTGGGAACTTTTTCAAGTAGACGAGTCAGTTCGTAGTTTCCGACTTTTGTTTCAAAGAAAGTATTGTCTTTTAGTGTGAATTTTTTGACAGATGGACTAAGTGTATAGTTGTAGCGGCAGTTTTGTAGTTTAATGGTTTTTTCAAATGCCATTAGATTAATCTCCAATAATATTTTTTAAGGTTTGTGCCAGTTGTTTCAGTTCCTCCTCAGTATTAAGAGGAGACAGACTGATACGGACAGATTCTTTTAAGCGATGGGAATTCGCTCCATAAAGGGCCTCTAGGACATGGCTAGTTTGCACAACACCAGCAGTACAAGCAGAACCAGTAGAAATTGAGATTCCTTCAAGGTCTAACCGTAGCAAGAGCAAATCATTTTTTTGACCAGGAAAGCCAATGTTGAAAACATAAGGGAGTTGGTGTTGACTTTCATTGAGGTAGTAGTCGAGACCTGCAATTTCTTCTAAAAAAGTCGATTTGAGTGCACTTAGTTTTTGGTAATGCTCAGCCTGATGCTCCAAGTCTTCTTTGAGGGCAGCAACCATCCCTACAATGGCAGCAAGGTTTTCTGTTCCAGCCCGTTTCTTTTGTTCTTGGTCCCCACCGTGGAGGTAGGAATCAAAGTCCGCGGAAGAAGCGTAAAGAAATCCGACTCCTTTGGGTCCATGGAATTTGTGGGCAGAAGCGCTGAGGAAATCAATTCCTAATTCCTCGGGATGGATAGGAATTTTCCCGATAGCTTGAACAGCATCAACATGATAAGCAGCAGGATGCTCTTGTAAAATATGTCCAATCTCAGCGATAGGTAAGAGACTACCCGTTTCATTATTGGCATACATAGTTGAAACTAGGATGGTATCGTCACGTAAAGCCTCTTGAACCTGCTGCGCAGTGATTTCTTGATTTACCGGTTGGATGATGGTCACTTCAAAGCCAAAATGTTGAACCAGATAATCAATGGTTTCAAGGACAGAATGGTGTTCAATAGCTGTCGTGATGATGTGTTTTCCTCTTTCTTGATGGCGGAGACAATAGCCGATAATAGCTGTATTGTTACTTTCTGTCCCTCCAGATGTGAAAAAGATTCGTTGTGGCTTGGTTCCTAGTAAGTGAGCTAACTCCTGACGGGCTTCACGGAGTAGTTTACCAGCATGGCGACCATGACTGTGAATACTTGAAGGATTCCCATGGGTTTCTTGCATGACCTTGGTCATTGCTGTTATGGCTGTCGCTGACATAGGAGTAGTGGCAGCATTGTCCAAATAAATCAAAGAATCACCTTATTCCTTTTTATTATATGCAAAGAGTGGGCTAACTGGTTTTCTTTCGTGGATACGGACGATTGCATCACCGATCAATTCGCTAGCGGTAATGTAGCACACATTTTTCGGAGTTCTTTCTTTGGTTGCTACAGAGTCTGTCACAAGGATTTCTTTGATGTTAGTAGCATCAAGAAGGTCAGCAGCGCCTTCTACAAAGAGACCATGACTGGATACCGCATAGATTTCAGTTGCACCTTCACGCTCGACGATTTTTGCTGCTTCTGAGAAAGTACGTCCAGTATTTAGGATATCGTCAATCAAGATGGCCTTCTTGCCATCAACATCACCGATGATATAGCCTTGGCTACGCTCTGAATCGTCTTGAGCATAGTCGATGATTGCGATTGGTGCATCTAAATATTCAGCTAAGCTACGGGCACGTTTGACACCAGAGTTTTTTGGACTTACAACAACGACATCTGATCCCAGCAACCCTTTATCGCTGTAGTGTTTAGCAAAGAGAGGAATTGTATAGAGGTTATCTACTGGAATGTCAAAGAAACCTTGAACCTGAACAGCGTGGAGGTCAAGCGTTAGAACACGACTTACACCAGCCTTGACAAGCATATTGGCAACTAGTTTTGCAGTGAGGGGTTCGCGAGAAGAAGCGATACGATCCTGACGAGCATAACCAAAGTAAGGAAGGACAACGTTGATACTATGAGCACTTGCACGTACACAAGCATCGACCATGATTAACAACTCCATCAAGTGGTTGCTAACGGGGTAGCTGGTTGATTGGATGATGTAGACATCGTAACCACGGACACTCTCTTCAATGTTGACTTGGATTTCTCCATCAGAAAATTGGCGTGAAGATAATTTTCCGAGAGGTACACCAACCGTTTCTGCGATTTTTTGTGCAATTTCATGATTGGAATTAAGTGCAAAAAGTTTCATGTTGTTTCTATCTGACATTATAGACCGTCCTCTGTAAACTCTAAATATTTTATCTCCATTATTTTACCAGAAAATGGAGATTATTTCAGCATTTTTTCATGCTTTTAATAAAACGAATTAATTTTGAAGGAGTTTTCTGATAAGTGATCTGATTTTCTTCTAAGAATTTCTGAAAATCGGCTTTCCCTTTTTCATGGTCGGTGACTTCAAGCTCAAGTTCATAGTCTGTATGATCAAAGTAGTGACTTTCATCTAGTGCCATTAGACCAATCGACGTTTCCATTTCGTAACGAATAGTTGCAAGACAGCCCAGAACAAACCAGTCTTGGCTTAGAATACCAATCTTAGCAAGTTCCTCTAGAACGACCCCTTGAGGAAGTTTTTGTTTTTCCAGGTATGATTCAGCCTCTGGAAGATTCAGTTTCTGGTTGTATTCCATATTTCCTACAGTTTGTGGCACCTTCAAGGTCAACTCCGCCCAATCTGAAAAGGTGCGCATGCGCATGGCAACCTTTTTTTCACGCAACTGGAAATCAGGTGTATCAATGTAGTAGTTTTTCTGTAGGACGGGTTGGATATGAGAAAACTGTTCTTTTAAATGATCGTAATCCTCTTTTTTCAGTAGTGTTTTCAGTTCAATTTCTAAATGTTTCATTTTTCTAACCTTTTTTCTATCTTTGAAAGCGATTTATGGTATAATGGACAATGTATTTATTGTATATGATTGTAGTGAAAAAATCAAAAATTTTCAACAACACAATCACATACCAAAAGGGAGAAAATATGACCATAGAATGGGAAGAATTTTTAGATCCTTACATTCAAGCTGTTGGTGAATTGAAGATTAAGCTTCGTGGAATTCGAAAACAATATCGTAAGCAAAACAAGCACTCTCCGATTGAGTTTGTTACTGGACGGGTGAAGCCGATTGAAAGTATTAAGGAAAAAATGAATCGCAGAGGGATTGGCTACGATACTTTGGAACATGACTTGCAGGATATCGCGGGTTTGCGGGTCATGGTGCAGTTCGTCGATGATGTTCAGGAAGTTGTTGCGATTTTACGCAAACGCCATGATATGAGAGTCGTTCAGGAACGGGATTATATCGCCCATCGTAAGGCTTCGGGCTATCGCTCCTATCATGTGGTGGTAGAGTATACAGTTGACACCATCAGTGGTGTTAAGACGATTCTGGCCGAGATTCAAATCCGGACCTTGGCTATGAACTTTTGGGCTACCATTGAGCATTCGCTCAATTATAAGTATCAGGGAGATTTTCCAGAAGAAATCAAAAAAAGACTAGAAATCACGGCCAAAATTGCTTATCAACTAGATGAAGAAATGGGTAAGATTCGAGATGACATCCAGGAAGCGCAGGCTCTCTTTGATCCTTTGAGTAGAAAACTAAACGACGGTGTAGGAAATAGTGACGATACAGATGAAGAATACAGGTAAACGAATTGATCTGATTGCAAATAGAAAACCGCAGAGTCAAAAGGTTTTGTATGAGCTGAAAGACCAGTTGAAAAAACATCATTTTATACTCAACGACACCAATCCTGACATCGTCATATCAATTGGTGGGGATGGGATGCTTTTGTCTGCATTTCACAAGTACGAGAATCAGTTAGATAAAGTTCGATTTATTGGCGTACATACAGGACATTTAGGATTTTATACGGATTATCGTGACTTTGAGTTGGACCAGTTGGTTACCAATCTCCAACTGGATACTGGTGCCAAGGTTTCCTATCCTGTTTTGAATGTCAAGGTGACACTTGAAAACGGAGAAGTTAAGACCTTCCGTGCATTAAACGAAGCCAGCATCCGCAGGTCTGATCGCACCATGGTTGCGGATATCATCATTAATCATGTTCCATTTGAGCGATTTCGAGGAGATGGAGTAACTGTTTCAACGCCAACTGGAAGCACTGCCTATAACAAGTCCTTGGGTGGAGCTGTCTTGCATCCTACCATTGAAGCCTTGCAGTTGACTGAGATAGCGAGTCTTAACAACCGAGTCTATCGCACTTTGGGATCATCGATCATTATTCCCAAAAAAGATAAGATTGAACTCTTGCCGACACGCAATGATTACCACACGATATCAGTCGATAACAGCGTCTATTCCTTCCGTAATATCGAACGGATTGAGTATCAAATCGACCATCACAAGATTCACTTCGTAGCGACTCCAAGTCACACTAGTTTCTGGAATCGTGTCAAAGATGCCTTCATCGGCGAGGTGGACGAATGAGGTTTGAATTTATAGCAGATGAACATGTCAAAGTCAAAACTTTTCTCAAGAAACACGAGGTTTCTAAGGGACTTTTGGCTAAGATTAAGTTTCGAGGCGGGGCTATACTGGTCAATGGCCAACCTCAAAATGCGACTTATCTCTTAGATATTGGAGACAGGGTAACTATTGATATCCCTGCAGAGGAAGGGTTTGAGAGCCTTGAAGCTATTGATCGACCACTGGATATTCTCTATGAGGATGACCATTTTCTGGTTTTGAATAAGCCTTATGGAGTAGCTTCCATCCCCAGTGTCAATCATTCCAATACCATTGCCAATTTTATCAAGGGCTACTATGTCAAGCAAAACTATGAAAACCAGCAAGTTCACATCGTGACTAGGCTTGATAGAGATACATCTGGTTTGATGCTCTTTGCCAAACACGGCTACGCTCATGCACGTTTAGACAAGCAGTTGCAACGAAAGTCTATCGAAAAACGGTATTTTGCTTTAGTTAAAGGAGCTGGTGTCTTGGAGCCTGAAGGGGAGATTATCGCCCCGATTGCGCGTGATGAAGATTCTATTATCACAAGACGGGTTGCCAAAGGTGGGAAATACGCTCATACGTCTTACAAAGTTGTAGCGTCTTATGGAGATATTCACCTAGTTGATATTCGCCTGCATACTGGACGAACTCATCAGATCCGAGTGCATTTTTCTCATATCGGCTTTCCTTTGTTGGGAGACGATCTCTATGGAGGCAGCCTAGACGACGGTATTCAGCGCCAATCCTTGCATTGCCATTATTTATCTTTTTATCATCCCTTTCTAGAGCAAGATTTACAACTAGAAAGCCCATTACCGGATGATTTCAGCAATCTTATTACTCAGTTATCAACTAATACTCTTTAAAATCTATTTTGAGTATAATTAATTATCTTAAAGGAGAAACTCATGGAAGTTTTTGAAAGTCTAAAAGCCAGTTTAGTTGGCAAAAATGCTCGTATTGTTCTACCTGAAGGGGAAGAACCACGTATCCTTCAAGCAACAAAACGCTTAGTAAAAGAAACGGAAGTTGTTCCTGTTTTGCTTGGAAACCCTGCAAAAATTAAAATTTATCTTGAAATCGAAGGGATCATGGATGGTTATGAAGTGATTGATCCACATCATTATCCTCAATTTGAAGACATGGTGGTTGCACTCGTAGAACGTCGTAAAGGAAAAATGTCGGAAGAAGAAGCACGTCAGGTCTTACTAGAAGATGTCAACTACTTTGGTGTTATGCTTGTCTATATGGGCTTGGTAGATGGAATGGTATCAGGAGCTATTCACTCAACAGCTTCAACAGTTCGTCCAGCTCTTCAAATTATCAAAACGCGTCCAAATGTAACTCGTACTTCAGGAGCTTTTCTTATGGTGCGTGGTACAGAACGTTACTTGTTTGGTGACTGTGCCCTTAATATTAATCCTGATGCAGAAGCTCTGGCTGAAATTGCTATTAACTCAGCAATTACTGCCAAAATGTTTGGGATTCAACCCAAAATCGCTATGCTAAGCTATTCTACAAAAGGTTCTGGTTTTGGTGATAGTGTTGATAAGGTGGTTGAAGCAACTAAATTAGCACACGATCTACGTCCAGACCTTGAGATTGATGGGGAATTGCAATTTGACGCAGCTTTCGTCCCAGAAACAGCAGCCCTAAAAGCTCCAGGTAGCAATGTAGCAGGTCAAGCAAATGTCTTCATCTTCCCAGGTATCGAAGCAGGAAATATCGGCTACAAAATAGCTGAACGTCTAGGTGGTTTCGCAGCTATCGGTCCCGTTCTACAAGGATTGAATAAACCAGTCAACGACCTATCACGTGGATGTAACCCAGATGATGTTTACAAATTAACGCTCATCACAGCAGCTCAAGCAATCAATCAATAAGAAATGGAGTCTCTTCTACTAAAGGAAGGGGCTTTTTAGTACTGAGAAAAGGACAGTTAGAAGCTTCTATGTTATACTAGATATATGTTAGATTTGAAAGAATACGGTGTTGACATGTGGCCAGAGGAGAAGATTTCCTCTTTCCGTGAGAAACTCCTCAACTGGTACGATGAAAACAAACGGGATTTACCATGGCGTAGAAGTAAAAATCCTTATCATATCTGGGTCTCTGAAATTATGCTCCAACAGACTAGAGTAGACACAGTTATTCCCTACTATGAACGATTCTTGAACTGGTTTCCGACAGTGGAAAGTTTGGCTAATGCGCCTGAAGAGCGTTTGCTGAAAGCATGGGAGGGGTTAGGTTATTATTCTAGAGTGCGTAATATGCAGGTTGCGGCTCAGCAGATTATGGCTGACTTTGGTGGTCAATTTCCAAACACCTATGAAGGAATTTCTAGTTTAAAAGGGATTGGTCCCTACACTGCGGGAGCAATTTCCAGTATCGCTTTTAATTTACCCGAGCCAGCAGTTGATGGCAATGTCATGCGAGTTTTGTCTCGCTTGTTTGAGGTCAATCATGATATCGGAGTTCCTAGCAATCGAAAGATCTTCCAAGCTATGATGGAAATCTTGATTGATCCAGAACGACCAGGAGACTTTAATCAAGCCTTGATGGACTTAGGGTCTGATATAGAGGCCCCAGTTAATCCTCGACCAGAAGAAAGTCCTGTTAAGGAATTTAGCGCAGCCTATCAGAATGGAACCATGGATTCTTATCCGATTAAAGAACCCAAGAAAAAGCCTCTTCCTATTTATCTTAAGGCTTTGGTTGTGCGCAATAATCGAGGTCAATATCTACTCGAGAAAAATGAAAGTGAGAAACTGCTAGCTGGTTTTTGGCATTTCCCCTTGATAGAAGTAGAGGAGTTCTCACAGGAAGAGGAACAGCTGAATCTGTTTGCTCAGGTCGCTGAAAAAAGCGTTACTTTCGGTCCAACACCCCAAGAAAGTTTTGAGCAGGATTATGATTTAGAAGTGAATTGGTCCCATCAAGTATTTGATCAAGTCAAGCATGTCTTTAGCCATCGGAAATGGCATATTCAAATCCTAGCGGGTCAGGTGACAGATTCGAAACAGTTTGATGACAGAGAAATTCGCTGGGTTTCTCCTCAGGAATTTTCTGATTATCCATTTGCTAAACCTCAACAAAAGATTTGGCAGGCTTATAAAACAGTTCTTGAAGATGAGGGCCGATATTAGTCATTTGTGCCTTCTTTACATTTTTTTGTTATAATAGATAGAGAAAAGGTGAACATATGAAAAAAATATTAGTTGTAGATGATGAGAAACCAATCTCAGATATTATTAAATTCAATATGACCAAGGAAGGCTATGAGGTTGTAACAGCCTTTAACGGTAGAGAAGCTATCGAGCTATTTGAGGCAGAGCAACCAGATATTATTATCCTAGACTTGATGCTACCTGAAATCGATGGTTTAGAAGTAGCCAAAGCCATTCGTAAGACGAGCAGTGTGCCTATCATTATGCTCTCAGCTAAGGATAGCGAGTTTGACAAGGTTATCGGTTTAGAACTTGGGGCAGATGATTATGTCACCAAGCCCTTCTCAAACCGTGAGTTGCAAGCGCGTGTGAAGGCATTGCTCCGTCGTACGGACCTCGCTTCAGTGGATAGTCAAGAAACTGATGAAAAGAAATCCCAACCCCTACAGATTGGCGATTTGGAAATCGTTCCAGATGCTTATGTGGCTAAGAAATACGGTGAGGAACTGGATTTGACTCACCGTGAGTTTGAGCTCTTGTACCACTTGGCCTCTCACATTGGTCAAGTCATTACTCGTGAACACTTGCTTGAGACTGTTTGGGGCTATGATTATTTTGGTGATGTTCGTACAGTGGACGTGACCATCCGACGTTTGCGTGAAAAAATCGAAGACACTCCAAGCCGTCCAGAATACATCCTAACCCGTCGTGGTGTAGGTTACTATATGAGAAATAATGATTGAAGATATTAGACAAACGATTCTGACCAGTGATTTTATCTTTATCCTGATTTTACTTGGCTTTATCTTGGTGGTAACCTTGTTGTTACTGGAAAATCGTCGGGATAATATTCGTCTAAAGCAGGTTAATCAAAAGATTAAAGATTTGATTGCAGGGGATTATTCTCGAGTATTGGATATGCAGGGAAGCTCTGAAATCACCAACATCACCAATAATCTTAATGACTTGTCTGAGGTCATTCGTTTAACGCAGGAGAATTTGGAGCAAGAAACAAAAAGGCTTAACAGTATTCTTTCTTATATGACAGATGGAGTACTAGCGACCAATCGCCGTGGTCAAATTACCATGATTAACGATATGGCCAAGAAACAGCTGGGTATCGTAAAAGAAGAAGCATTGAACAAAAGCATCCTGGAATTGCTTAAGATAGAGGATGAATATGAGCTGCGTGACCTCATTACACAGATTCCTGAATTGATGATTGATTCCCAAAATGCTAATGGAGAATATCTTAGTCTTCGTGTGCGTTTTGCACTCATTCGTCGTGAGTCTGGATTCATCTCTGGTTTGGTTGCCGTTTTGCACGATACGACTGAACAGGAGAAGGAAGAGCGTGAGCGGAGACTCTTTGTTTCTAACGTCAGCCATGAGTTGCGGACACCTTTGACTAGTGTTAAGTCCTATCTTGAAGCCTTGGACGAGGGAGCCTTGTATGATCCTGTTGCTCCTGATTTTATCAAGGTTTCGCTCGATGAAACCAACCGTATGATGCGGATGGTGACAGATCTCTTGCATCTCTCTCGTATTGATAATGCGACCACTCAATTGGATGTGGAATTGATTAATTTTACAGCCTTCATCACCTTTATCCTCAATCGCTTTGATAAGATGAGGAGCCAGGATGAAGAGAAAAAATATGAGCTGGTTAGAGATTACCCAATCAATTCAGTTTGGATCGAGATTGATACCGATAAAATGACCCAGGTGATTGATAATATTCTCAACAATGCCATCAAGTACTCACCAGATGGTGGGAAAATTACTGTCAGCATGAAAACCACTGAAGACCAGATGATTTTATCTATCAAAGACCAAGGTCTAGGTATTCCAAAGCAAGATTTGCCGAAGATTTTTGACCGCTTTTATCGTGTGGATCGTGCAAGAAGTCGTGCACAAGGTGGAACTGGTCTGGGTCTGGCTATCGCGAAAGAAATCATCAAACAACACAATGGTTTTATTTGGGCAAAAAGCGAATACGGTAAGGGTTCAACCTTTACCATAGTGCTCCCTTATGATAAGGATGCCGTAAAAGAAGAAATATGGGAGGACGAAATAGAAGACTAGAATGAGTGAAAAAGGCTTTAAATACAGTATTTTGGCATCAGGTTCCAGTGGAAATTCCTTTTATCTGGAAACCCCAAAAAAGAAAATCTTAGTGGATGCGGGCTTGTCTGGTAAGAAAATCACCAGTCTTTTGAGCGAAATCAATCGCAAACCTGAAGATTTGGATGCGATTTTGATTACGCATGAACATTCAGATCATATTCATGGAGTTGGTGTATTGGCTCGAAAGTATGGCATGGATCTTTATGCCAATGAAAAAACTTGGCAAGCTATGGAAAATAGCAAGTACCTCGGTAAGGTGGATTCTTCGCAGAAGCATATCTTTGAGATGGGCAAAACTAAAACCTTTGGAGATATCGACATCGAGAGTTTTGGTGTTAGCCATGATGCAGTCGCACCGCAGTTCTATCGCTTTATGAAAGACGACAAGAGCTTTGTCATGCTGACCGATACAGGTTATGTTAGTGACCGTATGGCAGGAATTGTCGAGAATGCTGACGGTTACCTCATCGAGTCCAACCATGATGTGGAGATCTTGCGAGCAGGTTCTTATGCTTGGCGACTCAAACAGCGAATCCTATCTGATCTTGGTCACCTCTCTAACGAAGACGGTGCTGAGGCCATGATTCGTGCAATGGGAAATCGAACCAAGAAAATCTACCTTGGGCATTTGTCCAAAGAGAACAATATCAAGGAACTGGCTCATATGACCATGGTCAATCAGCTAGCACAAGCTGATTTGGGTGTAGGAGTAGACTTTAAAGTTTACGATACTTCCCCAGATACCGCAACACCACTGACAGATATATAAAAAAGAAGGCGAGTGCCTTCTTTTATTGTCTTTTACAATCCTGCAAATTCTTTGATTTCTTGTGCTGACATTGAAGAGTCGCAACGGACATTGATTTGACCATCTGCAACGTGGACAAAGCCTGGAACAGTCGGGATTCCATAACGTGAACGGAATTCTTGCAACTCATTGAGTTGGCTTGGTTCTTCACTGTTGATGAAGTAGATGTGGGCTTTGGTCTCAGCTAGGACACCTGCCAATGTGCCAGCAAATTTACGACAGTAAGGACAAGTTTTGCGACCGATGAAGAAGGTTGCTGTTTCTTTATTATCGAGTGCTTCTTGGGCACGTGCAACTGTAGTCACTTCAAGGTCTTTAATATCTTCTAAAAACTGATTCATAAGAATACCTCTCTTTTTTTGATAAAACTAGTATGCCACAAAGTTTCTAAAATTGCTCGGATTTGATACGAAAAAAAGATGAGATCGTTTTATCTCATCTTTCATCTTGCTTATTTTACAAAGGCATTGATTTCTGCTTCGATGTTGGCAATCTTAGCTTGTGAATCTTCGTTGCTTTGGCCCACAACGGCAATGTAGAACTTGATTTTTGGTTCTGTACCTGAAGGGCGAACAGCGATCCAAGAACCATCCGCAAGAGTGTATTTCAAAACATCACTTGGAGGAGTTGTTAAGGCAGTTACAATACCATCAGCAGTAGTAGAAGTTTGTGCTTTGAAGTCTTCTACAACAGTGATAGCTGTTGCGTTCCATTCTTTTGGAGCATTGTTACGGAACTTAGCCATAATCGCTTTGATTTGCTCAGCTCCATCGACACCTGAAAGAGTAACAGAGATGGTCTTTTCAGCATAGTAGCCGTATTCTTTGTAGATTTCCTCGATACCGTCAGCCAATGTCAAACCACGTGAACGGTAGTAGGCAGCAAGTTCAGCAACGACAAGAACGGCTTGGATAGCATCTTTATCACGTACGAATGGTTTGATCAAGTAACCGAAGCTTTCTTCAAATCCCATCATGTAAGTGTGGTTGTGTTTTTCTTCAAATTCTTGAATTTTTTCAGCGATAAATTTGAAACCAGTCAAAACGTTGAACATGGTTGCGCCGTAGCTTTCAGCAATCTTAGTTACCAAGTCAGTTGATACGATAGATTTGCAAAGGGCTGCATTTTCAGGAAGAGTTCCAGCATTTTTGTGGGCTTCCAAGATGTATTTAGCCATGATAGCACCGATTTGGTTACCTGAAAGGTTGAGGTAGCTACCATCTTTTTGAAGAACTTCAACACCAACACGGTCAGCGTCAGGGTCAGTTGCGACAAGAACATCTGCACCAACTTGACGACCAAGTTCTTCAGCAAGTGCAAAAGCTGCTTGGCTTTCTGGGTTTGGAGATTTTACAGTTGAGAAGTCTGGGTCGGCAGTTGCTTGCGCTTCAACGACTTGAACAGAGTCAAATCCTGCTTGGGCAAGAGCACGACGAGCCAACATTTCACCAGTACCATGAAGTGGTGTGTAGACAATCTTCATGTCTTTACCAAATTCTTCAATTAAGGCTGGGTTGATGTTTACATCTTTGACTTCTTTAAGGTATTCCACATCGACAGCTTCACCAATTACTTCAATCAAACCAGAAGCTTTTTCAGCTTCTACATCAGCAACTTCGACAGCAAATGGATTTTCGATAGCACGGATGTATGTTGTCAAAGCATCCGCATCGTGAGGAGGCATTTGTCCACCGTCTTCACCGTAAACCTTGTAACCATTAAATGGAGCAGGGTTGTGGCTGGCAGTAATCATGATACCTGCGAAACAGTTGAGGTGACGAACAGCGAATGATAATTCTGGAGTTGGACGAAGGCTTTCAAATACGTAAGATTTGATACCGTGTTTAGCAAGAACTGCCGCAGATTCAAAGGCAAACTCAGGTGAGAAGTGACGGCTATCGTAGGCAATTGCTACTCCACGTTCTTTTTCGTTTCCACCTTTTGACTCAATCAAACGAGCTAAACCTTCAGTCGCTTGACGGACAACGTAGATGTTGATGCGGTTTGTACCAGCACCTATTAAGCCACGCATACCTGCAGTACCAAATTCAAGATTGGTATAGAAGGCGTCTTCCTTTGTTTTTTCATCCATGTTTTCCAAATCCTGACGAAAGTAGTCTGGAAGTTCAGCAAAATCTAACCATTTTTGATAATTTTCTTGGTAAGTCATAGAGGATCTCCTTTTTTTGTAAATTCTTTTAATCGCTTTCATTATATCACGATTTATCATTTTAGTAAAACGTTAGCATAACTTTCTGAAAAAGCTTGAAATGAAATGGATTCTATAGTCTTGAACCCCTTAGGGAAACATGCTATACTACCTATATGATTATTTTACAAGCTAATAAAATTGAACGTTCTTTTGCAGGCGAGCTTTTGTTTGATAATATCAACCTGCAAGTAGATGAACGAGACCGAATTGCTCTTGTTGGAAAAAATGGTGCTGGTAAGTCCACACTTTTGAAGATTTTGGTTGGAGAAGAGGAGCCAACTAGTGGAGAAATCAATAAGAAAAAAGATATTTCTCTGTCTTATCTAGCCCAAGATAGTCGTTTTGAGTCTGAAAATACCATCTACGATGAAATGCTCCATGTCTTTGATGATCTACGTCGGACTGAGAAGCAACTTCGTCAGATGGAACTGGAGATGGGTGAAAAGTCTGGCGCTGAATTGGATAAACTGATGGCGGATTATGATCGTTTGTCAGAGAATTTCCGCCAGGATGGTGGCTTTACTTACGAAGCTGATATTCGAGCGATTTTGAATGGATTCAAGTTTGACGAGTCTATGTGGCAGATGAAAATTGCTGAGCTTTCAGGTGGTCAAAATACTCGTCTTGCACTGGCTAAAATGCTCCTTGAAAAGCCAAATCTCTTGGTCTTGGACGAGCCAACCAACCACTTGGATATCGAAACCATTGCCTGGTTGGAAAATTACCTAGTAAATTATAGTGGTGCACTCATTATTGTCAGTCACGACCGTTACTTTTTGGATAAGGTTGCGACGGTTACACTCGATTTGACTAAGCATTCCTTAGATCGTTATGTAGGTAATTACTCTCGCTTTGTTGAGTTAAAGGAGCAAAAGCTAGCTACTGAGGCAAAAAACTATGAAAAGCAACAGAAGGAAATCGCGGCTCTAGAAGACTTTGTCAATCGCAATCTAGTCCGAGCTTCAACGACCAAACGTGCCCAATCTCGCCGTAAACAACTAGAAAAAATGGAGCGTTTGGACAAGCCTGAAGCTGGCAAGAAATCAGCCAACATGACCTTCCAGTCGGAAAAAACGTCTGGAAATGTCGTTTTAACCGTTGAAAATGCGGCTATTGGCTATGATGGGGAAATATTTTCAGAGCCTATCAACCTAGACCTTCGTAAGATGAATGCTGTTGCGATTGTCGGACCAAACGGCATCGGGAAATCAACCTTTATCAAGTCTATTGTGGACCAGATCCCTTTTATCAAGGGAGAGAAGCGTTTTGGTGCCAATGTTGAGGTTGGTTACTATGACCAGACTCAAAGCAAGCTAACACCAAGCAATAGTGTCCTAGATGAACTTTGGAATGATTTTAAACTAACACCAGAGGTTGAAATCCGTAATCGACTTGGAGCCTTCCTTTTCTCAGGAGATGATGTTAAGAAATCAGTTGGCATGCTGTCAGGTGGCGAAAAAGCTCGTTTGTTACTTGCCAAACTTTCTATGGAAAACAACAACTTTTTAATTCTTGACGAGCCGACCAACCACTTGGATATTGATAGCAAGGAAGTGCTAGAAAATGCCTTGATTGACTTTGATGGGACCCTTCTTTTCGTCAGTCACGACCGTTACTTTATCAATCGTGTAGCCACTCATGTTTTGGAATTGTCCGAAAATGGTTCAACCCTCTACCTTGGGGATTACGACTACTATGTTGAAAAGAAAGCAGAAGTAGAAGCGATTCAGACAGCGGAAGCTTCAACTAGCAATCAAGAAAAAGAAGAAAGTCCAGTTAATGATTATCAGGCTCAGAAAGAAAGTCAGAAAGAAGCCCGCAAACTCATGCGACAAATCGAAAGTTTAGAATCTGAAATCGAAGAACTAGAAAGTAAAAGCCAAGCCATCTCTGAACAAATGTTGGAAACCAATGACGCTGAAAAACTCATGGAGATGCAGGCTGAACTGGAAAAAATCAGCCATCGTCAGGAAGAAGCCATGCTTGAGTGGGAAGAATTATCAGAGCAGGTGTAAAGATGGAACATCTTGGAAAAGTATTTCGTGAATTTCGAACCAGTGGGAACTACTCTTTAAAGGAAGCAGCGGGCGATTCTTGCTCGACCTCTCAGTTATCTCGCTTTGAGCTTGGTGAGTCTGATTTAGCAGTTTCCCGTTTCTTTGAAATTTTGGATAATATTCATGTGACTATTGAAAATTTCATGGACAAGGCTAGGGATTTTCAAAATCATGAACATGTTGCCTTGATGGCACAGATTATTCCGCTTTACTACTCAAATGATATTGCAGGTTTTCAAAAGCTTCAAAGAGAACAACTTGAAAAGGCTAAGAGTTCGACCAATCCCCTCTATTTTGAGCTGAATTGGATTCTGCTACAAGGACTGATTTGCCAAAGAGATGCTCGTTACACGATGAGGCAGAGTGATTTGGAAAAGGTAGCAGATTATCTTTTTCAAACAGAAGAGTGGACTATGTATGAGTTGATTCTTTTCGGAAATCTCTATACTTTCTACAATGTGGACTATGTGGCTCGAATTGGCAGAGAAGTGATGGAGAGGGAAGACTACTACAAGGAAATTGGTCGGCATCGAAAACTTGTTTTGATTTTAGCTCTTAACTGTTACCAGCATTGTTTGGAAAATCGATCCTTTGCGGATGCGGACTATTTTGAGGGCTATGTGGAGAAGTTAATTGGAAATGGTATCAAGCTTTATGAGCGCAATATCTTCCATTATCTCAAAGGTTTCGCCCTCTACCAGAGAGACTTGAAAGAAGAGGGTTGTAGTCAGATGCGGGAGGCCATGCATATTTTTGCTGTGCTTGGACTTCCAGAGCAAGTGGCTTACTATCAGGAACATTATGAAAAATTTGTAAATGCTTAAATTTCCCAAATAAGGGAAATTTAAAGAGACTCCTTTCAGTTTTGATACAATAGTTTCAAAATTTGAGAGGAGCTTTTTATGTGAATCGACATGCAATCCAGTTGATTAGTCGTGGGGCTATTAATAAAATAGGGAATATGCTCTATGACTATGGAAACAGTGTTTGGTTGGCATCGATGGGGACGATAGGACAGACTGTTCTTGGAATTTACCAAATTTCTGAGTTAGTTACATCAATTCTAGTCAATCCCTTTGGCGGAGTGATTTCAGACCGCTTTTCGCGTCGCAAAATTTTGATGACGACGGATTTGATTTGTGGCATTCTCTGTTTAGCTATTTCTTTCATCAGAAATGATAGCTTGATGATTGCTGCTCTGATCTTCGCAAATATAGTTCAGGCGATTGCCTTTGCATTTTCTCGTACAGCCAATAAAGCCATTATAACTGAGGTTGTAGAAAAAGACGAGATTGTGACCTATAATGCTCGCTTAGAGCTCGTTTTGCAGGTTGTAGGCGTTAGCTCCCCTGTACTTTCTTTCCTCGTTTTACAATTTGCCAGTCTCCATATGACGCTTGTTTTAGATGCCATTAGTTTTTTCATCGCATTTACATTAGTAGCTTTTCTTCCCAAAAAAGAGATTCAGTTACAAGAGAAAAAGACTTTCAGTTGGAAAAATATTTTTGCTGATATGAAAGAAGGGATTCGCTATATTTGGCGCCAGCAAGAGATCTTTTTCCTTTTGCTAGTAGCTTCCAGTGTTAATTTTTTTTTTTGCAGCTTTTGAATTTCTCCTCCCTTTTTCAAATCGACTATACGGGGTAGAAGGAGCTTATGCAACTATTTTGACTATGGGCGCTATTGGTTCAATTATTGGAGCTCTTCTAGCTAGCAAAATAAAGGCAGGTGTTTATAATCTTTTGATTCTATTGGCTTTGACTGGAGTTGGAGTTTTTATGATGGGGTTACCACTGCCAACTTTTCTTTCCTTTTCTGGAAATTTAGTTTGTGAACTGTTTATGACGATATTTAACATTCACTTTTTTACTCAGGTTCAAACCAAGGTTGAGGGGGAATACTTGGGAAGGGTACTAAGCACAATTTTTACCTTAGCCATCCTATTTATGCCGATTGCAAAAGGCTTTATGACGGTGTTGCCAAGTGTTCATCTCTCTTCTTTTCTGATCATTGGAAGCGGGGTTATTATTCTGTCTTGTCTATCCCTCGTTTATGTGCGAAATCGTTTTGAAAAAGAGTTATAATTTCTCTTTTTAAGAAAATATTACACTACAAACCATTTTTCAGTCCTTCTCTATTGTGAGGAGGGCTTGCTTTGTGGTAAAATGGTTTTATGAATGAAAGAATGAATGAGTTAGTTGCCTTGCTCAATCGCTATGCGACCGAGTACTATACGAGTGACAATCCCTCGGTGTCAGATAGCGAGTATGATCGCCTCTACCGAGAGTTGGTCGAATTGGAAGCTACCTATCCAGATCAAGTTTTAGCGGACAGTCCGACCCATCGCGTTGGTGGTAAGGTTTTAGATGGTTTTGAAAAATACAGTCATCAGTATCCTCTTTATAGTTTGCAGGATGCTTTTTCACGTGAAGAGTTAGAAGCTTTTGATGCGCGTGTTCGTAAGGAGTTAGCCCATCCCACTTATATCTGTGAGCTGAAAATCGATGGTTTGTCTATCTCACTTACGTATGAAAAGGGGATTTTTGTCGTTGGGGCGACACGTGGAGATGGTTCTATTGGTGAGAATATCACAGAAAACCTCAAGCGTGTCAAGGACATTCCTTTGACCTTGCCAGAAGAACTTGATATTACCGTTCGTGGGGAGTGTTACATGCCACGCGCTTCTTTTGACCAGGTCAACCAAGCACGTCAAGAAAATGGAGAGCCTGAATTTGCCAATCCCCGTAATGCAGCAGCAGGAACCCTCCGTCAGTTGGATACAGCAGTAGTGGCCAAGCGTAATCTTGCGACTTTCCTCTATCAAGAAGCAAGCCCTTCTACTCGTGATAGCCAAGAAAAGGTTTTGAAGCATCTTGAACAGCTTGGCTTTGTAGTTAATCCTAAACGAATTCTGGCTGAAAGTATAGATGAGATATGGGATTTCATTCAAGAAGTTGGACAAGAACGGGATAATTTACCTTATGACATTGATGGGGTGGTGATCAAGGTCAATGACCTAGCAGGTCAAGAAGAGCTTGGTTTTACTGTTAAAGCGCCCAAGTGGGCAGTCGCCTACAAATTTCCTGCTGAAGAAAAAGAAGCCCAGCTCCTTTCAGTTGACTGGACAGTAGGTCGTACGGGTGTTGTGACCCCGACTGCCAATCTAACACCTGTTCAGCTTGCTGGGACAACTGTTAGCCGTGCAACCCTACACAATGTAGATTATATCGCTGAAAAGGATATCCGCAAAGATGATACGGTTATTGTCTATAAGGCTGGAGACATCATCCCTGCTGTCTTGCGTGTTGTAGAGTCTAAACGTATTTCTGAAGAAAAACTAGATATTCCATCAAATTGTCCAAGTTGTGACAGTCAGTTGCTTCACTTTGAAGATGAAGTAGCCCTGCGTTGTATAAATCCTCGCTGCCCTGCCCAAATTATGGAAGGCTTGATTCACTTTGCCTCTCGAGATGCCATGAATATAACAGGGCTTGGTCCATCTATCGTTGAAAAACTTTTTGCTGCTAATCTGGTTAAGGATGTGGCAGATATTTACCGTTTGAAAGAAGACGATTTCCTCCTTTTAGAAGGTGTCAAGGAAAAATCTGCTTCTAAACTGTATCAGGCTATTCAAGCATCAAAGGAAAACTCTGCTGAAAAGCTCTTGTTTGGTCTGGGCGTTCGCCATGTCGGAAGTAAGGCTAGTCAGCTCTTACTCCAACATTTCCACTCTATTGAAAATCTAGCCCAAGCAGATCCAGAGGAAGTAGCAAGTATCGAAAGCTTGGGGAGTGTAATTGCGCAAAGTCTCCAGACTTATTTTGCTACAGAAGGGTCTAAAATTCTCTTAGATGAGCTGAAAGAAGCTGGAGTCAATCTGGACTATAAAGGACAGACAGTAGTAGCAGATGCGGCCTTGTCAGGTTTGACCGTTGTACTCACGGGGAAATTGGAACGTCTCAAACGCTCAGAAGCAAAAAGTAAACTCGAAAGTCTAGGTGCCAAAGTAACAGGCAGTGTATCCAAGAAAACGGATCTTGTCGTAGCAGGAGCAGATGCAGGAAGCAAACTCCAAAAAGCTCAAGAACTTGGTATCGAAGTTCGAGACGAAGCTTGGTTGGAAAGTTTGTAATGATAGTAAAAACAAGGTGTCAGATAGTCTGAAAGTGTCCCTCCTGATGTGTTTTGACATGGTTAAAATCTGTTGTCCATTGTGATGAAATGCCAACTGAATCCATCAGCACCAAATAAAATTAAAATAGAAATTAGAAATTAGGAAAAAACATGTACAATTATCCCGTTCTACTCCATTTTCATAGAAAAAATGGAGATTATACAGTTTGCTCATTTAACACAGACCGAGATGAAAACAAAAGCTCCTTAACTTCAGAGACCACTTATTTTGGTCTTCAGTTTTCTTTCACCGTGACCAGTCAGGAGAAGGTGGATAGTTTCACCTTCAAAGCCGAGATAGATGGTGTATTAAAAGAATATCTTGTACGTTTTAACTACTATCCCTTGCTGACAGAAGCATGGATTTTAGAGGGAGACGAGACTGTGTATTATTCAGAAAATCCAGCTATTGCTAGTCCATATTATAAGGATCAGAATCCATTTGCCTTTGATAAAGCCATCCATTGCGCAAGCTTTGATCATCACTGGGGATACCAAGGAGAACTAGGTTACAGCCTTTCCGATTATCAGACAAGCTTTAAACTCTGGGCTCCTACAGCTACAGCTGTTCAGGTGGTTGTCTATGAAAACACTAGTAACGATGCACCGATTTGGAAAACCTTTAATCTTGAGCGTGGGAATAGCTATTCATACAGTCATAAGTACAATACCATTGGTGTTTGGAGTGTAGACCTGGATGAAAATCTTGCAGGTAAAGCTTATCAGTATCAGATTGAGTTTCCGCACCATCAGACTTTGACACGAGATCCTTACACTATCGCTACAAGCCCTGACGGGAAACGTTCCGTAATTCTTTCTCATCAAGATAGACAAGTAGAAGGATTTGAAGTCAAACATGGGACAGAAGCTCCTTGGCGCTTGGAAAATCCATGTAAAGCAGTTATCTGTGAAATGCATATTCGTGATTTTACAAAATCGCCTACATCTGGTGTTCCTGAAGAACTCCGCGGAACCTTCTTGGGTGCTGCTCAGACTGGAACGGTTAACCAATACGGTCAAGCAACCGCCTTTGACTATATTAAAGCGCTCGGCTGTAATTATGTTCAACTTCAGCCTATCTTTGATCGCCATAAGGAATACGATCAGGATGGAAATGTAACCTATAACTGGGGTTATGATCCTCAAAACTACAACGCACCAGAAACGAGCTTCTCTAGCAATCCAGATGATCCCGGACAAGTTATTCGAGACCTCAAGACCATGATTCAGGCTTATCATGATGCAGGAATCGGTGTCATTATGGACGTGGTTTATAACCATACCTTCTCAACAGTGGACGCTCCATTCCAGACAACTGTTCCCGATTATTTCTATCGTATGAATCGTGATGGAACTTTTCAAAACGGTACGGGAGTAGGAAATGAAACTGCAAGTGAACATGAGATGTTCCGCAAGTATATGATTGATTCCATCCTTTATTGGGTGAAGGAATACAATATTGACGGTTTTCGTTTCGACTTGATGGGCATTCATGATGTCAAAACTATGCAGGCAATTCGTTGGGCACTGGATGAGGTCGATCCGCGTATTCTCACTTATGGAGAAGGCTGGGATATGGGAACAGGTCTTGCTCCTTATGACAAGGCTAAGAAGGATAACGCCCACCAGATGCCAAATATAGGTTTCTTCAACGATAATCAGCGTGATGCGATCAAAGGAGGAGAAGTTTATGGGGCAATCAAATCAGGATTTGTGAGTGGTGCTGCTACAGAACCAATCGTCGCCAAGGCTATTCTTGGTAGCCGAGAATTGGGATCTTATCTCAGTCCAAACCAGGTTCTCAACTATGTTGAAGCTCATGATAATTACAATCTTCATGACTTGTTGGCAACCCTTCATCCTGATCAGAGTTCCGACCAGATTATGCGCAAGGTTGAGACAGCGACAGCTATGAATCTTCTCATGCAAGGAATGGCCTTTATAGAACTGGGGCAAGAGTTTGGTCGAACTAAGTTGATTCCAACTGGTGAACATGGAGAACTAACTCCTGCAGACCGAGAACGTGCTATGAATAGCTATAATGCTCCGGACAGTGTTAACCAAGTCAACTGGGATCTGATCAACGAACGCCAAGACAGCATTGAGTTTATTCGTCAGATTATCCGCCTAAAAACGCAAATCAGTGCCTTCTCTTATCCAACGTATGAAGAAATTTACCGTCATGTCTTTGTTCACACGGCTGCTGAAAATAGTGGCTGGATTGTTTACGAGATTCACGGTGGATCTGAACATCTATTAGTGGTATTTAATGCTAAGGGAACCTCCTTCTACTTTGAAAATGCAGGTAAGCTTGAAATGTTCCTTACCAACAGTCGTTCAAAACAAGAAAATGTTATTGATGACATTAGTGTCGCAGTTTTAAAAGTGCTCTCATAAATTAATGTAGTAAAAAGGGTTAGATTATCTAATCCTTTTTGTCATTTATGAGGTTTTTAATGAAGAGTAGAATTAAGTTTCAAATAATTTGAAGGATCAAGATTGTGAAAAAAATCTCAATTTTTTCACAAAAAGGGTTGTAATTTTCTGAAAATTTGATAAAATAAGTCTTAATCATTTTCAGGAGGAAGAGAATTTGACAAATTATCAGAATTTAGTAAATGGAAATTGGAAATCATCTGAAAAGGAAATTACAATCTATTCCCCCATTAATCAGGAAAAGCTGGGGACAGTACCAGCTATGAGTCAAGCTGAAGTAGATGAGGCTATGAAAGCTGCGCGTGCAGCTCTCCCAGCATGGCGTGATTTAGCACCAGTTGAGCGTGCAGCCTATTTGCATAAGACAGCAGACATTTTGGAACGTGATAAAGAAAAAATTGGTACAATTCTTGCTAAGGAGGTTGCTAAAGGGATAAAAGCAGCCATTGGAGAAGTAGTACGTACAGCAGATTTGATTCGTTTTGCTGCAGAAGAAGGTCTCCGTATCACTGGACAAGCAATGGAAGGTGGCGGTTTTGAAGCTGCAAGTAAAAACAAGCTAGCCGTTGTTCGTCGTGAGCCAGTTGGAGTTGTGTTAGCTATCGCGCCATTTAACTATCCAGTTAACCTTTCTGGATCTAAGATTGCTCCGGCTTTGATTGCAGGGAATGTCGTCATGTTTAAACCGCCAACACAAGGATCTATCTCAGGTCTGTTATTAGCCAAGGCTTTTGATGAGGCGGGTATTCCAGCAGGAGTATTTAATACGATAACTGGACGAGGTTCTGAAATTGGTGACTATATTATTGAACACCAAGAAGTTAACTTTATCAACTTTACTGGCTCGACTCCAATTGGTGAGCGAATCGGTCGTTTAGCTGGAATGCGTCCTATCATGCTTGAACTTGGTGGGAAAGATGCAGCTATTGTTCTCGAAGATGCAGACTTGGAACACGCAGCTAAACAAATCGTCGGTGGAGCATTTAGCTATTCAGGACAACGTTGTACTGCCATCAAGCGCGTCTTGGTTGTGGAAAGTGTAGCGGATAAAATGGCTGAATTGCTCCAGGCTGAAGTTGCTAAGCTAACCATTGGTGACCCATTTGACAATGCAGATATCACACCTGTTATTGACAATGCTTCAGCTGATTTCATCTGGGGATTGATTCAAGATGCTCAGGAAAAGGGTGCCAAATCGCTCAGTCCAATCAAACGTGAGGGCAATCTCATTTGGCCGGGACTTTTTGATTATGTCACAAGAGATATGAAATTAGCATGGGAAGAACCGTTTGGACCTGTTCTCCCAATTATCCGTGTCGCTGATGCAAATGAAGCGGTAGCAATTGCCAACGAATCTGAGTTCGGTCTTCAATCCTCTGTCTTTACAAACGACTTTAAGAAGGCATTTGAAATCGCTGAAAAGCTTGAAGTCGGTACTGTTCATATTAATAACAAAACACAACGTGGACCAGATAATTTCCCATTCCTTGGTGTAAAGGGTTCTGGTGCAGGAGTGCAAGGGATTAAATACAGCATTGAAGCAATGACAAATGTCAAATCCATTGTTTTTGATGTGAAATAATTTATAAAATCAGGAAATAACATTCCTGATTTTTATTTTTACTAAAAAATCCAGTTTAAAATTGAAAAATAACGAATGTTTTGGTATTATACTAAGAAAATATATGTAAATCATTTATTTTTCAACGATTAAATGAAAAATTATATAATGTTAAGATATATTTTCTAAAATTTTCAAGATATTTTTTAAGAAATTCCGTAAACTGCTTGAAAGTTCTTTTAAAAGATAGTATAATAGAATTATGGAAAACGCTTACAAAAAGAAAGGGGATTGGATGAATAATCAAGAAGCATTGAGAACCTTCACTACTGGAGAAAATTTTCATCTTCAGCACTATCTAGGAGCACATAAAGAGGAAAAAGACGGAGAAATTGGTTTTACTTTCCGTGTTTGGGCACCTAACGCTCAGGCTGTGCACTTAGTTGGTGATTTTACAAACTGGACAGAGCACCAAATTCCTATGGTACGGAATGAATCGGGTGTTTGGGAAGTCTTCACAAGTCTGGCTCATGAAGGGCAGATTTATAAGTATCATATCATGCGTGCAAATGGGCACCAGATTATGAAAATTGATCCGTTGGCGGTTCGTTTTGAAGCCCGCCCAGAGACTGGAGCCATCCTGACTGATATTCCAGAGAAAAAATGGAAAGATGGTCTTTGGCTAGCTAGGAGAAAACGCTGGGGCTTTTTTGAGAGACCAGTCAATATTTATGAAGCTCACGCTGGATCTTGGAAGAGAAATCCAGATGGTAGTCCATACAGCTTTGCACAACTCAAGGAAGAACTCATTCCATACCTTGTTGAGATGAACTATACTCACATTGAGTTTATGCCTTTAATGGCTCACCCACTTGGATTAAGTTGGGGCTACCAGCTTATGGGTTACTTTGCTATGGAGCATTCTTACGGGCGACCAGAAGAATTCCAAGATTTTGTTGAGGAATGTCATTTAAACAATATCGGTGTAATTGTGGATTGGGTTCCAGGTCATTTTACCATCAACGATGACGCCCTTGCTTATTACGATGGAACACCAACTTTTGAATACCAAGACCACAACAAGGCCCATAACTACGGTTGGGGAGCTCTTAACTTTGACCTTGGGAAGAATGAAGTTCAGTCCTTCTTGATTTCTAGCATTAAATTCTGGATTGACTTTTATCATTTAGACGGTATTCGAGTGGATGCAGTTAGCAATATGCTCTACCTAGACTATGATAATGCTCCTTGGACTCCAAACAAAGACGGTGGCAATCTCAACTACGAAGGCTACTATTTCCTTCAACGTTTGAACACTGTTATCAAGTTAGCTCATCCAGATGTGATGATGATTGCAGAAGAAAGTTCATCAGCAACAAAGATTACTGGTATGAAAGAAATGGGCGGTCTAGGATTTGACTACAAGTGGAATATGGGCTGGATGAATGATATTCTCCGTTTCTACGAGGAAGACCCGATTTATCGTAAGTATGATTTTAATCTTGTGACCTTCAGCTTTATGTATGTTTTCAACGAAAACTACCTCTTACCATTCTCGCATGATGAAGTCGTACATGGTAAGAAGAGCATGATGCACAAGATGTGGGGAGATCGATACAATCAATTTGCAGGTTTGCGAAATCTCTACACTTATCAAATTTGTCATCCAGGTAAGAAACTCTTGTTCATGGGAAGCGAATATGGTCAGTTCTTAGAGTGGAAGTCTGAGGAACAGCTAGAATGGTCTAACTTGGAAGATCCAATGAATGCTAAGATGAAGTACTTCACTTCTCAACTCAATCAATTCTATAAAGAGCATCGTTGCCTTTGGGAAATTGACACCAGCTACGATGGCATCGAAATTATCGATGCGGATAATAGAGATCAGAGTGTCCTTTCCTTTATACGTAAGAGTAAAAAGGGTGAAATGCTAGTCTGTGTCTTTAATATGGCGCCTGTTGAACGAAAAGACTTTACAATCGGACTTCCTGTCGCAGGAGTTTATGAAGAAGTTTGGAATACAGAATTGGAACAATGGGGTGGTGTCTGGAAAGAATACAACCAAACGGTTCAAACCCAAGAAGGATTATGGAAGGATTATGAGCAGACCTTGACCTTCACCTTGCCAGCTATGGGGGCAAGTATCTGGAAGATTAAACGTCGCTTGAAACCAACTAAAACTGTCACAAATAAAACCCAAAAAGGAGTAGAAAATGAAGAATGAAATGCTAGCTTTGATTCTTGCCGGTGGGCAAGGAACACGTCTCGGAAAACTCACTCAAAGCATTGCCAAACCAGCAGTGCAATTCGGTGGGCGCTACCGTATCATTGACTTTACTCTTTCAAACTGTGCTAACTCTGGGATTCACAACGTCGGTGTTATTACGCAGT
Organism: Streptococcus downii; assembly: GCF_004353325.1. Lineage (NCBI taxonomy): Bacteria > Bacillati > Bacillota > Bacilli > Lactobacillales > Streptococcaceae > Streptococcus > Streptococcus downii. The sequence goes on from NZ_MZNX01000008.1 coordinate 292,188, forward strand.
ATCAACCTCTTGCCTTGAACAACCATATCGGTAATGGTTCGAGCTGGGGACTAGATGGTATTAACACAGGTGTTTCCATCCTTCAACCCTACTCTGCAAGTGAAGGAAACCGTTGGTTTGAAGGGACTAGCCACGCTATCTACCAAAACATTGACTACATCAATAGTGTTAACCCAGAATATGTTCTCATCCTCTCTGGAGACCATATTTACAAGATGGACTACGATGACATGCTTCAGTCTCATAAGGACAACAACGCCAGCTTGACAGTAGCTGTTCTAGATGTGCCTCTCAAAGAAGCTAGTCGCTTTGGTATCATGAATACAGATGCCAATAATCGTATCGTTGAATTTGAAGAAAAACCAGCCGAACCTAAGTCTACCAAAGCTTCTATGGGAATCTATATTTTTGACTGGAAACGTCTACGCAATATGCTAGTAGCCGCTGAAAAGAGCAAGGTAGATATGTCAGATTTCGGTAAAAACGTTATTCCAAATTACCTTGAGTCTGGAGAAAGCGTCTATGCTTATGAATTCAAAGGCTACTGGAAAGACGTTGGTACTATCGAGTCTCTATGGGAAGCAAATATGGAATACATTGATCCAAACAACGCTTTGGATAGTCGTGATCGTCAGTGGAAAATCTACTCACGGAACTTGATTTCACCACCAAACTTTATTGGAAAACACGCTCATGTAGAAGATTCTTTAGTTGTGGATGGCTGTCTCGTGGATGGAACTGTTAAGCATTCTATTCTCTCAACAGAAGCGCAAGTACGTGAGGGTGCTGAAGTAGTAGACTCTGTAATCATGAGTGGTGCCATTATCGGAAAAGGTGCAAAAATTAAACGTGCCATTATTGGTGAGGGTGCTGTTATTTCTGAAGGTGTCGAAATTGATGGAACAGACGAAGTACAAGTAGTAGGATATGATGAAGTAGTGGGGGTAGCAACAGATGAAGATTGATAAATATTCAGCCATTTTAGGAAACACCGTTGGTTTTCACGATATGTCAACGTTAACAGAACACCGTCCGGTGGCTAGCTTGCCATTTGGAGCAAAATATCGTTTGATCGACTTCCCTCTCTCTAGCCTTGCAAATGCTGGTGTTCGTAGTGTCTTTGGAATTTTCCAACAAGACAATATCAGTTCAGTCTTTGACCACATTCGTTCAGGACGTGAGTGGGGCTTATCTACCCTTCTCAGCCACTACTATCTAGGTATTTATAATACGAGTGTTGAAAGTAGCACAGTTGGGAAAGAATATTACCAACAGCTTCTCACTTATTTGAAACGCTCAGGATCAAATCAGACGGTTGCACTTAACTGTGATATCGTGGTGAATATTGACCTCAATCAAGTATTCCATTTACATACTACTGCCGGTCGTCCGATTACAGTTGTTTATAAGAAATTACCTAAAAAGGATATTTCAGATGTTAATGCCATCTTGGAAGTGGATGAAACAGACCATGTTCTTTCTCATAAACTTTTTGATGCCAAATCAACAGATGAACTTTTCAACATGTCTACAGATATATTCGTCGTTGATACTCCGTGGTTGATTGAACGACTTGAAGAAGAAGTTCAAAAAGAATATCCAGAAAAATTACGCTATGTACTCCGCGATTTAGCTGTAAAAGAAGGTGCTTTTGCTTACGAATACACGGGCTATCTAGCCAATATTCACTCCGTTCAATCCTATTATCAAGCCAATATTGATATGTTGGAGTCTCAAAAATTCTACTCTCTCTTCTCACCTAACCAAAAGATTTATACCAAGGTTAAGAATGAAGAACCAACCTACTATGCGAATACTTCAAAAGTAAGTAATTCTCAGTTTGCTTCTGGTAGTATCATTGAGGGTGAAGTAGTTCAGTCAGTCCTATCTCGTAACATTTATGTTCACAAAGATAGTGTGGTGAAAGACAGCATTTTATTCGCTCGTGTTGTGATTGGTGAGGGTGCCCAGGTTGAATATGCCATCTTGGACAAGGGAGTTGAGATTGCGGACGGTGTTGTCATTCGAGGAACGGCAGAACATCCAGTTGTAGTGAAGAAGGGTGAAACAGTAACAGAGGACATTTATTCATGAAAATTTTATTTGTAGCGGCAGAAGGAGCACCCTTTTCAAAAACAGGTGGTTTGGGCGATGTCATTGGCGCACTTCCCAAATCACTTGTAAAAGCGGGGCACGAAGTTGCAGTTTTCTTACCTTATTATGATATGGTAGAAGCAAAGTTTGGAGACCAGATTGAGGATGTTCTCCACTTTGAAGTTAGTGTAGGATGGCGTAGACAGTACTGTGGTGTTAAGAAAACGGTTTTGAATGGTGTAACCTTCTACTTCATTGATAATCAGTATTATTTCTTCCGTGGCCATGTGTACGGTGATTTTGACGACGGTGAACGCTTTGCCTTTTTCCAACTGGCTGCTCTTGAAGCCATGGAGCGAATTGATTTCATTCCAGATATTCTCCATGCCCATGATTATCACACCGCTATGATTCCTTTTCTCTTGAAGGAAAAATACAGATGGATTCAGGCTTACCAAGGAATCAAGACCATTTTAACCATTCACAATTTGGAATTCCAAGGTCAGTTTTCTGAAGGAATGTTGTGGGATTTGTTCGGTGTTGGTTTTGAACGCTATGCTGATGGCACCCTTCGCTGGAATGATTGTCTCAACTGGATGAAAGCAGGTATTCTCTACGCGGATCGTGTCTCAACCGTATCTCCTAGCTATGCACGTGAGATTATGACTAGCCAATTCGGTTGCGGTTTGGATCAGATTCTTCGCATGGAGTCGGGTAAGGTTTCAGGTATTGTCAATGGTATTGATGCAGACCTTTATAATCCTGAGACAGATCCACTTTTAGACTATCATTTTGATAAAGAAGATTTGTCTGGAAAAGCTCAAAACAAAGCAAAATTACAAGAGAAAGTTGGGTTACCAGTGCGAGCAGATGTTCCTCTAGTTGGGATTGTCTCTCGATTGACGCGTCAAAAAGGTTTTGATGTTGTTGTAGAAAGCTTGCATCGTTTCTTACAGGAGGACGTTCAAATAGTCCTTTTAGGAACAGGTGACCCGGCTTTTGAACATTCCTTCTCCTGGTTTGCTCAAGTCTATCCTGATAAGCTATCAGCAAATATTACTTTTGATGTCAAACTTGCTCAAGAAATCTACGCAGCTTGTGATCTCTTCCTCATGCCAAGTCGTTTTGAACCATGTGGCTTGTCTCAAATGATGGCGATGCGCTATGGAACTCTACCATTGGTTCATGAAGTGGGTGGCTTGCGTGATACGGTTCAATCCTTCAATCCAATAGAAGGAACTGGTACTGGATTTAGCTTTGACAATTTAACACCATACTGGCTTAACTGGAGTTTCCAAACAGCCTTGGATGTTTATAAGAACCAGCCAGATGTTTGGAGAAATCTACAAAAACAAGCTATGGAATGCGATTTCTCATGGGATACAGCCTGCAAGTCTTATCTTGACTTGTACCATAGTCTAGTCAACTAATAGATTAAATCGTATGATTCTTTCATACGATTTTTGGGCTGTTTAGAAAAGAGGAAGAGTGATGACTCAAGTAATGGGGCTCTGTGTCATGGATGTTGATGGCACCTTGATAGCAGAGGAAGTGATTGATCTTTTAGGAAGAGAAGCAGGTTGCGAAGAAGAAATATCGCAGATTACGAGTCAGGCGATGCGAGGTGAACTAGACTTTGAAAGGAGTTTACGAGCAAGAGTCGCATTGTTAAAAGGTCTTCCGGTTTCGGTCTTTGATACTGTCTTCAAATCCATTCATCTTTCCCAAAATGCTAAAGAATTTATCTCCATACTTCAAAAGAATGGTATTCTAGTCGGTCTAGTTTCTGGTGGCTTTACACCAATAGTTGAAAGGTTGGCAAAATCCCTTGGTATCTCCTATTTCTCTGCCAACCAGTTGGAAGTCAGAGATGACTTTTTAACAGGTCGACTAGTTGGTGAAATTGTGACAGCCCAAGTAAAACAAGCTACTCTTGAGAAATGGAGAAAAGAATTAAAACTACCCAAAGAAAGAATGATTGCCATCGGTGATGGTGCCAATGACCTCTTGATGTTAAAGTCAGCAGGTCACGGTATAGCCTTTTGTGCCAAAGAAGTCGTAAAAGCTGAAGTAGTTTGTCATGTAGATACGAGGGATCTTTTAGAAGTTTTGCCTTTGATTGATTTCTTAGAATGAGAGGGAACTATGAAAATTGTAATTGCACCCGATTCTTTTAAAGAAAGTTTGACGGCAGAAGAGGTCGCTCAAGCTATAAAAAGAGGCTTCGAACAGTCAATAGCGGATGTAGAATGTCTGCTTTGCCCTGTAGGTGATGGTGGGGAAGGAACTGTAGATGCTATTCGCCATTCTCTTGAACTCAAAGAAAAATGGCAAGAGGTGACGGGACCTTTTGGTCAAAAAGAAACCATGCGCTACTTTCAGAAAAATCAAACAGCGCTCTTTGAAGTTGCTGACTTGGTTGGTTTAGGAAAGATCCCTCATGAGAAACGAAATCCTCTCCACATCCAAACTCGCGGTATTGGAGAGTTGATTCGCCATCTCATTGATCAAGGGATGAAAGAAATCTATATCGGTGTAGGTGGTACGGCTAGTAATGACGGTGGGATAGGCATTGCTGCTGGCTTAGGTTATCGTTTTTATGATAAGAATGGAAAAGAATTGCCAGCTTGCGGTCAGACTTTGCTTGAGTTCGAGTCAGTTTCAAATAGCAAGTTGTATAGGATTCCCGAAGATGTACAAATTCGCATTTTAGCAGATGTCGTGAGCCCTCTATGTGGTCATCAAGGGGCAACCTATACATTTGGCAGACAAAAAGGTCTGGATCCTGCTCTGTTTGAGACAGTAGATCTGGCTATACAGCGGTTCTATGAAAAACTTTCGCCATCAATCCTATCTCTGAAAGGAGCAGGAGCCGGCGGTGGCATTGCTGCTGGGCTATGTGCCTTTGCTGAGGCCTGTATCGTATCTGGGATTGATACTTGCTTGGATTTGATAGACTTTGAGAAGAAAGTTGCAGGGGCCGACTTGGTTATCGTTGGTGAAGGTAGACTGGACAGTCAAAGCTTTGTTGGAAAAGCTCCTATCGGTGTAGCAAAAAGAACTCCTGAAGGAGTTCCAGTTATCGCTATTTGTGGTAGTCTTGCTGATGATTTGCCTCCCCTACCATTCGAAAATATACAAGCAGCCTTTTCTATTTTAGAGAAAAGTGAACCTTTAGAAGATAGTCTGAAAAATGCAAGTCTCTATTTGGAGCACACAGCTACTAATATTGGTCGTTTGTTAAATTTGAGAAAGGATTAACCAAACCATTTTTTCCAGACGGATTTTTTAGGTGGATCTGCCTTTTTCTCTTCCCAAAGACTTGAAAATGCAAGTCTAAGGTCCTTTTCGTCCACTTGAACAGGTTCATTCGTGTGAATGACAAGGCCAAAAGGAGAGGTGATATGATCATCTGAAACAATAGTCGCCTGACAGTTGCTTTCCTTTGCTTGTTTTAAGTAAAAGACCTGTTTGTCAAACTCGATATTTGGTGAGATTTTCACAAAAAGCATCTCTACCTTTTCTTGAAAACCCTCTAAAATAGAGAAAAATCCATGTTCTAATTCAGGACTATTGGCAGTACTGATATCAGCGTAGCCAAGAACTCTTTCCTCGAAAGTGCCGAGAAAACGACGTTGTTCATCCGGGTTTAGTTTTGGCCCACCGTGAGCCTTTTCTAGTAGTTGTTTTGATAAATCTGTCATAAAATTAGTATATCACAAAAGCTATGAGAAAACAGACCAAAGAAAGCGATTACTTTATAAAGTTAAGGAAAATTTGCACAAAGATAACGTTTTTTCTTGAAAAACGCTTATTTTTAAGGTATCATAGAGGTGTAAAAAATTTAACTCAAAGGAGAGTAAAAAATGTCAATTATTACTGATGTTTACGCTCGCGAAGTCCTAGACTCACGCGGTAACCCAACACTTGAAGTAGAAGTTTATACTGAATCAGGTGCTTTCGGACGTGGTATGGTTCCATCAGGAGCTTCTACTGGTGAACACGAAGCAGTTGAACTTCGCGACGGTGACAAATCTCGTTACGGTGGTCTTGGTACACAAAAAGCTGTTGACAACGTAAACAACATCATCGCTGAAGCAATCATCGGCTACGATGTACGTGACCAACAAGCTATCGACCGTGCTATGATCGCACTTGACGGTACTCCTAACAAAGGTAAATTGGGTGCAAACGCAATTCTTGGTGTGTCTATCGCTGTAGCTCGTGCTGCTGCTGACTACCTTGAAATCCCACTTTACAGCTACCTTGGTGGATTCAACACTAAAGTTCTTCCAACTCCAATGATGAACATCATCAACGGTGGTTCTCACTCTGATGCTCCAATCGCTTTCCAAGAATTCATGATCGTACCTGCTGGTGCACCATCATTCAAAGAAGCTCTTCGTTGGGGTGCTGAAATCTTCCACGCTCTTAAGAAAATCCTTAAATCACGTGGTTTGGAAACTGCCGTAGGTGACGAAGGTGGATTCGCTCCTCGTTTCGAAGGAACTGAAGACGGAGTTGAAACTATCCTTGCTGCGATCGAAGCTGCTGGATATGTTCCTGGTAAAGACGTATTTATCGGATTTGACTGTGCTTCATCAGAATTCTACGATAAAGAACGTAAAGTTTACGACTACACTAAATTCGAAGGTGAAGGAGCTGCTGTACGTACTGCTGCAGAACAAATCGACTACCTTGAAGAATTGGTAAACAAATACCCAATCATCACTATCGAAGATGGTATGGATGAAAACGACTGGGACGGTTGGAAAGCTCTTACTGAACGTCTTGGTGGTAAAGTTCAATTGGTTGGTGACGACTTCTTCGTAACAAACACTTCTTACCTTGAAAAAGGTATTGCAGAAGGTGCTGCTAACTCAATCCTTATCAAAGTTAACCAAATCGGTACTCTTACTGAAACATTTGACGCTATCGAAATGGCGAAAGAAGCTGGTTACACTGCCGTTGTATCACACCGTTCAGGTGAAACTGAAGATTCAACAATCGCTGATATCGCAGTTGCAACTAACGCAGGACAAATCAAGACTGGTTCACTTTCACGTACAGACCGTATCGCTAAATACAACCAATTGCTTCGTATCGAAGACCAACTTGGTGAAGTAGCTGAATACCGTGGATTGAAATCATTCTACAACCTTAAGAAATAAAATAGTTCAGTGAACTATTTTATCCCGAACCTTGAAATTCAACAGTTCGGCCGTTGATTTAACAACGTTTTTAGCCCCTCGGATTTTATCTGAAGGGCTTTTTGTATGTAAAGGCAAAAAATAGAAAATAGTTTATGGTATAATAGACAAAAAACTTGTATTAGAAAGCAATTATGTCTAAAGAAATTGATATTGAGTATTACCACCAGCTAGCCTTGCAAAAACAGAAGGAGCACCGCAAAGTTTTAGCAAATCTAAAGAAAAAGCCACTAAAGAATCTAGATAAGATTGCCCAGCAGATCCACCAAGAAGTCTTTGCTGAGATAGATTGTACTGCCTGTGCTAACTGTTGCAAGACATTGGGACCCGACTTTAAAGAGGCAGACATCACCCGTATTGCCAAGTATTTTAAGATGAAATTACCAGCCTTTGAAGCAGAATTTTTACAAGTAGATGAAGATGGGGATAAGGTTTTTAAATCTATGCCTTGCCCCTTTCTAGGAGGAGATAATCTCTGTTCCATCTATGATGTTCGTCCCAAGGCCTGTCGAGAGTTCCCCCATACAGATCGTAAAAAAATCCATCAAATTAATCATTTGACGATTAAGAATACCTTGACCTGCCCAGCAGCTTATCTCTTTGTTGAGAAATTAAAAGATAAGTTATAGAATTTACACCTTTAAATCTTGTACAAAGATTCTAGGGTGGAAGTATCTTGTATTTGTTAGAATATAGATAGAATTGAACACGGCCTAAAGCTGTGTTAAAAAGAAAAAATTTCTAGGACTAGAAGCTGCAGCGTCAATTTTTCTGTTTTCACTTTGCTTTTAAGGACTTTTGTATCTTGTGGAGGTAAGAAGAAACGAATATGATGCATCAATTCAACCAAACCATGGATTATTTGGAGCAGCAGCTGACTGGAGAAGTGGATATGAAAAGATTTCAGCAGCTATCAGGCTATTCTTATCCTCTTTTTAGCAGAATCTTTTCCATCATGGCTGATATGACATTAGCAGAATACTTGCGCAATCGCAGGCTATCAGAAGCTGTGACAGACTTGCGGGAAAGCTCTGACAAAATCATTGACATAGCAATGAAGTACGGCTACGAATCTGCGGATTCCTTCAGCGCAGCCTTCAAGAAATTCCATGGGGCAACTCCCTCAGAAGTTCGAAATGGAAAACCTTATCGGGTCTTTCCTAGACTTCAATTATCCTTAAAAATCACAGGAGGAAAGAACATGGATATCAAGATTCAAAAGAAACCTGCATTTACCGTGGCAGGTGTCCTATTGGAAGCTATTGACAATAGCCAATGCCCATCTGCTTGGGAACAACTCTATGAGAAACACAGCTTTGAAAATCTAGAAAGTCTGGGTAGTGGCCAATCCTTTGGTGTCTGCTCCGATGTCAAAGAAGGCGAAATCATCAACTATATGGCTGCTTATGATGTGACGGATAAAGTCAAAGCAGAAGAGCTAGGTCTATCAATCAAAGACATCCCAGCAGCTGAATATGCTATCGTACCAGTCAAGGGGGCTATACCAACCAGCATCCACCATGCTTGGAAATATGTTCTAGAGATTTTTTTCCCAGAAACTGGTTATCGTCACTCAGGAGCACCAGACTTTGAAGTTTACACCAAGGGAGACATGTCCTTACCTGACTATCAAATGGAACTCTGGATACCAGTGATTAAGAACTAGATAATTTTCTGACATTTTATAAAGATGTAAATCGAACTCTGTAGAAGATATCTTTTACAGAGTTTTTTATTGTTGAAGTTCATGACTATAGATCACAAATACCCATATTTTTTGTTTGGATTTTATGGGGCATGCGAATAGTTTTCTCGGTATAATAGTCCCATAGAAGATAAGGAGGCAGGAATATGCAGATGTATTTTGGAGATGTGTCACTTTGCTATAGCTATTCATTGGCAATGGCACTGGATAGCTATGGTTATGACTTTAAAGCAGATTTTTTAGAGGCAATCATGGTGATGGGAAATGGCGCTAGTATCGTAAAGAAAGATGACCAGCACCCTCTAGTATTCTTTGATAACGGAATGCCAGATCTTTCTATTTCTCATTCTTTAAAAATACTTGGATTTGACTATGAGGACTTCTATCTAAAAGGTGGAACTGAAGTAGATTTGGAAGAGATTAAAGGAAAGTTGGAAACCTTTCTGTCCAATGGACCTGTCGTTCTGGGACCTCTTGATATGGGCCATCTGACTTACAATCCCAATCACACAATCCTTTATGGTGTGGATCACTTCGTAACCGTGTATGGCATTGATCATCAGCACCTCTATTTGCATGATCCAGCTGGGTTTGCCTGTATGAAGGTTGCTTTTAATGACATACTAGAAGCCTGGAAGGCAGAGGCTATTGACTATAAGCGTGGAGCCTACTCCATGTGGGGAAATTTTAAGAAGGTTAAGAGTCCTAGTCAGACTGAAATCTATCAGGAAACAGCAAAGATTATAAAGTCCCGATATCTGAATGGTCAAAACGGTGTTTTGAAATGCTATGCAAAAGCAGTTGCTGAAAGCGGCTTAAATACGGAGCAAAAACAATTGCATCAGTATTTTAGCTTCAAACTTGCTGCTGTTCGAAATCTCTACCTCAGTGAGTTCTTAAAAGACCATGATCCAGAAGGGGCAAGATTAAAAGAAGAATTGGCATCTCTATTTGGCCAAGCCCACCTTTCATGTTTAAAAGAAGATTACCAAGAACTATCCCGCTTGCTCTATCAGATAGCAGAAGTGGATGGTCGCTTTAGAGATTTATATGTAAAGTAGTGACTATAAGCATAAAAAAATAGCTCGTAAAAGCAGTTGTTCGTAAAATGAAGAACTGCTTTTTGATTATGGTATAATGAAGTAAGAAAATACCTCAACCTACTAGAAAATGAAGGGAGAACGCCTATGCCAAGACCAAAAACAAAAGAGGAGCTAGTGTTAGCCTCTAAGGAAAACTATGAGAAGCTCAATCGCTTTATCTCTAAATTAAGCGAAGAGGAGCTACAGACTCCTTTTGATTTTTCAAAAGATCAAAAGAAAAAAGAAGCTCACTGGAAAAGAGATAAAAATCTAAGAGATGTTCTGATCCATCTCTATGAATGGCATCAGTTACTTTTGACTTGGGTACATTCCAATCAAAAGGGTCATAAAAGACCTTTTCTCCCTGAACCTTATAATTGGAAAGCTTATGGGGAAATGAATGTCGCTTTTTGGAAGAAGCACCAGAGAACGTCCTTAGAAGAAGTGACCAAACTCCTCAATCAATCACATAAAGAGGTTTTAGAGTTGATGGAAGACTTCAGCAATGACGAATTGTTCACAAAAGGTGTCTATAAGTGGACGGGAGGAACAAGTCTAGGCTCCTACTTTGTGAGTGCCACTTCCAGTCACTATGATTGGGCTTTGAAAAAACTCAAAGCTCATCAAAAGAATTGTAAGTCCTACTAGTTAAAGTGAGTATGAAGTTTAGAAAAAGGTCTTCTAAGCTTCGAATTGCTTCATTCTCGTTATTTTTGAACAATTCTAGCTTTAGAATCCTTCTAAAATTAAAATTTAGGGTTGTCATAAACTTAGAATAGCACCAAAACATTTATATCAATGCAATTCTAAGTTTAGAATTACACTGATATTAAAGGAATTGAGCTGTTCGATGCTTAGAATGCCTTTGTTCTGAGAAATGTTGACTAGAAAATGGTTCGAATGGCTTTTTTCTGATATAGGATGATAGATAGATGGGGGAAATGATGAACATACAAAAAGAGAAAGTTAGAAAAGAGTTGGTGTCCCTCTGTTTTGGAGAGTTCACAGCCGTCCTATCCATTTGGTTTTGCTTTTTCCTTTTGAAAAATCGGCTTGGTGACGTGAATAGTCTAGTAACCATTCTCTATCCTTTGTCTTTACTGACATTTATATTGCTTCAAGGTTCAATCTATTGGGCGATTTTGATTAGAAGACTCTCGAAACCTCAGTTCGGAAGCGCTAGTGTCCCCAAACTATATGGTGGTTTCAGAATACTAGACCTTGTTTTACTTATTTCAGGCTTTCCTTTTATAGTCTGGAACACCCAGAGTTTCCAAGTGGCTATCTTAGCTACACTGATACAACTTTTTGCCCTAATCGAATGGGTTAATTATTACCTCGTACGCCTATCTTATAGCTTGAATCCACTTGTATTATGGAAACGAATTGCAAAGGGAAAACTTGAAAAAAGCAAAATAGCCAAGGAGTTGGGGTAGGGGAGTGTAGTATTTGAAAGTATTTCAGTCCTTTAAATTAATTCAGATATAGATTAATGCATATTTAAACTAGTAATAACTTATAATAAATTTCAATGAAAAACTCAAGTATGTATTTGTAGAGAAAATCTTAATAATAAATTACGGATATCAAATGTAGTTAGTCAGTTTTTATTTGTGTAGTATGTTATAATTTGAATTGAAATGTATTATTTATGGAATAGGAACTGATAACAAATGATAAATTTTCGCGATTATTTTTCTATTTTCAATAGAAAACAATATCCAAATTTCAAAAGTTTTAGTGAAGATATCTTACTTGATGAAACCGGTCCGTGTTTATGTTTATCGGGAAAAATATTTAATGATTGTTGTAGAAAAAAACGGGAAGAAGCTTTTAGCCTTCCAGGAATTGAACGGAAAAAAAGACTAAGTGAATTTTATCAACTTTCTTTATATGAGAAGGACCATCATATTGCACCAAAGTCAAATAGTGTGATCTTTGAAAAAGATTCAAGAGGAAAGAAGAAAAGAATCAAATATTGTACCGCGAAAAAAATTTATTCAAAAGATTGTGAAGATCTTATAAAAAATGCTCATACATTGTCAAGAGGAAACAATTTTAAAAGTTTGACTGATGAAAATTCTGTATACACTTTTAATGAACACGTTCCAATTATATTCTGGAATATTGATAAAATCGATTCTTGCTATATTAATCAAAAAGTTGAAAATCAAGCTAGTGCTTACCCCATGTATTGCGACAAACATGATACTTTAATTTTTAAGGAAATTGAACAAGCGGGCAAATCTCCATTCAAAAACACTTACATAGAAAATATTGAGTACGCAATTAAAAGTTGCTCTTTCGAACTATACTACAAGGTTTTAAATCTGAAGTATTTAGCAAACATGTTTGAACAAGAACCTTTAGTTTCAGATAATAGCTTTATTGATTATTATTTTTTAACCCAAAAATCTATGTTTGAGACTAATAAAGTATCAAACAAACTACTAGATTTACACAAAAGATATTCTAGAAAGGAGTACAAGTTCAAGAAATTTAAAACAGTTGTTATTGATATTCCTTCAAAAAAAATTGAATGTATATTGTCAGAAATGATGAAAGTTGATGGCAAAAATGTTTTTATTAATATGATAAATTGCCCTTTGCCTAAAATAATTATTTCTTGGTATGATAATGGTCAAGTGTGTAATCGTGATTGGGAAGAATGGGTGAACTTAATACTAATGAATTCAACTAATATTTTTTTTAGTAATCAATTTATCAGTGGTTTAGATCAATACGAAAAAACGTACCTATTCCTCAATCACAGAAGAACTCCCGAACTTTCTCAAGAACAACAAAATTTTTTAAAAATAAACGATAAATTATTAAAAGGGATAATTAATAAATTATGTAATCTCGCCCCCTTTTAGATTTATTGCCTCCCCTAGAAAGGAAACTCAATGCCCTACAAATTTCTACTCTTCGATCTTGACCATACTCTTCTTGATTTTGATGCTGCTGAGGATGTAGCTTTGACACAACTTCTAAAAGAAGAAGGAGTTGCGGATATCCAAGCCTATAAAGACTATTACGTTCCTATGAACAAGGCTCTCTGGAAGGACTTGGAGCAAAAGAAAATCAGTAAACAAGAACTGGTTAACACGCGCTTTTCTCGTTTATTTTCTCATTTTGGACTGGAGAAGGACGGTGTTATACTTGCCCAGCGTTATCAATTTTATCTGGCCCAGCAGGGACAAACTCTTTCAGGTGCTCATGAACTCTTGGACAGCCTCATCGAGCGTGACTATGACTTGTATGCTGCGACAAATGGGATTACTGCCATCCAGACAGGTCGTTTGGCTCAATCAGGTCTGGCTCCCTATTTCAACCAAGTCTTTATCTCCGAGCAATTGCAAACACAAAAGCCTGATGCACTATTCTATGAAAAAATCGGTCAGCATATTGCTGGTTTCAGTAAAGAAAAGACACTGATGATTGGAGATTCCTTAACGGCTGATATTCAAGGTGGCAATAATGCAGGGATTGACACTATCTGGTACAATCCCTATCACCTCGAAAATCACACACAAGCCCAGCCAACTTATGAAGTTCATTCTTACCAAGACTTGCTGGATTGTTTAGATATAAATACTCTTAAAAAGATCACATTTTAAAGGAGACGCTCTAATGACTAAAAAAAATGCCAATATTACTATCGAAGAGTACATTAAAATTTCTGAAGTTGATTTTAATGAAGCTGTGAATTATGAATTTATATCTGACAATTGTCGATTAGCAAATAGTATTTATCAATCTCTTTTTAAGTTTTTTGATAAAGAAAATTTCTCCGGAGATTTAATTTTTACTTGGAACTCCCCATCGTTAGTTAAAGACGGAGATTATATTGGGAAAAGGGATTCTCAAATAGATAATCTTAGAGTAATAGGAAACATATTTCCGAATTATGTTACTAATCGAAAATATAGCCTCAATATGAATCGTAATGGTTGTATGGGAGATTTTCCTCATGACTTTTTTGATATATACCTAGATCATGTAGCAAAATATGCCTACAAACAAAAAGTTAATAATATTAAAGAGTATTATCCTTTAAAAAGAGCGATTTTACACCAAGAGAATGTATTGTATTTTCAAAAGTTTTCTAATTTTGACGACTTTTTAGAAAAAAATTATTTAAAGACTATATGGAAAGTTTCTAAAGAAACTCCTTTTTCTGAAATGGATTTTAATAAGTTTAAAAATATTTCAGAAAAGATAATCTTCGAAAGAGGAAGTAAAATGCTTAATGATTTAAAAAGTAATTATAAAAAATAGCCATTCTTTATAAACCGTATTCACGTATTCAAATCGTATATATAGTCGATTTATTAAATCTATAGATAAACTGTAAAAAGTGGTTTAGATAGCCACTTTTTGCTATAATAGAGGCAGTAAAAATGAAGGAATAGTAAACGATGTCAAGACCAGAACTTTCTCTTTATGAACCATTGTATACACTAAAGGAAGTTGATCAGAATATCTGGATAGTAGATGGTGATTTGATTCAAATGGACATGAAGATCTTCAACCTTCCTTTTCAGACACGTATGACGGTGATTAAGTTAAATGATGGCAAACTTTGGATTCACTCTCCGATTGCGCCAAATGAGAAACTGTTTACTGAACTGGACGCTTTGGGCAGAGTCGCTTACCTGATTTCACCAAATAAGATTCACTACGCCTATATTGAAGATTGGAAAAAAAGATATCCTTATGCACAAGCATGGTCTAGTCCAGGAGTTGAAGAGAGAGCAAAAAGTCAGAATGTCATGGTGGAATTTGATGCTCCTTTAACAGATAAGGCACCTGACTTATGGTCTGATGAGATTGATCAACTTATTTTTAAGGGAAGTTCTGTGATTGAAGAAGTGGTGTTTTTTCATAAATCAACTAAAACACTCATTGTAACGGACCTTATAGAGAATTTTGAACCAGAAAAGATAGCTAGTCCAATCCGAAGAAAAGTTTATCGTTTAGCTCGTGTAACAGCCCCTGATGGTCAAACTCCTATTGACTATCGGATGACTTTTTTAGGAAGACAAAGGGAAGCAAAGGTTTCCTTTTCCCGTATGTTAAACTGGAAACCGGATAAAATCATACTTGCACATGGTTTATGCTTTTTTAAAAATGGTACGGATGAATTAAGACGTGCTTTTAGATGGATACGATAAAGGAGAGAAAGATGCAACACTCATCTTGGCATGCTTTGATTAAGGAGCAATTACCTGAGGGGTATTTCGGGAAAATCAATCAGTTTATGGATCAGGTCTATGCTCAGGGAACTGTATACCCACCCAAGAAAAAAGTTTTTCAGGCTCTATTAACTACACCGCTTGAAGAGGTTAAGGTGGTGATTCTGGGGCAGGATCCTTATCATGGACCAGGTCAGGCGCAGGGCTTAAGTTTTTCGGTACCTGACTCTATCCCAGCTCCACCATCCTTGCAAAATATCTTGAAAGAATTAGCAGATGATATTGGAGTTAAAGCATCTCATGATTTGGCTGCTTGGGCTGAGCAAGGAGTTTTACTTCTCAATGCTTGCTTGACGGTTCCTGCTGGTCAGGCCAATGGTCATGCTGGGCAGATATGGGAGCCTTTTACGGATGCTGTGATTCGGGTGGTCAATGATCTAGACAGACCAGTCGTTTTTGTACTCTGGGGATCCTATGCACGTAAGAAGAAAGTCTTGGTTACCAATCCTCATCACTTGATTATTGAATCAGCTCACCCAAGTCCTTTATCTGTTTACAGAGGATTTTGGGGTTCCAAGCCTTTTTCCAAGGCTAATGCATTCTTAAAAGAGACAGGACAAGTGCCAATAGATTGGCTTAGATAAGGAGAAATTATGCCTCAGTTAGCGACGATTTGCTACATTGATAACGGAAAAGAACTACTCATGCTCCATCGCAATAAAAAGCCCAATGATGTCCATGAAGGCAAATGGATTGGTGTGGGTGGTAAGCTAGAGCGAGGGGAGACTCCACAGGAATGTGCAGCGCGTGAAATCCTCGAAGAAACAGGGCTCAAAGCCAAGCCAGTTCTAAAAGGTGTTATTACTTTTCCAGAATTTACGCCTGATTTAGACTGGTACACCTATGTTTTTAAGGTAACGGAGTTTGAGGGGGACTTGATTGACTGCAATGAAGGAACTTTAGAATGGGTTCCCTATGACGAGGTTTTGAGCAAGCCAACTTGGGAGGGTGATCACGCTTTTGTTGAGTGGCTTTTAGAGGACAAACCTTTCTTTTCAGCCAAGTTTGTTTATGATGGGGATAAATTATTGGATACCCAAGTTGATTTCTATGAATAAAGGAGAAAGCAGATGCTACTTATCAAAAATGGTCGTGTAATGGATCCCAAGTCTGGTTTGGATCAAGTGTGTGATATTTTAGTCCAAGATGGGAAAATTGTCAAAATAGCTGCCGAAATCAAGGAAGAAGGAGCAGAGGTGCTTGATGCTACTGGTCTTGTAGTTGCGCCTGGACTAGTTGATATTCATGTTCATTTCCGTGAACCTGGTCAGACCCACAAGGAAGATATCCATACTGGTGCCCTAGCAGCCGCTGCAGGTGGCTTTACAACCGTTGTCATGATGGCTAATACTAGTCCAACCATTTCGGACGTAGAAACTTTGCAAGAAGTTCTTCAGTCAGCTGCCAAGGAAAAAATTAATGTCAAGACAGTTGCGACTATTACCAAGAACTTTAATGGCCAAGACTTGACAGACTTTAAGGCACTCTTAGAAGCTGGAGCTGTTGGTTTTTCTGATGACGGTATTCCGCTTGAGAGCAGCAAAGTGGTCAAGGAAGCCATGGAAGAAGCTAAAAAACTTAATACTTTTATTAGTCTTCATGAGGAAGATCCAGGTTTGAATGGGATTCTTGGCTTTAATGAAAACATCGCTAAGGAACATTTTCATATCTGTGGAGCGACTGGGGTGGCAGAATACGCTATGATTGCGCGTGATGTTATGATTGCCTATGCAACCAAAGCCCATGTTCACATCCAGCATTTGTCTAAGGAAGAAAGTGTCAAGGTGGTGGAGTTTGCTCAAGGACTAGGTGCGCAGGTCACAGCAGAAGTAGCGCCACAACATTTCTCTAAGACAGAAGCTCTTCTTTTAACTCAAGGAAGCAATGCTAAAATGAATCCTCCGCTTCGTTTGGAGTCAGATCGTCGTGCCGTGATTGAAGGTCTTAAGTCAGGAGTCATATCCGTAATCGCGACAGACCACGCGCCTCACCATGCAGACGAGAAGAATGTCGAGGATATCACTAAAGCACCATCTGGTATGACAGGCTTGGAAACATCACTTTCTCTCGGTTTGACTTATTTGGTCGAAGCTGGAGAGTTGAGCCTGATGGAATTGCTAGAAAAAATGACTGTTAATCCAGCCAAACTTTACAACTTTGAAGCAGGCTACTTAGCTGAAAATGGTCCAGCGGATATCACTATCTTTGATGACAAGGCTGATCGGACTGTTGGTCCAAACTTCGCTTCAAAATCATCAAATTCTCCATTTATCGGGGAAACTTTAAAAGGGCAGGTCAAGTATACTATCTGTAAGGGACAAATCGTCTACCAAAACTAGATGGGACTCTGCTCTTAAATTGAAAAGAATAGAGAGCGTTCATGTATCCAACCCATCAATTTAAAGATAAGTTTATCTTATTTCTTAAGATATTTTTCCCT
This sequence comes from Streptococcus downii, assembly GCF_004353325.1. Classification (NCBI taxonomy): domain Bacteria; kingdom Bacillati; phylum Bacillota; class Bacilli; order Lactobacillales; family Streptococcaceae; genus Streptococcus; species Streptococcus downii. Next base: position 309,977 of record NZ_MZNX01000008.1, read on the forward strand.
ATCCTGATTTATCAGTTTGCCAATTATTCTGCCTCTTTTGTTGATACAACCATGACTGGGCAGTACAATACTATGGACTTGGCTGGTGTTTCAACTGCAACGAGTCTATGGAATCCTTTCTTTACTTTTTTAACAGGGATTGTTTCGGCCATGGTTCCCATCATAGGCCATCATCTGGGACGGGGTAAAAAGGAAGAAGTAGCATCTGACTTTTACCAATTCATCTACTTAGCTTTCGGACTGTCTTTGGTCTTGCTTGGCATGGTAGTGTTCTTAGCGCCGCCTGTCTTAAACCATATCGGACTAGAAGCTCAAGTAGCTACGGTTGCAGTTTCCTATCTTTGGTACCTGTCTATCGGGATTATTCCCTTGTTGCTTTTTAGTGTCATTCGGTCATTGTTAGATTCTCTTGGTTTGACCAAACTATCGATGTATCTGATGCTCCTATTACTTCCGCTAAATAGTGGTTTTAACTATCTCTTGATATATGGAGTATTCGGTTTTCCTGAGCTTGGTGGTTCAGGAGCAGGGCTAGGAACTTCGCTAGCCTATTGGGTTTTATTGGGCATTTCCCTGCTTGTTTTGTTCAAACAAGAAAAGTTAAAAGCGCTACATCTTGAAAAACGTATTCCACTCAATATAGATAAAATCAAGGAAGGTGTTCGATTAGGTCTACCAATCGGAGGAACCGTCTTTGCGGAAGTGGCTATTTTCTCCGTTGTGGGACTGATCATGGCTAAGTTTTCATCGCTCATCATCGCTAGTCACCAGTCAGCTATGAACTTTTCCAGTCTCATGTACGCTTTTCCCATGAGTATTTCCTCTGCTATGGCGATTGTTGTGTCTTACGAGGTTGGGGCTAAACGGTTTGAGGATGCAAAAACCTATGCTCGTCTGGGAAGAGTAACCGCCCTTATTTTTGCAGGTCTTACCCTATCTTTTCTCTACATTTTTAGAGATCGTGTAGCAAGTCTATATGGGAATGACTCTCACTTCATTGAAACAACTGCTGTATTTCTAACCTACAGTCTCTTTTTCCAGCTAGCTGATACCTTTGCGGCTCCGCTCCAAGGAATTTTAAGAGGGTATAAGGACACTATCGTTCCTTTCTATCTTGGTCTAATCGGATACTGGGGAGTAGCGATACCTCTAGGATATCTACTAGATCAAGTAACTGACTTAGGGGCATTTGCCTACTGGATTGGGTTAATTGCCAGCTTGATTGTTTCTGGTTGTTTGTATCAATGGCGTTTGAAAACCGTAATGAAAAGATTGAGCTAATTTTAAGAAAATATCCTGATAAACGACTTTGTGAAATAATGCTCTAACTAGAGAGAATCCCTGTTTTAACAGGGATTTATTTTTTTATATTGTGAAATTTTAATAGCCATATACTTTGACAGTGTATACTAAAAAAGGTAAAATAGTAAGGTAAGTACAAAGTTAGAAAGGCAAGATTATGTCAACTTTAGATAAGAATCTTTTGCTAGAGATGTTCCGTAAGATGGAAGAAATCCGTCGCATGGACTTAAAAATTGCTCAGTTAGTGAAAAAGGGGAAAGTTCCCGGTATGACTCACTTTTCTGTCGGAGAGGAAGCTGCTAACGTCGGAGCGATGCTGGCTCTTAATCCAGATGATCTGATTACCTCAAATCACCGTGGCCATGGTCAAGCTATCGCTAAGGGGATTGACCTCAACGGCATGATGGCTGAAATCCTTGGGAAGTACACTGGAACCTGTAAAGGAAAAGGTGGTTCTATGCATATCGCTGACCTGGATGCTGGTAACCTTGGTGCCAATGGTATCGTAGGTGGTGGTATGGGAATCGCTGTCGGTGCAGCCCTCAGTCAGCAAATGCAAAACACTGGAAAAATCGTCGTTTGCTTCTTTGGAGATGGTGCGACCAACGAAGGTGTCTTCCACGAAGCAGTAAACATGGCTTCTATCTGGAACCTTCCTGTGATTTTCTACTGCATTAACAACGGTTATGGGATCTCTGCGGATATCAAGAAAATGACCAATGTGGAGCATATCCATCAACGTAGTGCGGCATATGGAATTCCTGGAATGTTTATCGAAGATGGAAACAATGTCATCGATGTTTATGAAGGATTTAAGAAAGCTGTAGACCATGTTCGTGGTGGCAATGGACCAGTTTTGATCGAAAGTATCACTTATCGCTGGCTTGGTCACTCATCATCTGACCCTGGTAAATATCGTACGCGTGAAGAAGTGGAATTGTGGAAACAAAAAGACCCAATCGAAAATCTACGCAAATACCTCATTGAAAACAATATTGCAAGTGCAGAAGAATTGGAAGAAATTCAAGCACAAGTCAAGGAAGCAGTAGAAGCTTCTGTTAAATTTGCAGAAGAAAGCCCATTCCCACCACTAGAATCAGCATTTGAAGATATTTACGCGGACTAAGGAGAAAGAGATAAAAATGGAAACAAAAACAATGTCCTTCCGTGACACCATTATCCTTGCTATGTCTGAGGAAATGCGTCGCGATGAAAATGTGTTCTTGATGGGAGAAGACGTCGGTGTCTTCGGAGGAGACTTCGGAACTTCTGTTGGAATGCTTGAAGAATTTGGTCCAGAGCGTGTCCGTGACTGTCCTATTTCTGAAGCTGCCATTTCTGGAGCAGCAGCAGGAGCAGCCATGACGGGACTTCGTCCAATCGTCGATATGACATTCATGGACTTCTCGGTTATTGCCATGGACAATATCGTTAACCAAGCTGCTAAAACACGTTATATGTTTGGTGGTAAAGGTCAGGTTCCAATGACAGTTCGATGTGCAGCTGGTAATGGAGTTGGTTCTGCAGCCCAGCACTCGCAATCCCTAGAGTCTTGGTTTACTCATATCCCAGGACTTAAGGTTGTGGCACCAGGTACACCTGCGGACATGAAAGGACTGCTGAAGTCTTCTATCCGTGATAACAACCCAGTTATCATTCTTGAATACAAATCAGAATTTAACCAAAAGGGGGAAGTGCCAGTTGATCCAGACTATACAATCCCACTTGGAGTTGGCGAAATCAAACGCGAAGGAACGGATGTAACAGTCGTTACTTACGGTAAAATGCTTCGTCGTGTGGTTCAAGCTGCTGAAGAATTAGCTGAAGAAGGAATTTCAGTTGAAATTGTGGATCCACGTACATTAGTGCCACTTGATAAAGAAATTATCATCAACTCTGTTAAAAAGACTGGTAAGGTGGTGCTTGTCAACGACGCTCACAAAACAAGTGGCTATATCGGAGAGATTTCAGCTATTATTTCAGAATCAGAAGCATTTGATTATCTAGACGCACCAATCCGCCGTTGCGCCGGAGAAGATGTGCCAATGCCTTACGCGCAAAACCTTGAAAATGCAATGATTCCAACAGTTGAAAGCATCAAAGATGCAATCCGTAAGACTTATAACAAGGAATAATACATAATATAAGTTATGTAAATAAAATAAAAAAGACGAGAAACTTTGTATCTTTTAGGTGCAGAACTCTTTTCGTTCTTAATATCTTAGATTAGAGCACGGGCTAAAAGCTCGGAAAAAAGATAAATCTCCTTGGCTTTATCAAAGCCAGCGTCGATTTCCTATTTTTCAGTCGCTTTTAACACCCTTTGTATCATGTAATTGAATTCGGACGGAGGTCTGTGAAAAAAAGATAGATTTCCTTGTGTTCATCGAACACATCGTCAATCTCCTATTTTTTCATTGCCCTCTGCGTCCTTAATATCTTAGTATAGAATTGGAGAGGTCATGGCTGATGACAAGCTAAGAGCGACTCCTGCGGCTAGAAAGTTAGCGGATGATCTAGGGATCAACCTCTACGACGTTTCTGGCTCAGGTGCAAACGGTCGTGTCCACAAAGAAGACGTGGAAACTTATAAAGACACAAACGTGGTTCGCATTTCGCCACTTGCAAAACGAATTGCCCTCGAACATAACATTGCTTGGCAGGAAATCCAAGGAACGGGTCATCGTGGTAAAATCATGAAGAAGGATGTTTTGGCCTTGCTTCCTGAAAATATCGAAAATGATACCATCAAGTCTCCTGCTCAGATCGAAAAAGTGGAAGAAGTTCCAGACAATATCACTCCTTATGGTGAGATTGAGCGTATCCCGATGACGCCAATGCGTAAGGTTATTGCCCAACGTATGGTTGAATCCTACCTAACTGCGCCAACCTTCACGCTCAACTATGATGTCAATATGTCAGAAATGTTGGCTCTTCGTAAGAAGGTTCTTGAGCCAATCATGGAAGCAACTGGCAAGAAAATTACGGTTACAGACCTTCTTTCTCTCGCTGTTGTGAAGACCTTAATGAAACACCCATACATCAACGCTTCGTTGACCGAAGATGGCAAAACTATTATCACTCACAACTATGTCAACCTTGCTATGGCAGTTGGAATGGATAATGGATTGATGACACCTGTTGTTTACAATGCTGAAAAGATGAGCTTGTCAGAGCTGGTTGTAGCCTTCAAGGATGTCATTGGTCGTACCTTGGATGGTAAATTGGCTCCAAGTGAGTTACAAAACTCAACCTTCACAATCAGTAACTTGGGAATGTTTGGTGTTCAGTCCTTTGGCCCTATCATTAACCAACCAAACTCAGCAATTCTTGGTGTCAGTTCAACAGTAGAGAAACCTGTAGTTGTCAATGGTGAGATTGTCATTCGCCCTATCATGAGCCTAGGATTAACCATTGACCACCGTGTCGTAGATGGTATGGCTGGTGCTAAGTTTATGAAAGATTTGAAAGCCTTGATTGAGAATCCGATCTCAATGTTGGTTTAAGTCAGCTATTGTATTTTAGAGATTTAGATAAAGGAAGTAAGACATGGCCTTAGAAGTAATTATGCCAAAAGCCGGCGTGGATATGACAGAAGGACAAATCGTCCAATGGAATAAAAAAGTAGGTGAATTTGTAAAAGAAGGAGAAATCCTTTTGGAAATCATGACTGACAAAGTCAGCATGGAATTGGAAGCCGAAGAAGATGGATACTTGATTGCCATCCTTAAAGGAGATGGTGAAACTGTTCCAGTAACTGAAGTTATCGGTTACCTTGGCGAAGAAGGGGAAAACATCCCAACTGCTGGAGCGGCTGCGCCAGAATCAAAACCTGCACCCGCAGCTAGTGCCTCAAACGACGATGGTAAGAGCGATGATGCCTTTGATATCGTTGTGATTGGTGGAGGTCCTGCTGGTTATGTTGCAGCGATTAAAGCTGCGCAACTCGGTGGTAAGGTTGCCCTTGTTGAGAAATCTGAACTCGGTGGAACGTGCTTGAACCGTGGATGTATCCCAACTAAGACCTACCTTCACAACGCTGAAATCATCGAAAACATCGGTCATGCAGCAAACCGTGGTATCGTCATCGAAAATCCAAACTTCACTGTAGATATGGATAAACTCCTTGAAACCAAGTCTAAGGTTGTCAATACTTTGGTTGGTGGAGTTGCAGGTCTTCTTCGTAGCTACGGAGTTACAGTTCATAAGGGAATTGGTACCATCACTAAAGACAAGAATGTCTTGGTAAATGGTTCTGAATTGCTTGAAACCAAGAAAATAATCCTTGCTGGTGGTTCAAAAGTCAGCAAGATCAACGTTCCTGGTATGGAATCATCACTCGTGATGACAAGTGATGACATTCTTGAAATGAACGAAGTTCCAGAAAGCCTTGTTATTATCGGTGGTGGCGTTGTCGGTATCGAACTCGGTCAGGCCTTCATGACATTTGGTTCAAAAGTGACTGTTATCGAAATGATGGACCGTATCGTTCCAGCCATGGATGCTGAAGTTTCTAAGAACCTTCGTTTGATTCTTGAGCGTAAAGGAATGACCATCTTAACTGGTACAAAACTGCAAGAAATCATCGAGGAAAATGGTCAACTTCGTATCAAGGTTGAAGGAAAAGACGATATTATTGCAAGCAAAGCTCTTCTTTCAATCGGTCGTGTTCCAGATCTTGAAGGTATGGGCGAAGTTGAGTTTGAATTGGATCGTGGACGTATCAAGGTCAATGAATACATGGAAACTTCTGTTCCTGGAATCTACGCACCAGGTGACATCAACGGTACCAAGATGTTAGCCCACGCAGCTTTCCGTATGGGTGAAGTTGCTGCTGAAAATGCCCTCAAGGGAAACCATGCTGTTGCTAAATTGAACTTGACTCCAGCAGCTATCTACACTCTTCCTGAAGTAGCGGCAGTAGGTCTAACAGAAGAACAAGCTCGTGAGAAATACGATGTCGCCATCGGAAAATTCAACTTTGCAGCTAACGGTCGCGCGATTGCTTCTGATGCAGCTCAAGGTTTCGTAAAAGTTATCGCAGATAAGAAATACGGAGAAATCCTTGGTGTGCACATCATTGGTCCTTCAGCTGCAGAATTGATCAACGAAGCATCAAGCATTATCGAAATGGAAATCACTGTTGAAGAAATGCTGAAGACCATCCACGGACATCCAACCTACTCTGAAGTTATGTACGAAGCATTTGCAGATGTACTAGGAATGGCCATCCATTCACCTAAGAAAAAATAAATCGAAGATAGTTCAGACTGGAAAGGTATTTTCCAGTCTCTATCGTATAAAGGGATATCATGAAATATATTATCAATCATTCAAACGACACTGCCTTTAATATCGCCTTGGAAGAATATGCCTTTAAACACCTTTTGGATGAGGATCAAATCTTCCTACTTTGGATAAATAAACCATCTATCATTGTCGGGCGTCACCAGAACACTATCGAAGAAATTAACCGTGATTATGTTCGAGAAAATGGCATTGAGGTAGTCCGCCGTATCAGTGGTGGGGGAGCCGTTTACCACGATTTAAATAACCTCAACTACACGATCATCTCAAAAGAAGATGAAAACAAGGCCTTTGACTTCAAGAGCTTCTCAACTCCAGTTATCAATACTCTAGCTCAACTCGGCGTTAAAGCTGAGTTCACAGGCCGTAACGACCTTGAGATTGATGGCAAGAAATTCTGTGGAAATGCTCAAGCCTATATCAATGGGCGTATCATGCACCACGGTTGCTTACTCTTTGACGTTGATTTGTCAGTCCTTGCTAACGCCCTCAAGGTTTCAAAAGATAAATTTGAGTCAAAAGGCGTGAAATCCGTCCGTGCCCGTGTAACCAATATTATCGATGAATTGCCAGAAAAAATCACAGTTGAAGAATTCCGTGATTTGCTATTGGAATACATGAAAAAAGAATACCCTGAGATGACTGAATACGTCTTTTCAGAAGAAGAATTGGCGGAAATCAATCGTATCAAGGATACCAAGTTCGGAACTTGGGACTGGAATTACGGTAAATCACCTGAATTTAACGTCCGTCGAGGAACAAAGTTTACCAGCGGTAAGGTTGAAGTCTTTGCCAACGTCATTGAATCAAAAATCCAAGATATCAAGATTTACGGTGACTTCTTTGGTATCGAGGACGTTGCAGCTGTAGAAGATGTCCTTCGTGGAGTGAAATACGAACGTGAAGATGTCCTTAAAGCTTTAGAAACTATTGACATCACACGCTACTTTGCTGGTATTAGTCGTGATGAAATTGCTGAAGCAGTAGTGGAGTAAGGAAAAAGAATCCATTTATGATGGATTCTTTTATTACATTTAGACTTGATAATCAATCTGATTAGAGTATAATTGAGAGGAAAAATGAAAAGGAGTTATTCATTAATGTTAGAAATTCCAGTAGAAAGTCTTAATCTATTTGAACAGTTAGACCGCAATGTTGTTGCTTTTTATAGAAATGAAGAAATTTCCCAAACAGAAAGTTTAAATATAAGTATCACACAAGAACATTATGATAAGAAAAATAAAGAGCTGCAGCCTTTAGGATACCAAGCTGTTCAAATACCTTTAGGAATGGCTTTAGATAATGTAATCCAGCAAGCCTATTTCCAAAATCTTATAATTGGCGGTCTTCTTCCCGATGAAATCAAAGTAAAGAAAGAGGACTTAATGCCTTTGAAAGACATTGTTGATAGTTTTTGTATTATGTACGCTGCAGCAAATAACCGACTGGAAAATGGTAAAGCTTATGAACTGATGAAGGATAAGACAGTGTATTTTATTGGTAAACTGTTGACTGACAGTCTTAAAAAAGGTGACGAAATTTCGTATATGCGAATCGAAAGAGAATCAGCTGATGGAACTTCTTATGAAGCAGTAAAATGCTTTCTAACTAAAGAGAGCGCTGAGCAATATAATGATGCAAAAAGACCAGTAAGCCACGCAAATTTAGCTTATCTGAAAGCCTTTTGGGGTAATCCAGTAATAATCGAGCCCCATCGTAACTACTGGATTGAGTTTAAATAAACAAAAAACGAAAGATAATAGGAATTGGTCTTTCGTTTTTAAGTAATCTTTAATTTACATAATTAATTTTATGTATTTTACAAACTATCCAAAGCATTCTTTTGTTCATCATTGACGATATGGGTATAGAGGTCAGTGACTTGCGTACTGGCATGTCCTAGCTGATGACTGACCAAAACTTGCGATTTAGTTGCATCATAGAGTCTAGTTGCTAGGGTATGGCGCAGTTTGTGGGGAGTTACACGGACTTTGAAATCCTCTGAGTACTTGGCGACCATTTTTTCAACGCTGGAAGCATCAATACGGTTCGGAACACCTCGGTAGAGTGTCAGAAAGAGTGCTGTATCCGTCTTTTCAGTCTTATATCGTTGATTTCGAATGGCGAGATAATTCTCTAGGTAAGGCTTGGCAAAGGCAGCGACATTGACAGAATCACGTTTGCCACCTTTTCGAGTGACATCGATAACCATCATTTTGAGATTGAGATCTCTTAGATCCAGATTAACAGCTTCAGATAGGCGGACACCAGACGCTAGGAGAAGGGCGATAATGGCCAAATCACGCTCCTTATTTTTATTAAAGGAGGATAAGGCACGATTTGAGAGCTTGTTTGGATACTCTTGGTCGATATAAGTCAGAAAACCTTCTGTTTCATCACCTAGAAAGAGCTTTTGCTTGATGTTTTCAGCTCTGGCAGCAAGGGTTTCTTTCTTTTTCTTAGTTGAAACTTTCTTCATTACATTACGATAGAAATAAGGCTCCCCTTGGTCGTTTTCAACTTCCTCAGTTAGATACTTGTAAAGACTGGAAAGAGCTGATAAGGTCCGATTGATAGTTGTCTGTGAAACACCTTGTTTGGTTGTATTAGCATTCAGCAAAGGTCGTTCTCGTAGATAAAGGATAAAGGATTCCATATCTTTCTTTGACATGTTTTCCAAAACCGATAAAGGAATATCAGACATTTTATCAGCATTTGAAATCCCAGACTCTAAAACCCAGCTAAAAAATCGATCATATTCCTTAAGGTATTCGTACAAGGTTGTAAAACTATAGGGGACAGCAAGCTTAGATTGGTAGTATTCCAGAACATACCAGGGCATGATTTGTTTTAGTTTGTCGATTCGTTCCAGTAAAATCTCACGTTTCATGTGTTCTCTCCATATATAAGTCTACTAGTAGTATAGCATAGACTCGTATATTTTTCAAGAAAATTATAGTTTTTCGGAAAGATGTTAATAAGAAACTTAAAACAGAAGTCTAACTTTTTTATAAAACTTAATTTTTTAAAAATCAAAACTTCCACTTAAAATGTACATCATTAGAGTGAGAACTGAAATTTCTTCAAATATAGATATTGCATCTATACTCTATAACTACAAAAAAGTCTCAATAATATTGAGACTTTTCATTTAACTATTCTTAATACAGGACCTTTTTGTGCCAATTGATAATTATCATTAATTGAAATATCTAATGATTTTTCTAACTCATCTTTGGGTAGAGATAAGTAAGAAATTAGTTCATTTTTTTGTAAAATATCATTACTGATAATTAAGTCAAATACTTTACGGTAAAGACTAGGTTTCTCAGGAGTCAATTCATCATCCAAAGGCTCACGCTTCTTCCATTTATTAAAGCCAATTTTCCTAAACAAATATAATTTTTGATCATCATTGATTAACTCTAACTGATAAGTTCTCATAATCATTGATTGAATAGAAACTTTCCAATATTTTTTTAACTCAATATAAAAGTCTAAATTAGTAGATAACAAAGATTTTAAAAAACCATTCTCAGGTAACAATAAACAAGAAGCAAAATAGTTTGCCTGATTCTCAATAATATTCTTTAATTCCTGAGAGGTATAGTCGTGAATACTTTCAATATCTCCATGAAGTAAAATATGACCTAATTCGTGTGCAATATTAAAACGACGACGTACAGCAGATTCTCCATTATCTGTCAGCATGATATACGGTCTGTCTTCAATCCATTCTGACACTGCATCCAATTTGTCATCAGACATATTGGACTCAACAACAATAATACCATTAACTTCTGCAATCTCAGTGAGATTAGAAATTGGTATATCTTTACCTAATCCCCATAGTTCTCTTAATTCTTTAGCTTTTTCCTCAATATCGTTATTAGTAATATCGTAAATAGTTTTCGTTAAAATGTCAGGTAGAGTTAATTCAGGAAAATTAACATACTGAGACAGCAAATCATAAATTTCCTTTTGAAATTCTAACCTGACAGCTTGCATATCCCTTGCTCTTTTAGTGGCCGCAGATTGACTACGAAAAAAAGTGGCCCCTTCGTAAAACCTTTTAGGTTCAGAAGTAAAATAGGCGTATGGAAAATCTAGTTCAGCAACAATTGTCATTAACTTACTTGCTCCTGGATGTGTTTTCCCTAATTCATAATTAGAAATCATTTGTCTAGATATTCCTGTTCGTTCAGCCAATTCTTTTTTAGTTAATCCTCTGGCTATTCTAGCCTTTGTTAATTTAGAGGGACTAAATATTCCTTGTTCCATTTACTTCTCTCCTAAGAAGCTCTTCTGACAGCTCCGTTAAAGTCAAATCTAGTTTCTTTTGAGTGGTCTGCTCTTGGTCTTTCGAGGCAACAATCCGCTGGGCATTCATAATATCTACTTTCTCAATCCATTGCTCTGTATCAACATTTGGCAAACCCAGCTGAACAAATTGCAGGTGATGATTCTTTCCGCCGTATGTTAAGAGGAGAAACGGTGGGTTATCAGCATCATAATGCTTATTGATATCCTCTTGGGTTGTAAAAAGATCAAATTGTTTATTTTTCACACTAGCCACACTTCTGTGAAGAGCTTTTTTCGGCATTGTTTTTATACTTCTGGTTTTTACTGGAGAAATAATGGCTCCTTTTGTTTCAATCATCGTATAAGTATAGCCGTTCACTTTATTATTCACTGCAGATAACATTTGCACATCTGTTCTCATTGATGAATCTTCTAAAACTAGTCGCAGCGCTACATCGACTAATGCTTGTCGGATATGCCCATAAGTCTTTCGCATTTCTGGGTGCCGCAATACAGGTGTGGTATCAATGAGTTCCCACAAAAAACGATAGGCCTCCTTAATACTGTATGCTAATTCACCGGCTAATCGTGGGTCACACTCTGCTTCTAAATGAGTTCTTAAAATTCCCATCTTATCTCCTAACTATTAACTTTATTCATGTCATGTTAATAGTTTACCTTTTTTTAAAAAAAATGTCAATAACAAAACATACTAAGAATAGTAGGTAGAAAATTTCTGACGGGAAAATTACGCACTACTTTTTTTGGGCAAAGTAAAGGTGTCTTTTTAAATCAAGAGGCTTTTCCAAAATATCCATTTACTATTTACTATTTACTATTCAGTATTCCCATCGATACAAACCTTATACAATATTCTTTTTTAAAATAATGTACAAACATAAAATAAAATACTTTTTTCAATATATGTATTTTATGTTTCTATCTCAATATTATCAAGGGTTTAGACCATCCTAAGTCAATTGTACATAAACTTTTAGTTTTATAAGAAATAGGTCTTTTATGTGTATGTAATCCAGCAATATGTTTATATTTCAATTTCTCTAAAATATTGCAATTGCCATTTTTGTGTTGCTCGAGCTGTTGTATTTAAATTTGAACACCAAGGAGGATAAAATCTCATAGACATTTTTCCCTTGCTATCTTTTGTCGAGAGAATGTTTTTACGAATAGCCACCTCATTTGGAATAATAAATAGTCCCCTCTTATCATTGTCGATGGCAACGATAACAAGTTCATTCCCTAAGTCTTCATTGGTATAAGGAATGTTCTTGTTGTTTTGGTCTTTTTTCCAAAAAACAGTAAAATATCCTTCTTTTTTTGGTGTTCTTTTTGCCAAGCGGCATCTTTTATACCCTTGCTCTTCCTTTATCTTGATAAGAATACCTTCGTATTTTTCATTCCATTTTTCTTTAATGAAATCAAAATCACCATAAAAATTATATAGAACATCGAGTATTTTCATTATGATGTATGTCCTCCTTAGCAAATAACTTTTCCAAAGAATAATACTGTTTCTAACAAAATCAGCTACCGACTATGCACATCTTTTTTATGTACTACCATATAGCAGGATACCAAGATGACGAAAATTTTGATTAGGTAGGTTTCGTATCGATTAGTATCTATGGTTAGCTGAGACAAGACGTTAATGATCGAATGTGTCATAACGCAAATCAAGAGATTCTTTGTTTTGTTATAAAGAGCTGAGAGTATGAAAGAATTCGTCAGCAATCCAATTAGAAACGGTAGAGTTTGCAGTGTTGCTAGGGAGCCATCTATGTAAAAGAACAACAGATGCCAAATTGCCCAGCTGAAAAAGGTTAGGATTGTTGAGTAAAAATATGGCAACTTTTCTTGTAAAATTGGTTGAAAGACATATCGCCATCCAATCTCTTCTATACCACCAAAGACAATAAATTTGAAGAACATCAAAAATGGGAGATACCAGCTAAATTCTACTATTTTCCCACCAAACATTAGAAAAGAAAAATCAAGGACAATAAGGAAAAAAGATAATAAATAATGTTTGTAACTGGTATGAATGTTCAAAAAATCGTTAACGATCTTCTTAAAATGAATATGAAAATAGTGATTTGCAACAATTATTCCCCAAAGAGCTGAAGAAATGCCACCTAGAAAGATTCCTAAAATAGATAATAGATTGGACTGAACAGAAAAATGATTCAAGAGAAAGAAAAGGAGACAAACTGATACTATTTGGCTAAATGTGCCTAGCAAATATACCGCAATTGCCTTATTTCTTTTCATTGAGAATCCTTTCAATAATATTCTACGTAAAATAAATTATGTAAACATCACCTACAACAACAAATCTTTGACTTTTCCAATTTCACTTTTTGGAATCACCAGGTGAATCATATCACCCAGATACATTCTAGTTGAGCCATGAACTGTTTGGCTGTTGCCATTATGGACTTGGGTGGTGATGAGTACGTTATGTGGCAAGTTGAGCTCGTGAACCTGTTTTCCTGCTATTTTATCTGAAACAGGAATTTCAATTAGTGTTACTTCTCCTTCGTCTGTTGCTTCTTCTGGTAGCATTTTTTCTAACATGGCCTCATAGACTGGGGCACCCTTGAGTAGATCCATGACGATGTAGGCAACCAAGGTCACTAAGCCAAGTGGCATGAGGTTGCGAATGTCACCCACCATCTCAGTTACGAGTATCATAGCTGTTAAGGGAGCCTTAGATATTGCTCCAAAGTAGCCACTCATTCCTAAAATGACAAATATAGGGAATTGCTCCTGACTGACAAGCCCAAGATTCACACAAATAACACCAACCAGGGCACCAAGTAAGGAACCGAGAGCCAGAATGGGAAGGAAAATTCCTCCTGGGAGACCACTTCCATAACTAATCATGCTCCAAACAAAGCGAATCAAAAAGTAAGCTAATAGAATTTGGAAACTAAAATCTTGCTCAGTCAAAGAAAGAACGACCTGATTTCCACCACCAAGGATTTGTGGCAAGAAAATCCCGACTGGTATGATAAGGATAAAGGCCAAGATTGGATAATAATCTCTATCCAAATGGATTTTTTGACCAAGCCAATCATAAACTCGACCAACATTGAGTACAGCTTTCTCATAGAGATAACCAGAAAGCCCGAGAAAAACTCCCATAAGGAGGTATATCCAATACTGGTCTAGGGTCATGAGAGGGATGTTATCTGGCATATCCAGTACGGGGGTTAGGCCAAATATGAGCAGAGAAACAAAGTTTGCTACGAGACTAGCTGCTAAAGTTGAGACCCAAAAAAAGCGTGAAAAATGGTGGTAAACTTCTTCTATAACAAAGAGAAGACCTGCGATTGGTGCATTAAAGGCAGCTGCTAATCCTGCTGCAGCACCACTGGCAATCAAGGAACGTTCCTCTACTGGGCTAGATTTGAGCCACTTGGCAATGCCTTTACCACCAACTGCTCCAAGTTGAATACTTGGCCCTTCTCTACCTAGCATAAGGCCACTGGCAATAGCAAGAATCCCTAGAATATATTTTTTCCAGAGGACACTCCACCAGTTAAGAGTCATGAGTCCTTTTAATTCGGCTTCGACTTGAGGAATTCCTGAACCCTTGATATCTTTTTCCGATCGAGTCAATTTCGCACTGAGCCAGCTAACAATTAGATAAAATAGACCAATGATAAAAAGATTGCGGACTAGGTGCGCTTGATCTTGATAGAGTCCTTGTATCAGGTGGAATCCCTTTTCGATTAAGAAACGAAAGGATCCGACGATGAGACCGACGACGAGACCGACAATGACTCCTCGCCCAACTTGGGATAATATGGTACTTGATGCAAAGGCAAATTCTTTCTTGGAACTGAGTGTTTCTGACTGTTCCTCCATAATCATTTCCTCTTACTTATCTTTCTTAGTTGAAACCAGTGTTTTGACTGGTTCAAAGCTGGTTCGGTGAATTTGGGTGACACCTAGTTTTTCTAGTCCTTCTAGGTGTTTAGCTGTTCCATAGCCTGCATTAGCCCTGAAATCATAGCCAGGATATTGATTATCATAGTCCTTCATAATATTATCCCGTGTCACCTTGGCCACTATAGATGCAGCTGCAATAGAGAGAGAGTTTGCATCTCCTTTGATGATTGCTGTTTGAGAAATCGGCAACTCCAGTTTCATGGCATCTATCAAGAGGTGCTCAGGTTGTGGACTGAGCTGGGAGATTGCTTCCTTCATGGCAAGTTTGGTAGCCTCGTAGATATTGACTTGGTCAATGATGTGATTATCCATGATACCAATACCGATTGCCAAAGCTTGGTCTTGAACGGCTTGATAAATTTCCAGATGTTTCTTTTTGGGGATCTTTTTGCTATCGTTGAGGCCTCTAATCTTACAATTTTTTGGTAAAATAACGGCTGCAGCGACTACAGGCCCAGCCAGAGGACCACGACCGACCTCGTCAACACCTGCTATTAAGGTCAATCCTTGTTTATAAAGCTCTTTTTCATAGGAAAGCATGGATTCCAAACGAAGGTTTTCATCCAGTTCTGCCTGAATGGCTTTTTTACGCTTGCTGATTTCCTTTTGAACTCCAGAACGACTATCCTTTTCCAGTTCAAGAAAAAGGGGATTGTCTAATTCTTTGGCAGCAGCAAGAAGTTCTTTGATTTCTTTAATCGTCGTCATCGATGTCGTCCAATGTATCTAAGGTGTAGTTACCGAGTTTTCCATCACGAACTTCCTTGACGAAAAGACTGTAAAAGCGGTCGTAGTCGTCTCGGAAACCAAGGGCACGTGTCATATCCATAATGATAACAGGTGCTTCTTCTTCAATTTTCATTTGTTTGAAGCGTTCAGCTAGCTTTTCTGGATAATGTTTTTTGAAATAATTGAGACCAAAAATGGTCACTTCGTCCATAGGAAGCAACTGGTCTTTAATTGCTCCAGTCAAGGCCAGTTTTAGAGCGACGGTTTCATCTTCGAACTTAGGCCAGAGAATCCCTGGTGTGTCTAGGATTTCAAGGTCTTTATTGGTTTTGAGCCATTGTTGCCCCTTGGTAACACCTGGTTTATTGCCAACCACTGCAATCTTTTTCCCAGCCAAACGGTTCATGAGAGTTGACTTACCGGCATTTGGAATTCCGATAATCATGGTCCGCAAGGTTTCAATTTTTATACCGCGTTCTTTCTGGCGTGCAATCTTATCAGCCATAAGCTTTTTGGCTGCATCTGTCACAACTTTTACAGTAACTTGCTCTTTGGAATTGATAGCCAGTGTTTGAATCCCTTGTGATTCAAAGTACTGATGCCATTCTTTTGTCATCGCTGGATCAGCTAGATCTGCCTTGTTTAAAATCAGAAGTTTTGGTTTATCCCCAACAATCTTTGTTAACATAGGATTTTGACTAGATAAAGGTAGCCGAGCATCCACCAAAATCGTCACAAAATCAACAAATTTTAAATTCTCCTGAACCTGTCGCCGAGCCTTAGACATGTGGCCCGGAAACCATTGAATAGTAGCCATAATATTTTCCCCTTCCGACTAAAAAAACGTAATAAAACGTTTTCTTTCTCACCATCTATTCTATCATAAATTAGGTGTTTTTGCACAGGCTTTGACTAAAATAAAATCACACTATAGTACATAACTAAATTTATGTAATTCAATATTCACTTGACTTAATGTATTGTTTGGTATATACTTTGTATATACGGTTTCGTGGAGGTAGAGCGATGAATACAGTAAAGACTCGGAAGGTGGGAAATTCTCTCACAGTGACCATTCCTAAAAATTTGGGTATGACGGAAGGTCAAGAAATGGTTGTCTATAAAGGAATTGATGGGGTTATTGTCTTGGCTCCTAAGCTAAAAGATCCTTTTGATGGGATTGCTGATTTAAGAATGACAAATGATTTTGAAGGGGTAAAAATCATTGACAGCGAAATGTGATTATATTTCTGAAAAGCAGGATATCATTTGGCTCGACTTTGATCCATCAGTTGGTCGGGAAATTCAAAAACGGCGCCCTGCCTTGGTTGTGTCTAGGAGAGAATATGCTTTGCAAACTGGTTTTGTGGCTGTCTGTCCCATCACCCATGGTCAGAAACATTTAGCAGAAAGAGGCCTGCTCGTTCCTGTCTCGTCGGATAAGGTAGATGGTGATGTCAATCCATTTCAACTTTATACCTTTGATTTTCGGATGCGCAATGCTCAAAAAATAACTAGAATGGATACGCAACGTTTTCAGAAAGTGGTTCAACTGTATCAATATATCTTTGAAGATACTTAAATCCTACCATGTATAGACAAGGTAGGATTTTTCTATATGACTAATCTTTCTAAAAATGGTTGAAGGCAGTTGGTCAAAATCCCCCTAATCCAAGTTGATTGAGCTGAAGATAGGTGGTCCGCTTCTAGACATTCTTTTAAGAATTCAGCAACTTGATCTGGAGCAATTTCAAACTCAAAGGCTTTCATCTTGTAGAAAAAGTCGATTAAATGATCAGACATGTAATCCTCTGAAAAGGGCACTTCTCCAGTTTTTCGATATTCTAGTAAGAGTCGAGAAAATTTGGCTTTTTCATCAGGCAAATCACGAAAATAAGAATTGAGAAGCCAAATCTGCTTTTGCTTTCTCTCGAGAGGATCTTGATTCACAATTCTCTGGTCTTTTTCAAGCTCTTTTTGATTTTGCTTTGCCTTGATGGCCCGCTCTTCCCTATTCTTTCCAAAAAGGATTTTTTCCCATTTTCGTTCTTCTGGTGTGAGAGTTTCTGTAAAGCCAAAGTAATCTTGATAGGCGCGTTCAGCAGGCCCCATGGCTAGAATGAGATTGTCAGCGTATTGCTTGGCGATTTTGTCTCTTTTCTTACGTTCTTTCTCTGCCTGGATCCGTAAATGTTGCTCGTAGTCTATTTTCTCCTTACCTAGCTTGATAAGGTATAGTTGATCATCAGACTTACCAAGTAGAAAGGGTTTGATACACTTTTCAAGGACTTCTTCCAGACGAGCCTTCTTTTTTGGCTCTGCCTTGGTCCAACTTCCACCTTGAAAGACTTCTAGGAAAAGCTGGTAATCTTTCTCAGGTGCAAATTGATTGCCACGATTGGCTTTGAAAACACCTTTTTCCCAAAACCATTTTAGAAGTTTTTCGTCAAAATCGCTTTTATTGACCTTGATTTTTTCCTTTTTCTTAACTTTTCTAGTCAGATTTTCAAGCTTTCTGAGAAGTTTCTCTTCCTCTTCTAGTTGTTGGTCAAGGCTTAATCGATGAAAATGGCGAACACAGTCACTGCCGATGGGAAAGAGACGTTGTCCTGTGACATTGTTAAAGAGTTCGTAAGCGTACTTAATGGCATTTCCGCAGATACAATTGCTACGTCCAATACCATTAAAAATCAAGGAAACTTCATTCCATTCCTTGGTAGCTTGATCCCAAGTATTTGCTTGCGAAGCTTGTAAAACTGCATCATGCAGGGATTTTCTAACTGGAAGTGGCATGAGGTCTCCTTTCTAGATTATACTTTTACAACTTGAACCTCGTCTTTACCTAGTAAGATCAAGTATTTTTCAATATTTTTAATCGAATAGGCTCGTGATAAAGCTTCTCCGTAGAGGGCTAACTGCCCACGATAGCGGTCTATGAGTTGACTTGGTTGATCATAACGGTCAGTCTTGTAGTCAAAAAGAACGATGCGATCCTCATAAAGCAGATAGCCATCCAAGATCCCACGGACAACGAAGTCTTCCTGACTCTTTTGGTCTCGTTTAAGCATGGAGAAAGGTTGCTCGCGATAGGGATGGCCGGTATTAGCGAGAATTTCCTGACCAAGTGCTGTATCAAAGAATGCGAGAATTTTAGAAAGATTGATCTTGTCTCTAACAGCTGGACTAGTCTGAACTTGTTTGAGTGTTTCTGTCAGGCTAGCAAGTGTTGGTTGCTGACTAAGGTCAATTCTCTGCATAAGTTCATGGGTGGCACTACCAATCTCAGCTCCTGTTACCTTTTCTTTTGTTGAAAAGTCTGGCAAATCGAATCTGATTTGCTTCTCTGATGATTTTGTTTGGTTAGTAATTTCTACCCCTTCCATATCCATAACGGGTTCGTAGAATTTCTTGATTTGGCTTGGGGTTTGAACACTTGGTAGTTCAATGGCTGCACGGTGAAGAGTATTATAAACTTCCACCTCTTTCAGCATTTCCAGAGCTTCTTTGATGGTTTCTGACTGGCGGTTGTCTGCTTGAGAGCTATCTTGTAGAGGGCTCTTGTTTTCCAATTGACCGATAGCTTCTCTGGTCAACTGGTCTTCACCAACAAAACGATAGCTAAAGTTGAGAGTTTCCTTGGCAAATACTTTGGTTATAGCCCAGATCCAATCTTGAAAATTCTTGGCTTGCAGTCTGGTATTACTATCTAATTTTCCGTTATTTGCTACTGGGTATTCCTTGGCTTCTAGCTTTTCACGAGAGCCCTTACCGACAAGATAAAGCTTTCTCTCGGCCCGCGTCATGGCAACATACAGCAAACGCATCTGCTCTGAATAGCTAGCCAGTTGCAATTCCTCTTCATTCTGCGTATAAGTTAGGCTAGGAATGGAGAGTTTGATGTTTTTAGGATAGTGTGCTTCCACTGCTCCTGTTTCCACCTTGGCAATGTATTTGACACCAAGCCCATTTTGACGACTGAGAATGACGTCTGACATCGAATCTTGCTTGTTGAAGTCCTGATCCATGTTGAGGATAAAGACGTAAGGGAACTCCAGCCCTTTGCTCTTGTGAATGGTCATGAGTTCCACGGCATCTTTAGGCGGTGCGACGGCTACGCTTGCGAGATCGTGCTGGGCTTCTAGGACTTGGTCAATCATACGTATAAAACGCGACAAACCCTTGAAATTACTCTTTTCAAACTGGTCTGCTCTCAAAGCTAAGGCATAGAGATTGGCTTGTCTGGCAGGACCGTTAGGCAAGGCTCCAACATAATCATAGTAAAAACGATCGTTATAAATCTTCCAAATCAAGTCATAAAGGGAGTGGGTTTTGGCATATAAGCGCCAAGAATACAAAATATCCATGAATTGGCTTAGTTTTTCCGCTAAAGCTGAATGAATTAACTCTTTCCGCTCAGTTTCCCGTTTTTGAGCATGAAGCAGTTTCTCATAAAGATTCTCTTGGACTTTATCAGCTGCTTTCTGAAGAGACAAGCGTGCTAACTCGTCCTCATCAAAGCTAAACATTGGAGACTTCATAAGCGCAACCAAGGCATAGTCTTGCAGGGGATTGTGAATAACACGAAGAGTGTCTAGCATGACTTGCACTTCTAGAGATTGGAGGTAATTGTTTTGTTCTCCATCTGTTTTTACAGGAATCCCGTACTCAGACAGAGCTAGGAGTATCTGGTCATTACGACTGCGACTGGAAGTCAAAAGGGCAATTTCCTTAAAGGCCACACCTTTCTCTTGATGGAGCTTCAGGATTTCCTTGATGACTAAGCGCATTTCACCTGTGAGTTTCGTATCTGTCTGACCCTCTTCTTCCTCTTGCCCACTGTCGTCCTTATCGTAGAGGAGAAATTCTGCCTTGTTTTCTGAATTAGGAGTTAGTTTGGTATTGGCAAAAACAAGCTGGTGCATGCTGTCATAGTTGATTTCGCCGACTTCTTTGTCCATAAGGCGTGCAAAAACATCATTGGTTGCAGACAGCACTTCTGAACTACTACGGAAATTTTCCTTGAGGAGAATCAACTTGCCTTCTTTAGGATTTTGCGCATAGCGTTGGAATTTTTCATTGAAAATCTGCGGGTCTGCCTGACGGAAACGGTAGATGGACTGCTTGATATCCCCCACCATAAAGCGATTGTGGCCATTAGACAGCAATTCCAGCATCCGTTCTTGAATGTGGTTGGTATCCTGATACTCATCGACCATGACTTCGTGGAATCGTTCCTGATAAGCCTTGCGGACTTGTGGGAAATTCTCTAAAATCTCAATGGTGTAATGGCTGATATCAGCGAATTCAAAGGCATTTTCCTGGCGTTTACGTTCTCGATAAGCCTCCACAAAATCACTCATAAAGGTTTGGAAGGTTTTAGCTAGATTCCAGGTGTCTTCATGATAATGTTCTTGGTAGTCGAGAACCGTTATCTGGTCTGCTAATTGTCCCAGTTTAGCAAACCAGGCCTTTCTTGCTTCGTTGTAGGCATCAGCCAGTGGCTTCAAATCAGCCTTTCGACTAGAGTTAGCAAGAGCCCGACCATTTTTCTCCTTAGAGATAGCGACAACACGTGAAAGAACTTTTTGATAAGCCTGACTATCGGACTCTTGATTTAAGGAGGCAATTTGATCCAGAACCAACTGCACATTTTCTAAATAGGCAGCTTTGGGAAACTCCTTGGCATCATTATCCAGATGATAACGGAAGAAACTTTCCAAGTCCCAAAGCGCCTGTTTGATTTGCTCAGTTAGTTTGTCTTTTTCATTTGCAAAGTCAGCTTCTTCAAACCCTTTGAGAAAAGACTCGTTCAGCCATTTTTGGGGGCTACTGGTGGATTGAAGAAAATCATAGATTTTGTAGACTTGCTGGCGCAGACCTCTTTCATCCTTGCCACGCCCAGCAAAGTTCTTCACCAAACGACTAAATTTCTCTTTATCCTCACCTTGGTAATGGGCTTCAAAGACCTGATGAAAGACTTCGTTTTTGAGGATTAACTGTTCACTTTCATTTTGTAGAATACGGAAATTTGGTGCGATATCAATCAGATAGCCATGTTTACCGAGGAACTTTTGTGTGAAGGAGTCCATAGTTCCGATGGCCGCGTTTGGCAGATCTGCCAACTGACGTCCCAAGTGTTGTTTGAGATCAACATCATCGGTTTCTTGGATTTGTTGGCTGATTTTTTTCTCCAAGCGTTCTTTTAGTTCTGTAGCAGCCTTAACGGTAAAAGTCGAGATAAAGAGTTGGCTGATTTCTACACCACGCGCTAACTGATCCAGAATACGCTCTGCCATGACAAAGGTCTTCCCTGAACCAGCAGACGCTGAAACAAGAATATTTTGCCCTGCCGTATAAATGGCTTCAATTTGCTCGGCAGTTTTCTTTTGTTCCTTGCTCGAACTCGCTTCTGCTTCTTGCAATTTTTGAATTTCTTCCTCAGTCAAAAAGGAAATGGGCTTCATCGATTCAACTCCTCTCTCATTTTTTCAAACCAAGCTTGCTTGAGCTTTTCTCCGACTAGGCGCTTGCCATCAGGTAAGTCTAACTTCTCTAGGAAACGGGCTTGAGCCAAGTGGTAATTAGCTTCAAAACCTGTGATAGCTTGGTGTTGCTGAACGTATGGGGCAATGCTTCTGCCATTTTCGGTATAGGGATTGATGGCGAACTGGCCTTCTAAAATCTTCTCAGCTGCTTTCTTGTAAAGATGGGCATTATAGTCTAGTAAGAGCTGGAACTCCTCATCTGTCAGCTGATTGACCTTGTTTTTGTTGTAAAATTCGCCCAAATGACCACTTTCTTTTTCTAAAAAGAGTCCCTGGTATTTCATTGACTTGCTGGCTTCTGCTACTGCTCCAGCCAAACTTTTAACAGCTAATAAAGATTGGACAGGTTCAGCCATTTCCAAGTACGTAGCACCGAAAAAGTTCTGCTCCCCTTTACTTTTTAGGGCAGCAAGATAGGTTGGCAACTGGGAATTAAGCCCATTGAAGAAATGAGGAAACTGGAACTGAGTCAGACTAGACTTGTAGTCCACCACTCCTAGCGCACCATCTGCTTTCAGGCGATCAATACGGTCAACCTTGCCTCGAACATGAACACTGCGACCATTATCCAATTGAATAAATGCCTGATCCTTGCCACCAAATGTTGCTTCCTCTTGGATGGTTTCAATGGCTGGGTTATGACGAAGGATGTGGCCCGTAGTTCGCGCAACATCAAGTAGAACTTCCTTGGTAAACTGGGCTTCCAAACTTTCCTGATAAATAGCCTCAAATTCGCGTTCTTGGCTGGTTTCCTTAATAGCTTGCTCCAGACGTTGATCAAACGGATTTTCAGCAGGCAGTTTCAAGGCACGTTCAAAAATACGGTGTAAGAAATTTCCGTGACTGCGAGCATCTGGACGAAGGCGCAATTCTTCCTGCAAACCTAAGACATAACGGAGGAAATAACTGTATTGGTTACGGTAAAACTCCGTTAAACCAGACGTAGACAGGTAAAACTCCTTGTCAGCTGGATAGAGAGCCTGCAAGGTTTCCCTAGCTAAAGGCTTGCTGCTTGGACTAGTTGGGATAGCTGGATTTGTAAGACCTTTTTGATCAAGTTTTTTCCCCATGACACGCGCTAGAACCTTGACAAAGGTCAAATCTTGCTCATTTTCACTAGAATTCGCTTGCTGATGATAAGCAACCAGACTAGACAAGAGACTGTGATAAGAACCCATATCATCCTTAGACAGACTTTTTTGATGAATCTTCTTCTCTATCCGGCTAAATCCAAAACTAACCAGTTCATGAAGATAGGCAGATTCCTTGCTCTCATTTTCATTGAGAAGACTTGGTGCTGACAACACCAACTGTTTACGGGCAGCATTAACTAAGGAAAGCATGGTATAGCGATTTTTCTTGAGGTTTTCACTGCTTGCAATCAGTAATTGCGCTCCCTCTTCAGTAGCTTGGTTTAGACTTTGTCTTTCTTCGTCTGTCAAAAGGCTAGTATTTTGCGCGATTTTTGGTAAATGATCCTGAGTGAGTCCAATGGCATAGACAAAGTTAGCAGTCAGTGGTGCAATCAAATCGTAACTCTGCACCAGAACAGTGTCCACTGTCGCTGGAATAGTGCGATACTGAGATAAACTCATCCCTGAGTGGAGCAAGGCTAGGAAGTCCTCCAGACTAACTTGTGAACCATCAAAAACTGTCGCAAATTGTTCTAAAACATGACAAAAGGCTTTCCAAACTTCAGCTTGTCTTTCCTGTTCTAGAGCTTCCATAGTAGCTGTCAAGTCTTGCATCTGCTTGCTTAAGGCAGCATTTTTTAGAAAAGTATTCCACTTTTGCAAGAGATTTTCAGCCTTTTGTTTTCGACTGGTAAATAAGGTTTCAAGTGGCGCTAAAACTCGCAGACGAATGGCGTTCAAACGCTCCAAATCAAACTTTCCATGGTGGGATTTAGTGAAGGTTTGCTGAAAAGCTGGCAAGCCATTGATGCCAAGATAGCGAAGATATTGCTCAAAAGCATCGATATCCGCTTGGCTAAGGTCAGTATACAAGCCTGTTCTGAGAAGATTAATCAAATCCTCCTGACGGAAACGGTAGCGTTTTAAATGCAAAATAGACTCCACATACTGGGTCAAGGGATGATGGGCCATGGATTCGCTTTTACCAAGATAGAATGGAATCTGGTACTGGTCAAAAATAGTCTTTAAGGACAACTGATAAGAAGCCACATCTCCTAACAGAATTCGGAAATGTTTGTAACTCAGTTCTGGATTGTCATGTAATTTCTGACGAATGCTACGGGCTACCAACTCCAACTCCTCTTTTTGCGTCAAGCAAGACCAGATTTGCAGATTCTCACGGTCATTCTCATCAACATCCAAAGTGAGTTCTGAAAAGTCATAAGAAGACTCCAGCAAACGAGAGGCCTTGTCAAAGCTATCCATCTTCTCATGAGTCTGAGAACGATTCTGAGCAGGTGTTTGATATTTTGCCCCCAAATGATGAAGAAATTCCACACTGGCTTGGTAGAGATTCCCTTCAGTGAAAGGACTGGTATAAGCCTTTTTACTTGCATAAGCACCAAGGACAATATCGGCACCTTTGCGATGGAGCAGATCCACCACATGCTCCTCCTCGGCAGAAAAACGGGTAAAACCGTCAATGACCAAGGCAAGCTGACTGAAATCACTACTTACCTTGTCATTCTCAATAGCCTCAACCAAATGGGTCAACTGACTTCCCTGAGCCAACTGATTTTGATTGAGATAAGCAGTTACTTTCTCAAAAATCAAGAGTAAATCCGCTCGCTTATCTTCATCTGTTAAACTTTCCATGTCTAAAAAGTTCATTTGAGCAGTCGTCATCTCATGATAAAGTTCAATCAACTGCTGGATAAATTGAGCATCCTGCTTAATTGCACCATAAACACGTAAGTCCTTGGGATCGAGTTCCGCAAGGCACTTATAAAAGGCCATACCAAGACCGATGTCATCTAGACTCGTCTTAGTTGGCAAATCATTCAAGAACAGGTAACGAGCCATCTGAGCAAAACGCGTGACGGTAATCGCAAAAGAAGCCTGCTGGGACAAGCATTCCAGCACGGCGCGTTCCTTTTCAAATGAAAGAGAGTTGGGTGCGATGTAGAAAACACGCTTGCCTGCAGCAACTAGCTCTTCTGCCTCTCTGGTTAGAATTTCAGTCAAAGAAGTCCGAATATCAGTATAAAGTAATTTCATCTCAGCCTCGTTTGGTTTATCAAAGTTTCTTACTCTATTATAGCAAAGTTCGCTTCACAGTCCAAATCCAAAATTCTAGTTGACAATCATTTAACTAGCAAATCAATCAAGCTTCATCTTCCACTTTCATATGATGAAAGATATAGAGGAAAAAGTCTTTGGAAACTTCAAAATGTCCATAACGAAGTCGAGAAGTATAGTCTCTCCATTCAGGGTGTTGTCTGGCTATTTCTATGGAGCAATCTTTGACCAGTAGATAATACTCGACATTTCGTCTAAAGGGAAAGAATCCTTCAAATTGCTCTACTTGATAGGCTTTGTCATCTATAATTTTACCTACGGCCACAAAAGCCTGTAACTTATCTTGACCATTCATATCGTATTTTGGACTATAGTATAAAAGATAGTCACCTTTTTTCATACGATTTAAGGGACCGCCCTTTCCATGACAGACCTGACAAAAATTTCCTTCAACTCCTCTCAAAACATGATTCTTCGAAACAACTCCGACCCAATATCTAGGCATTTTTCTCCTCCAACTCTGCTAACATGCGATTAAAACTTTCTCTATCGTTAGAAAGTTTTTCAAAAAATTCCTCATCAACCCCTTCTACTAAGGGTAAAGCTTGATTGACCTTCTCCGCACCAGACTTCGTCACTGAGACCAGTTTTGCCCGACTATCCTTTGGATGTTGATCACGTTTAATGTAGTCTTTCTTCTCCAGTAGCCTAACAATCTGGGAAACCGTCATGACATCCATACCAGTGAACCGAGCAATATCAACTTGCGTTAGATATTCCTCTCTATTAGACAGAAACAAAAGCGAAGTCAAAACGATAAATTGAGGCAGAGTAAGACCAACCGATTTTAAAACTCTTTTTAAGTTGCTTTCCCACTTGTTGTAAACTTTGATGAAAAGAAGACCTGTAGACTCTGTTTCATCATTTTTGTAAATTGAATTAAAGTGATACTTTGACATTATTTCTCCTAAAATATTAAGTATACATATTATATAAGAATTTACTTTGTTTTTCAAGAAAAGGAAAGCTGAATTTTACAATTCTGTCAGACATTTCATAGTCTATATGCTATAATAAAAGCAAAACACCTAGAAAAGGAAGTCTTATGATTAAACTACTAGCCTTGGATATGGACGGAACCCTCCTCAATGAAGCCAAGGAAATCCCACAAACCCACATCACTGCTATTCATCAAGCTATTGAAAAAGGTGTCAAACTGGTTCTCTGTACAGGTCGCCCGCTTTTCGGTGTCCTTCCCTACTATAAAAAACTAGGACTGGACCTCCAGAATGAGTACGTCATTGTCAATAATGGTTGTTCAACCCACCAGACCAGTGACTGGGGTCTAGTTGACTGGCAAGAACTCAGTCCAGCTGACATTGAATACCTCTATGACTTAGCAGAAAAAAGCGACGTCCAGTTAACTCTTTTTGATGAGAAACATTATTTTGTCCTCGGTGGCAAGCCAAATGAAATTGTTCAAAATGATGCCAAGCTAGTCTTTTCAGACCTGACTGAAATCTCCCTTGAGGAAGCGACCAGTGGCAAATATCGGATGTTCCAAGGTATGTTTTTAGGAACAAAAGAGCAAACAGATGATTTTGAGCAGCGGTTTGCTGAGGAACTCTGCAAACGATTCAGTGGAGTTCGTTCGCAGCCTGTTATTTATGAAGCTATGCCACTTGGAACAACAAAGGCTACTGCTCTTTCTCGACTAGCAGCGATTTTGAAGATCGAACCCTCAGAAATTATGGCCATGGGCGATGCAAATAACGATATCGAAATGCTTCAGTTTGCAGGACTTGGCATTGCTATGGGAAATGCCAGCGATTATGTCAAATCCCTTGCTAATGACGTTACAGCCAGCAACGAAGAAGACGGCGTTGCGCGTGCGATTGAGAAGTATATTTTATAGTAAAAAAGCCCAGTCATATCAACTGGGTTTTGTTTTTTTAAGAATCACAAAACTTTAGAAACTCTTTAGAATTACTTGAACTTTCTTTGATTTCTATACCTTATACTAAAGTTAGTAAAACAAATCAAAAGGAGAAAATCATGAAAACAGTACTCGAAATTCATGGACTGACCAAACAATTCGGCCAACAAGCTATTCTTCAAGATTTTAGTCTAACCATAAAAGAGGGAGATATTTATGGTCTAATTGGAAAAAATGGAGCAGGTAAAACTACTCTTATTAAAATCATTACACAATTATTGTTTGCGGACAAAGGTACAGTTTCCCTCTTTTCCAGCCAAGAACAAAATGAGTGGACCAAAGCTCTATCTCGAGTAGGTTCAGTTATAGAATCGCCTGTAGCCCATAATCACTTAACAGCATACCAGAATCTGAAATATTATTGTATGATACGTCATATTCCAAATGCTGATAAGGTGATTCAAGAAACACTGGATTATGTAGGTTTGTCAGATACAGGTAAAAAAGTCTTTCGTGATTTCTCGCTAGGAATGAAACAAAGGCTTGGCATCGCCATTGCCCTTCTATCCAAACCTGACTTCCTGATTCTTGATGAACCCATTAACGGCCTCGACCCAATTGGAATCAAAGAATTTCGTCTCATGATCCAGCGCCTCAATCAAGAAAAAGGCATAACTATCCTCATCTCTAGCCATATCTTATCAGAACTCTATCTCTTAGCTAATCGCTTTGGTATTCTAGATCAAGGTAAGATTATCCGTGAAATCAGTAAAGCCGAGTTTGAAACACTGAGTGAGGATTATATTGTGCTTAAAACAAGCGATAAAGAAAGAGCTTGTCAGGTATTGAAAGAACAAATCCAACTCCAGTTTAAGGTTGTCAATCCTGAAAATGAAATCCATATCTTTGGTAATGAACAAGATGTCAAACAGATTCTTAAGGAATTAACATTAGCAGATGTAGCCATTGACGAGATTTACCATGCCCGTCAAAACCTAGAAGAATACTTCACACAATTGGTAGAATAGGAGAAAAATCATGATACATACCATTCAAGCAGATTTTTACCGTCTTTTCCGCTCCAAAGGATTCTGGATTACAGAATTCATTCTCTTTGTACTCTTGCTAATGGGTGCCACTATCGGGGCTACAGGACATTTAATGTCAGTTCAGACAACACCTCCAGAGACTCGAACCCATGGTTGGAATGGGATAGAAGCTCTTATCAATGCGTCTAGCAATGATTCAAACCTCGTTTTTCTCTGCATTATTCTAGTGTGTTTAGTTCTTGGGGTTGATCTAATCGGTAAGCTTTATAAAAATAGTTTGACAGTTGGCGTTTCTCGTACAGAGTTTTTCCTTGCTAAATCCTTTGTTCTAGCAAGTATCGCTCTCTTACAACTCATCGCCAGCCTTGTGATTGCTTTTGTTCCCTCAACTCTACTAAACGGACTTGGTACGATACCTGATGGTTTTGTTACTAATCTCCTCTTAATGATTTTCCTTCAATTTCTCTGCCTTCTCGCTTGGCTTTCGATTATTTCCTTTATTCTCTACCTGACTCATTCTTATCTTGCCGTATTTATTGGTTATCTGATTAGCTCTATCATCCTTTCTATGCCAATGTTTATTTTCCCAGACATTGAAATTCTACGATATTTAAACTTAAATTTTGCCTATGCTATGACTAGTAATAGTCAAGCTATTCTCTATACCATCACGGTTTGCGTAACAGTCATACTTTTCTTCTCTTTCAGTGGACTGACTATTTTCAAGAAGAAAAGCTTATAAAAAGGACCTCCTCTAGGATATAGAGGAGGTTTCTTCTGTTAAAGATAAATAAAGACTGAAAACCATCCTCCATCAGTGGCTAGCTTCATATCCGCTCCAAGAAGATGAACTAATTCCTCAGTAATATAGAGACCTAAACCAGAGGATTCTTCGGTATCTGACATATTTTCAGAATAAAAACGATTGCTGAGATTGTCTATATTCTTGATAGGTTTTTTTACAAGATTATCAATTTCCAAAACAAGCCTATTTTTTTCCTTTTTCAAAGAAAGTCGAGCCTCCTCCTTGCCGTGCTTGAGAACATTTCCAAGGAGGTTTTGTATAATTCGATCAAGCAAGTCCTCATCAGTCGTCGTTTTCAATCCTGATTCAACGTTAAAATCAAGAACAATATGTGAAGATTGAAAAACGTCGTAATAAGCTAAAGTCTTTTTCGTTATAAAAGTTGATAAATCAAGTTCTTCCAGTTTCGGTTTGACTGCTCCTTCCATCAAATGACGGTATTCGAGGAGAGCCTCCAACCGTTTGGAAACCAAATCCTGATGATGGGCTATTTTATTTAAGGTTTCTGAACTATTATCGGGGTGTTTTATTAGTTGCTGGGTATATCCTGAAGCGATTGTTAAAGGTGTCCGAATATCATGAGCAATGTTACTGATTGCCATATCTAGGGTGCGTTTTTCACGCTTCATGATTAGCTCGTTTTGCTCCACTTCTTGAAATAGATTCTCTATTTGGTTATGTAGACGCAAAATGGTATTTGAAAAGAAATTTACACCAATCCTCTTCATGCTACCAGAGCGAATCTTTTCTTCCATTTGTCTGCTTAAATCTCTAATTGCTATATGATAGCGAATCAAAGAAATCGCCAAAATAATGTTAGTAAGGAGTAATATTGATATCAAAATGTAATTCATTATTTGTCTCCTTTTAATCGAACACCAACTCCCCAAATGGTTTCGATGTACTCATGATTTGGATCCAGTTGATGCAGTTTTTTACGGAGATTGCTTAGATGGGTGTTGAGCGTATTGTCTCCAGGCAGGTAACTTTCTTCCCAAATCAATTCATAGAGTTCTTCCTTTGTGAAGATCTTTTTAGGATACTGGAGCAACATTTGAAGAATCTGGCACTCTTTCTTTGCAAGGCGAATGGTTTCAGTTGCGTTACTTATTTCAAAACTATCCGCATCAAACTGGATATTTTTAAAGTTTTGTACGAAGTTATCAATTTCTCTTCGATCTCCTGACTGATGTTCACCACTTTGGCGTAATTGCACGGTGACTCTGGCAAAGACTTCGTCCAAATCAAAAGGTTTTACTACATAATCATTGGCACCATCTAAGAGATATTGGCTGATGAGCTTTTTATCACCTAAAGCAGTAAGCATGATGACCGGAGTCTGACTAGTTTGTCGAATAGCTTGCAAGACTTGGTCGCCATTTTTCCCAGGGAGCATGATATCTAGCAAGACGAGATCGATGCCACCTTTGTCAAATTGCATTATACCTTCTGTCCCAGAAAATGCTTGAATCACCTCGTGTTCCTCTGCAAGAAGTGTTCTTAAAATTTCCTGAATTTCATTATTATCTTCAACTACAAGTATGCTCGCCATAAACCTCATCCTTTCTAAAACTATTATAACATGTTTTGTTGGGAATTCCAGATACAGAAAAGCTCCTCTAACATTTTAAGCAAGAAGGAGCTAATGAATATTGAATCTACTTAACCAAATAAGCAATCAAGGCTATAATCCATAAATGGGCTGGGTAGAAAATATAAAAGAAATATTTACTCCAACTGGTTTCTTTTCCTCGCTGTCCATTATACAAGGCCATAAAAGGAAAGACGGTGATAAAGAGCCAGTCAGAATTGAAAAGCATCATTTCCAAGGTTTGGTACCAAGTATCATAGGTATGGATAGAAGTCAATAATAGGAAGGCCCAAAGGAGAGTATAGAGGAGATTTCGCAATCCCTTGCGATTCCGACAAGAGTAACTAATCAAGAGAAATGGAAGCATAGTGATACCACCCTCAGTAAAAAGACAACCGAAAATCAAGAGAACAGCAACCCCAATCCGACGCCACAACTTCTCTTTTTTATCCAGCTCTTTTCTGGGAAAACCAATCCAAAGCATGGTAACACCGATGGCCAAAGTAAAGAAAATATTATTAGTAACCATTACACCCTTAGAGGAAAATAGGGTATTGAGTAGGCTATTTCCAGCAAACATAATAAGAGCCCAACTCCAGAGACGGATGAGGTAGTTTTTCAAATTTCGAGTATGGATAAATCCTTCCATAGCCATATAGGCAAACCAAACTCCCACACAACGGGTCAAGGCGTGAAAGATACCTTCCCACAAAGGAGAAACGATTCCGGTAATATGCGGAATATGGTCTAGAACCATTACTGCCGCCATCAGATACTTCAACTGTGTCGCATTCCATTTTTTCATAATAAACCTCTTTCTTTTTGATCTACATAGAGTATAGCATACATTTCTACGCATAATCGTACACCCATCTTACATTTAAAAAGCCTATCTTACATTTTTGTAAGACAGGCGTGAATATCAAAAATTTATTATGAAATTTATCTTCTAGTCGGTAATCCGTTGGTACATTTCGGATCTCCTATCTCGAAACAGTCCCCAGTTTAGGCGCTCGCCTGCTCCCTTGTCCAGGTCATAAGTGGCTAACAGAACAGCTTCTCCTTGTCTTTCAGCTCTCTCTAGAATAGCTCCTGTTTCATCCGTCATAAAGGAGGAACCGTAGAAGTCAAGACTGGAACTCTGTCCGCCATTTTCCTCACTAGGAGTGACTTCCTCCAAACCATAACGATTAGCTGCAATGACCGGAACAATATTAGCTGCTGCGTGCCCTTGCATAGTACGTTGCCAGTGACCACAACTATCTGTATCCAAAATCGGTTCTGAACCGATAGCTGTTGGGTAAAAGAGTAATTCTGCCCCATTCAACGCAAGACAGCGCGCTGTTTCGGGGAACCATTGATCCCAACAGATACCGATCCCAATTTTAGCGTAGCGAGTATCCCAGACCTTGAAACCAGTGTTGCCAGGCGTAAAATAAAATTTTTCTTGATAATAATGATCATCTGGTATGTGGGTCTTCCGATAAACACCCAGCACTTCACCATCTGCATCAATGACGGCAATAGAGTTATACAAGACATTGCCATCTTTTTCGTAGAAACTAATGGGTAGAACAACTTCTAGTTCCTTAGCAATCACTTTAAAATGCTGGATGGCGGTATTTTCTGTCACTGACTGGGCATACTGGTAGTAGTCATATTGGCGTTCCTGACAGAAATAGGGACGTTCAAACAACTCGGGTAAGAGAATGATTTGTGCGCCTTGTTCTGCAGCCTGACGTACTAGACGTTCCGCTGTTTGGATATTTGTCGCCACATCCTTGGCGCATTGCATCTGGATCGCTGCAACTTTAACATTTCTCATCTTTTTCTCCTATTCTGGGATTTGTTGGGTGATACAGTGAATATTGCCACCACCTAAGAGAATATCTCTGGCTGGAATTCCTACGACCTTACGGTCTGGGAAACACTTGCTGAGGATATCTAGGGCCACTTGGTCGTTTACATCCTCAAACTGGGGCACTAAGACAGCCTTGTTGGCAATATAAAAATTGACATAGGAAGCTGCAAGACGTTCACCTGCATAACGCTCTTCTTCCCCTTCTTCATAGGTATAGCCTGGTAAATCTTCTTTAGTGACAACTTGACGAATAGCTGGGATAGGAAGCTTATGAATGGTGAAGTGACGCCCTTTTGCATCTGTTTCTTGCTCTAAGAGCTCTAAATCAGCTACTGACATGGCATATTGGGGATCATTTTGGTCATCTGTCCAAGCCAAGACAATCTCTGCAGGACCAACGAAAGCGGCAACATTGTCAACATGTTCATTGGTTTCGTCCTGATAAATACCATAAGGAAGCCAGATAACTTTTTCAGCGCCAAGGCTCTCTAATAAGGTGTTTTCAATTTGCGCTTTAGACAGGTGGGGATTGCGACCAGCGCTTAGTAGGCAACTTTCAGTCACAAGAATGGTTCCTTGACCATCGCTATGGATTGCTCCGCCTTCCAGTACAAAAGGTTTGGCATCGTAAACAGGCATTTCCAAGGCCTCAGCAAAACGACTAGCTACTTGGTTATCCTCTTCATAATCTTGATAAAGACCATCTACAGCTCCACCCCAGGCATTGAAAGACCAATCGACTGCCACCTTGTCTCTTTTATCATTGACGAGAATAGTCGGCCCAGTATCACGCGCCCAGGCATCATTAGTAGGAATATCTAAATAAACAACCTTGTCTCCAAGATAGGATTGAGCTTCGGATAGATGGTCCTGCTCCACCAAAAGATAGACTCTTTCCCCTTCTGCTATGGTCTTGATAATCTGAGTAAATGCTCTTTTAGCAGCCTTTCCTTGGAAGGGCCATGAACCTGGTCGAGTTGGCCAGATCATGAGGGTGCCTTGATGGGGTTCATACTCTGCTGGCATACGATAGCCTAATTTCTTTGGACTGTCCATCATGATAATCTCCCTTTAAAATCTTGATAGCCAAAGGATTTGACTAAGCTACAGTCTCCCTGTTCGTCCATAAGATAGAGACTTGGCAATCCAATACCATTAAAGGTATTATTTTTAACAAAGGAGTAGATTGCCATGTCTTCGAAATAAAGCCTATCACCGATTTGGACTGGATTTCCAAAGCTATAATCTCCAATCACATCACCCGTCAGGCAGGTATTAGAAGAAAGTCTATAGGTATGGGCTTTTTCTCGCGCCTCAAAGCCGTTTCTCAAAGGTGGTCGATAGGGCATCTCAAGTACGTCAGGCATATGGCAGGTCGCGGAGGCATCTAAAACCAAAATATCCATACCGTTTTCGACAATGTCCAATACTTCAGTTGCTAGATAACCCGCATTGAGAGCAATAGCTTCTCCCGGCTCGATATAGACTTCAAGATTGTAAGTTTCTTGGATACGCTTGATTTCAGAAATTAGCAAATCCACATCATAGTCTTCTCTAGTGATGTGGTGTCCACCACCCATATTGAGCCATTTGACCTCATGTAAATAAGGACCAAACTGCGCTTCGACTGCTTTCAAGGTTGTCTCTAAATCATCTGCCCCCTGCTCGCAAAGGGTATGAAAATGAAGACCATCCACCAAGTCCAGCAAATCACTAGGAATCTTGTCTATAGTGACTCCAAAACGGGATCCAGGTACACAAGGATCATAGAGCGCGTGATCACCTTGGGTAGAACATTGAGGGTTGAGGCGCAAACCGACACTGATACCAGCCTCTCGGCAACGAGGACCATGTTTACGCAACTGTCTCTCTGAGTTAAAGACGATATGGTCCGTTATCTCCAGCAATTCCTCCAAGTCTGCATCCTTGAAAGCAGGTGCAAATACATGGACTTCCCCCGGAAACTCTTCTCTAGCTAGCTTAGCCTCATAGAGACCACTAGCCGTCGTACCTGACAGATACTGGCTAATCATGGGGTAGGTTTTGTAGAGAGAATAAGCCTTCTGGGCCAGTAAAACCTTGCAGCCCGCTTCTTCCTGAACATATTGTAGAATGCGACAGTTTGCTTCTAACTTGGCCAAATCAATGACGTAAGCTGGTGTGGGTACTTGTTCTAACTTCATTAGTCCACCATTTGCGGATTTTCTACCACAACCCAAGGCAAACCGTATTTATTCAAAGCTTCCATAAATGGATCTGGATCCAATTCTTCAAGGTTATAGACTCCAGGTTGTTTCCAAGTTCCATTCATCACTAATTTAGTCCCAATCATGGCTGGAACACCAGTCGTGTAAGAAATTGCTTGTGAACCAACTTCTGCGTAACATTCCTGATGATCACAAACATTGTAGATATAGATGGTCTTTTCAACACCGTCTTTGACACCTGTAAAGATACAGCCGATATTGGTTTTTCCAACTGTACGTGGGCCAAGGCTGGCAGGATCTGGAAGCAAGGCTTTTAAGAATTGGATTGGTACAATTTCTTGTCCGTTAAAGTTAATAGCATCCGTACGAAGGAGACCAACGTTTTCCAAGCATTTCATATGCGTTAGATAAGATTGACCAAAAGTCATAAAGAAACGAATCCGTTTGACTCCAGGAATATTCTTGGCCAATGATTCAATTTCTTCATGGTGAAGGAGATACATGTCTTTTTGACCAACTTGAGGGAAATCATACTCACGCTTGATTGACATGGCTTCAACTTCGACCCATTTTCCATCTTCCCAGTAAGAACCCGGCGCAGAAACCTCGCGGAGATTGATTTCTGGGTTAAAGTTTGTTGCAAATGGATAACCGTGGTCACCACCATTACAGTCTAGAATGTCGATATAGTGGATTTCATCAAAATAGTGTTTGAGGGCATATGCTGAAAAGACGCTGGTTACTCCTGGGTCAAAACCAGATCCAAGCAGAGCGGTTAAGCCTGCTTCTTTGAATTTCTCCTGATAAGCCCATTGCCATGAGTAGTCAAAGTAAGCTGTAAAACCAAGTTCCTTGCAACGTTTTTCATAAATGGCGCGCCATTCTGGGTCTTCTGTATCTTCAGCCTCATAGTTGGCAGTATCGATATAGTGGACACCTGTCGCCAAACAAGCATCCATGATGGTTAAATCTTGATATGGGAGTGCTACATTCAAAACGGCTTCTGGCTTGTAGCTTTCAATCAAGGCAATCACTTCTTCAACCTTGTCAGCATCAAGAGCAGCAGTTTCAATTTTTGTACTTGTTTTGCCTTCCAGTTTAGCCTTCAAGTCATCACATTTTGACTTGGTACGGCTAGCAATCATAATTTCTGTAAAGGTTTCGCTATCTTGGCAAATCTTTGAAATAGCAACTTGGGCAACGCCCCCACATCCGATAACTAGTAAACGACTCATTTTTTTCCTTCCTCTTCTTCTAAAATGTCCTCAACATACTTGGGCAACATAAAGGCTCCCACGTGTAAGTTTGCAGTATAGTATTCCGTGAAAAGCTGGCGTTTTTTCCAACCTTCCTTGTCAAAATCTTTGATAGGGTGGTATTTTTTCGATGCAAATCCAAACAACCAATAGCCAGCTG
The DNA here is from genome assembly GCF_004353325.1 of Streptococcus downii. NCBI lineage: Bacteria > Bacillati > Bacillota > Bacilli > Lactobacillales > Streptococcaceae > Streptococcus > Streptococcus downii. The sequence goes on from NZ_MZNX01000008.1 coordinate 346,214, forward strand.
GACTGGTTGGGATATGCGCCTGATAGACCCGGCTGATTGGAAAGGCTTGATTGACCTTGCGGTGCATGCTTCGGCAAGCTGACTCATCCTCGTCAAAGAAGGGACTCCCATGCTGATAAATCATGATACCGTCTTCTTTGAGAGCTCTGTAACTGTTTCCGTAAAATTCCTTGGTAAAGAGCCCTTCCGTATGTCCAAATGGATCTGTCGCATCGTTGATGATAATATCGTAATCATCCTCACAGTTTCTCAAAAATCGCAGTCCATTTTGGTAGTAAATGGTGACACGAGGGTCATCAAGCCCTGCAGCAAAGTCTGGGAAATACTCACGACAAACCTCTACCAACATTTCATCAGGTTCTACAATATCGATTTGCTCCAGTTCAGGATAGAGTGTTAATACTTGAGCAACACCGCCGTCGCCACCTCCAATAACCAAGACTTTCTTGGGATTTGGGTGGACAGCCATGGGAACGTGTACGGTCATTTCATTGTAAACAAAATCATCTGCATCTGAAAACAAGACATGGCCATTTAAGATTAATATTTTCCCAAAAGCTGGCGTATCTAATACTTCGATATCCTGCCATTCACTTTTTCCAGCGTAGAGTTGCTTGGCTGTTCTCAGGGACAATTTCACATCTGGAGTATGAACTTCAGAAAACCATAAATCCATCTAGTTCTCCTTTCTCTCAATAACATTAATGTGATTGACCTCTGGATCTTCCGTCCCTTGGAGGGAACAACCACGTTCTTTGGCAAATTGGATATAATCCACAATCTCTCGTGTAATGCGTTCACCTGGTGCTAGGATTGGAATTCCTGGAGGATAACACATGACAAATTCCCCACAGACTTGTCCAACAGAATCATCCAAGGTTAAACTTTTTCTTTCTGAATAGAAGGCTTCTTGTGGAGACAGCACTAACTCTGGTTGGATATATTCTCCAGCAATCAAGTCCTTCCCATCTCTCGAGTAAAGTCTCTTGATATCAGCTAAAGCACCAACCAGACGCTCAATGTCTTGGATGCGGTCACCAATTGAAATATAGGCCAAGATATTGCCAATATCCCCAAACTCGATCTGAATATCGTATTCATCTCGCAAGAGATCATAAACCTCGATACCTGTTAGCCCAATACCCTGAGTGTAAACGGACAGCTTGGTTACATCAAAATCACAGACCGACACACCGTCTATTAACTCTTTTGAGTAAGCATAGTAACCACCGATAGCATTGATTTCACGACGAGCGTACTCGGATAGCTCAATGACTTTCTCAAAAGACTCTTTGCCACGAAGGGCTAAGTTACGACGTGAAATATCCAGACTAGCCATCAACAAGTAAGATGCTGATGTTGACTGGGTCAGGTTGATAATCTGACGAACGTACTCAGGATTCATCTGCTCCCCGATAAGCAGGATGGAGCTCTGGGTCAAACTCCCACCAGACTTATGCATAGAGACCGCCGCCATATCAGCTCCAGCATCCATAGCAGATAGTGGCAATTTATCTGTAAAATGCAAATGCGCTCCATGGGCTTCATCTACTAAAACCATCATGCCAGCTTCGTGAGCCATTTCCGTTAAACCCTTGAGGTCTGAACAAATCCCATAGTAAGTAGGATTGTTGATTAGGATAGCTTTAGCATCTGGATGTTCCTTAATGGCCTGTGCAACACGGTCATTTTCAAGACCTAAAGCGATGCCGATTTTAGGATCTACACTCATCTCGATATAGATTGGAATGGCACCACATAGAACCAGCGCATTGATGGCAGATTTATGGACATTTCTCGGTAGAATAATCTTATCTCCTGCCTTACAGGTGGAAAGAATCATAGTCTGCACCGATGAAGTTGTTCCCCCAATCATGAGAAAGGCATGGGCTGCACCAAAAGCATCTGCAGCCAATTCCTCTGCATCTCGAATAATCGAAATGGGATGGCCTAGATTATCCAAGGGTTTCATCGAATTGACATCGATGCCAACGCATTTTTCTCCTAACAGTTCGACAAGTTCCGGATTTCCTCGTCCACGCTTGTGACCTGGCACATCAAAGGGAACAATCCTTTTCTTGCGTAGCTTGACCAAGGCCTCATAAATTGGGGCTTGGTTTTGATCTAACTTCTTCAAGACATACTCCTTTACCATATTTTTAGCACCTCAAGAAGATAAAGGCGACTAAAGGTTGACTTATGAAAAAAGAGCAGGTTTTCACCTGCTCTGCAATCTTCTGACGTGTGTATTTTGGTTTCTGTTGAGTATGTCTGTTCCTGATGTTTCCTAACTCTCTAGTAGCAAATATTACGTACTTTATTGATCGTTTCACAAGATGACGTGTGCTTTCACCACACTAAAATTTATGAATTAGGACAAGCGTCCTAACATCAACTTATAAAAGTAGGCTTTTAACCCTATCAATAATGTGGCTTTTTAACCACGCTTCGGCATTCAACCCTGCCTGTCCGTAGGCATTTTTTACTCGGGTTTATATTTGCTAGAAAACATCATCTCATTTTCTAAGCCTTATAACTATACCATGTTTATAAGAGCTTGTAAAGGATTTTGTGAAACTTTTTTAAAGAATTTTGTTTTTTTGTTCGTCAAATTCAGTTGAACTATAAAAAGAAATCGCTTTAAACCGTTATCTGTATAAGAAAAAATGAACTACAACCATTATTACTTTAATCATTCTTCAAGTATGACTTGATATTGAAAATCAGTTCTTTTCATCAGATTTTATATATATTTCCAGCTAGGAAGTGCAAATCAACTGCTCCAATTCTACTTTTGAAAGCTGTCCTTGATTGTAAAGTTTTCTAAGTAAGTCCTCATCTACGGTAATTGAATAGTAATCCGTCACAAACTCATGAAATTTCTCAAAACTGTCAAAGAAATAGGATAACAACCATTCGCCACCGTCCTGATCTTGGTGGCTATTTTGATGCTCTTGACCGTCATACCAGATAAAGAAAGTTGTTTCATCTTTTTGCTCTTCTGAGTAAAGGTTTTGATACTTTTCATCCAGTCCTTTATAAAATCCGTCTATGATGTCTTGATTCCACTCATCCGCAGCAAATTGACTCAAACTACTTTCATGATCAAAGCCCTTTATAAGGATCATTTTATCAGTCAAAATCACATCTAGAGAATCACCAGAACCGTTGTTGATAAGGTAACGGATCCCATAGCTTTCCTCAGTCTTAACGATCAATCGAAGCCAGGTCTTATTTGGATCTGTTCGATACTCATCAATGACAAGCAAGGCATCTAAACGCGTCTTTGCATTTTCCCATTCAATTTTTCCCATCTTTTTAATCCTCCATCTTAAAGTTTAAAATCTATTATGGTTACAAATTCTATAACCAATTTCTATCTATCCCGTCCGACTACACAGTGGAATATTTCCTCCACCAGACAAATCATCAGGTGTACGATTTTTATTGAATCTGAGTAGACTGTAATCTTATATTAATTATCATAGTTCAATCAATCGTTCGCTAAGAATAAGAGAGCCACTCATTAATCAAAGAAGCAATTTCTTTAGGTGCTTGAGTATAAAGCTCATGATCAAAGTTATCTAGAAAAATAGTATCGAAATAGTCTGGCAATTCTTTTAGAGCCTCTTCTCTCCATGCTACTTCATTAGGATATCGAGGACTAATAAACAAGGTATTTCCCACTTTTCTCTTAAACGCTTGCATTTTTCTCCGTAGCTGTAGTAACGTTTCTATATTTTCATAATTTATAGCTAACTCATATCTATTATACTGCACATTCCAATGATAGGAATGTCTTACAGCTTCTTCCATATTTTTTGACCAATGCTTTGCTTCAGATTTTTCTTTAGAGATAAGAAGATTTAAGTCCGAAACGACTTGAGATTCGATATAGTTTTTAGCTTCCTCTAACTCTGTATCTAAAGGTAAAATCTTATCTAAATCTAAATAGCCACCATCCAAAAGAATCAATTTTTTCACTTCTTGAAATTCCGATGCGAAATAACGAGCCAAATCTCCTCCGAGAGAATGGCCTATCAGACAGATAGATTCTTCCCCAACTATCTCCTTTTTAAACCATGATTTCAACTCTATTTCATCTCTAAAATACTTTTCATATGGATTTATAAAACAAGCAATCGAGTCTAGCTCTTGAAGAAAATCCTTGCTATGACAGACATTACTTCCCAAACCGCCAATAAAATATATTTTCATTCTCTAATTAATACTATGCTTATTCATCTTTTGTTCAAAGATAGTCGTGATAATCTGACGCAATTCTTCTTGTTCCTTTTCAGGAATTTCACCACTTCTCTTGGCAACTGCGTAGAGCTCTGGATGTTCGATAGAAATACGCTTTATTGTTCGAGTTGTAGCGTGTTTTCTGACAAAAAAAGGGATGCGCTTAATCAAGTCTTGTGGGACAAGCGCAAGAATTTTCTCAGCAGTTTCCTTGTCACCAATCTTAGACGTAGTCAGCCCTTTCTTAATCATTTCCTGTTCTTTTTCTGTAAAATCTTTTAATTCCATCTGATTAATCCTCCTATTCTCTCTAAGTTAAATTATATATCAGTTGTAGCAAGACACCAAATAGTCTGTTTGTAAAATGCTTTCTATACTAGAATTTTCTTTTCACTTTTAATTTCTCCCTAGTAAAAAATCACAAAACCTTTAGGCAATATCACCAGTTGCTGGTCCAATTCTTGGCAATGACTGGCCAGCGCTACAGCATCGCTATCGACAAGATAGTCTTCAGATGATTGATTAAAAATAGCTTGGACTTTTTGTCCATCATTATTCCATTCTAGAGCTAGAACATCCGGCTTGATTTCTTGCAGACTATAGGTTCCATGCTGGATAATGTTTGAAACATCCTTGCGAAACTGAATCAATTTCTTCATGAAATTCAACATCTCATTACTGTCGGAAACACGGTCCCAAGGCATGACACGACGACAATCTGGATCTGGTCCTCCATCTAATTCTAACTCAGTCCCATAGTAGAAACACGGTGTTCCCCTTTGCAAAAAGAGGCAGGCAAGGGCAGACTTAACAAGCTGGATATCTCCTTTGGCCGTTGCCAAAATGCGCTCCGTATCATGCGAATCCAAGAGATTGAACATCACTTCCGAAATCTGCTGTCTATAGTACATAGACTGGCTATTGATTTCATTGATAAATTGACTGGTCTTCTTGGCACCACGCAAGAAATAGTCCTTAATGCTATCAGATAGTGGATAGTTCATAACCGCATGGAACTCATCACCATTTAGCCAAGGCTGTGAAGTATGCCAGACCTCTCCAAGAATATAAAGGTCAGGCTTTTTAGCCAAGACAGCCTTACGGAAATCTCTCCAAAATTGGTGATCGACTTCATTAGCCACATCCAAGCGCCAAGCATCGATATCAAACTCTTCAATCCAGTAGGTCGCAACGCTTAGTAAATAGTCTCTTACTTGAGGATTTGCCGTATTGAGCTTGGGCATATAGCTGGCAAAGGCAAAGGTATGATAAGGGAGCTTTCTTGGATTCCCCAGCTTATCCTTGGTCACTGGGAACTCTTGAATATGGAACCAGTCTTTGTAAACGGAATCTTCACCATGTTTGAGAACATCCTGCCACTGTGGCGATTGGTCACCGATATGGTTGAAAACAGCGTCCAGCATGATTTTCATGCCTCTCTGATGAGCTTGGTCCACCAGTTTACGGAAAGTTCCCTTGTCTCCAAAATGATGGTCTATTTCGAAATAATCCGTCGTATTATACTTGTGATTGCTTGGGGATTCAAAAATCGGACAGAGATAAAGCCCTGTAATGCCCAAATCTTGCAAGTAATCCAGATGGTCAATAATACCTTGTAAATCACCACCAAAAAAATCGCTCGTCTTTGGTTTGATAGAGGAATCCCAAGCTAGCGCACCTTCAGGTGAAATCTCAGGGTTCCCATTAGCAAAGCGTTCTGGGAAAATCTGATACCAAACTGTATTTGCTACCCAGTCAGGAACATGACAAGCATCAATCTCATGGATATAAGGAATTTTAAATCCATTTCCTTCATAATGAAGATTTTCTAGAGTGTTTTCAACACATCCCTTATCACCATACAGAATACTCTGACCTTGCTTATCTTTAAGTTCAAAGAGATACTGGAGTCGGGCATAGCCAACTGTAATCTCCACTTGCCAATAATCAAACAAAGCATCAGAAGTTACTTTACTCATCTCCTTACTATCTTCATAACGGTCCTCTATAAAGATAAAAGGATCTCCATAATGTAAGCTAATGCTTTTAATATCGTCTTTCTTGGTCCGGATACGAATGTGCATTGTCTTGTCTTTATAAAGATAAGCATACTCTGACTCTGGTCTATGGTAAATGGCTGTTAATTCCATTGTTCTGTCTCCTAGTTTACTTTTATTCATCTTGCCGCGCAAACGTTTTCATAATTGTGATTCTAGTATACTACTTTAAAATTTTATTTTCAAGCCTTGTCTGTAGTTTTGAGTGGATTGTTTATATAAATAAAAAAGCAGCCAGTCTTACAACCTGCTACTTTTCAAATGATGATTTACAAATGTCTTTCCAGCCATTCTATCTTTTTAAAATCCTTATTGTTATTGTGGTCATTTCGATAGGAATCTTGGGAAGAAGCCTTGTAAATACTTAAATACTGTTCTAAACTTGGAACGCGAAAAGTGATGTTTTCAAGATGAATCAGCTCTATATCCGATTCCGAAACTCCTGCAAAATCAAGTAAAGAATCAATACTTCCAAACTCGACACTCAGATCATCTTTTTGGAATTCGTGCTCGTGAATATCTACCAAGGTATAGCCTAAGTGGTTCATCACTTTCATTATCTTGTCCCAGTCATAAATCCTGAGATGATCAGGCGCATCCCAGCCTCTAGGATCTCCAGAGACATGAATGTCAATGTCAGACGGCTCCCAATCTTCATTTGAACGGTATTCAAAACCCAAAGACCCCATGAGCGTAGGTATGATTCCGACTTGGTTTAAATGTGAACAAATTGTTCGAAATTCATCAAATAGAGAATTCATCCCTCCTCCAATCTTTGATATAAAACTTTATTTCTCAGTGAAAGACAAACTTGTTTCTACCTTCTACTCTTTCGGTTTTGAAAATACTTCTACTCGCTGAGCTAGGACTTTGATTTCAACAGGTAGGTTATCCGATTTATCGCCGTCAACATCTGACTCCAATTCACTATCTGAAGAGATCTTAATATTACGCGCTCTGATATACTCAATATTATCATTGCCGACAACATCTCCTTTTAGTAAATCCGGAATGACGGATAATTTAGAGAATATAGAAGCATCTTTTAGAATCAAAATATTGGCATAGCCATCTTTGTCTTCTTCAAAGATTTTCTTATCAGCGAAGTAATTTGTCAAGAGAACCAAAACATGACTAGCTTCACCATCATAATTTCCATTTTCCGTCTCAATCTTAATGTTAAAAACCTGATCCGTCATGACAGACTTCATGGTATTTACAGCATAGGCAAGAATACCGAATTTTGTCTTGTCCTCGATTTCCACATTGTGAATCGCCTCAGGCAGAGAACCGATACTAAAGATATAACCAAAATAGTTATCATTCGCTTTACCAATATCAATCTTGTTGGTTAAATTAAAATCGAGTTCATCTATCGCGCCATCGATGTCTTGATTGATTTCCAATAGTTTCGTAATGAGGTTACCCGTCCCACCAGGGATAATCCCTAACTTAGGAATGTAGTCTCTCTCAGCAATACCAGAAATGACTTCATTGACAGTCCCGTCTCCACCAAACACAACCACTGCATCGTACTGCTCACGAGAAGCTTCTTCAGCAAAATGTGTTGCATCTAAGGCTTTTTCAGTAATTTTGGTTTCCACCTGCTCAAAATAATCTTTGGCTTTATTCTCCAGCTTGACCTTATAATCCAAAGCCTTTTCTCCACCAGAGGTAGGGTTAATAATTAACATTACTTTTTTCATTGATTGATCCCCTAAAATTTTAGATAAATATGTATAACTGTTGAATAGGAACACCTCCATAACAAAATAGACACAACAGGCACTCCTATCAATAAAATAGTCACATAATTTTCAGTTCATCTTTCTTTTTTATCAATATTTTTTGATATTATTCTTTACATCCTCAACTCTTCTAAGAACGATTTTGAGCAATTCACTTTTTCTCTTAGCGCTGGTGTAAGATCTCTGTGTGAAACAATCGTAATGATTTTTTCTTACTTCATCCAAAATTGCCTGATAAAATACAGCAGCAGCAGTAACCGGAAATAGTGCATCTGAGTCAAACATATATAAATGACTATAAAATTTATCATAGTAATAATCTGAGAGTAAAGCTATCTCTTCCCACAGACGAACTATTCTATCACTTACCTTAAGACTAGGTTTAAAAAATGAATACCCTTTGTTAAAAGAATTTGGTACGACGGATAGATTTTCCAATTCTTCTTTTGTAACACCATATTTTTTCATTAAAGATTTTGGTAGATAAATTCTGTTTCTGTTTCTTAAATCCTCACCGACATCTCTTAGAATGTTTGTAATCTGCATCGCAATTCCCAGGTCTTCACAAATTGACTCATATCGCTCATCAGCTTTCTCACCTTTAAGCATAGGTGCTAACATTAGTCCCACAGTACCAGCAACTTTTTTACAGTATAGTATTAAATCACTTTTATCGTCAATCTCTTTAAAATTAAAATCACTTTTCTGACCATCTATCTGTTCAAGTAATGCGTCAAGGGGGATTTTGCGTAGTCGAACTGCATTCTCAACCGCAAGCCACCAGCCATATTTTTTATAATTGTCACTTTGATTACTACCCATGTACAAGGACTTCACGTCTTCTTCTAATAGGTTTAAAAGTTGAAGCCGTCTCGCCTCGCTCTGCGATTCTGTATCTGCCAAATCATCAGCATACCTACAGAAAGCATAGATAGCTGCTATATCTAAAAATTTTGCATGCTCAATCTTCTTAAAAGCTGCATAAAAACTTGATGCATTTTTTCGCATTACCTCTTCAGCAGCTTGGTATGATAAGTCTAAGTTCATGAGAAATCAGCTCCTTCCAAATCGCGACGAAGCTCCTCTGCACATATTTTTCCACTCTGCATGACAATCGGTACACCAGCTCCCGGATGTGTGCTACTGCCGGCAAAATACAGCCCTTCACAAGAAAGACTTTTTGCCTGAGGTCTCAGATGATTGCTTTGAGTTAAAGTAGGTTGTAATCCAAAAGTCGCACCTCTATAGGCATTGAAAGAATTCATAAAATCACGAGGTGTAAAATAGCGCTCGGAAGAAATTTTATCTCTCAAATTTTTCAATGAAGGCAACTTCTCCAAGGTAGAAATAGCATGCTCTCTATAATAATTTACAGTCTCATCATTCCATTCATACTGCGATGCCTCCACATCGGAGACTGGGATCAGTAGATAAAAAGAAGATTTACCCTCAGGAGCCATTGTAGCATCAACGTTTGAAGGAATGTGAAGATATACAGACGGCTCTTCAATCTTACTTCCATCAAAAATACTTGTCAAATTTGAATCCAAATCATCTGCGACCACAAACGTATGGGCAGCAAGGTCAGGATAGACACCTTCAACTCCCCAATAGAATACAAGACAAGAACAAGAATAATCCATTGAATCAATCTTAGCGGAATGATACTTTCCTTTATCAGAATCATTCTTAATAAGGTTCTTAATTGCATAAGGGAAATCTGCATTACAAATCACGGCATCTGCCAAAATTTCTTGCCCTGAAACTGAAATACCTTTCACCTTATTATTTTTAGTAATAATCTCTTCAACAGGCATCTCATAATAAATTTTGCCACCAAGTTCTTCAAAAAGCTTAGCCATCTGGCTAGCCATCGTAAACATTCCTCCCTTTATAAACCAAACTCCGTAAAGTAACTCAATCATGGGAATGATATTGTATAATGAAGGTCCTTTTTTCGGAGAAACCCCAATATATAAGGTTTGGAAGCTGAGCATCTGTTGGAAGTCTTTGTCTGGTATAAATTTTGACATCATTTGGTCCGCACTGTCAAAAGTTTTCAATTTTAATGCATTCCAAAGAACCTTGGGATTATAAAAATCACGTTTATGTCGGAAAGGTTTTGTAATAAAATGCTCTAAAGCAATCTGATAGCGCTTATAAATCGAACTAAGATAATCATATAATCCCATCGAATTTTCAGAACCTTTACTTTCAAAAATCTTATGCAATTCTTGCAAATCATTCGAAATGGAATAGGATCTTAAAGGAGACGAATTGAAATATACATCATACATCGGGTTCAATTTAACCATAGGAATATAATCGTCTGGATTACGCCCCGCAATTTCAAAAATTTCCCGATAAATTGACGGCATCATCACCAAGGTTGGTCCCACATCAAAAGAATGACCATCAAATTCCAATTGATGCATTTTCCCACCCGGCATAGCATTTTTCTCATAAATTTCAACTTGATAACCGGCATTTTGAAGACGAATTGCTGCAGAAAGTCCCGCAATACCTGCACCTATAACCAATACTCTTTTCATAATTCTCCTTTCACAGTGGTTTTTAACCACTCAAGAAATCACTACAAGAATCATTGGCTCGTGTCTCCCCTTTTGGGGACAATGAGTTGTAGTAGAAATAAAGTAAAACTTTTCTAGATTTAATTTTACTTTTTCGCATTTTTTTATGCACTAAACTAAATATGCATTACTATAAATATTTGTGAATTGGGTTATCTATAATTTTTTTAATATTATTATATTTTCTGCTTTCTTTCCTCTATAATTCTTATTTTTCCCTTCTATAGAAACCTTATGCTATCTTTTTAACATTCTTCTGTTTCTATAATATCTCAGCGCCTTATACAAACTAAAAGAGTTTTAAATCTACAACTCTCATTATACCATTTAAAACCTAACTAATAAACTTATAGCTAGTATGTTGGAATCTTATAATTCTACTATTTATCAGTAACAGGGATTTGTTAATCATCGTAGGATTTGAAATTTTAATTTGTCAAAATAGCTTTTTCAGTTCATCATTCCTTTTTAAGTTATTAGTTGAATGGAGGTTTTAAATTCTAAATATTATTTATCTTTCTTATTGAGAATGACATCCAACAAGAATTCATATACTATAAACGACAACATGGAGAGAATATTCCATATATAGAAACCAAAACCTTTTATCAACTCGCGTATCATACTATTACTTTCAAGTAAATTTAAAAGGGGATTTAGACCAATTAAAATAATATTCATATCATCATTTCCGGTTATGCTAATGACATTTACAATAACACCAATAACTACAAACAAGAATAGAAATTTTTTTATTAGTTTTTTCATCCACGCCCCTCCTTTATGGTGTTTCGGCTGATTCAAAACTATTTTTTGTAAGTATAGAACAGAACAAGAGCTTTGTGGATTTTATTCTAAGGTCTTATTTTCAGAGATTATAATATCCCCATTGTCGCTTACATCAAAAAAGCCGACATTATATACTGCTTTTTATCTTGTAGCATAATATGAAACGATTGGCTATCTAGATTATATCGTCGGCAGCTACTACACTGCACATACAACGGCTTCAAAGGATATAAAATCTGTAATTCTTTCCTTTCCAACATAAATTGATTCATTTTTTGTCACATTTTTTCTAAACTGAGTGACTACCTGTTAAATTATAGAAAATTGTTGTGTGATTTCAGACAGTTCTTGTAACTTTCTTTCCAAAACCACTGGATTCATTCCATTTTGAACTGCAATTTCATAATACTTATCAAACTCAGGATGATTATTTTGTTTTACAACTGCTAAAAGTTCTGCAAAATATCCCCAAACATTATTATAGCTCCTTGTTGAAGTATAATCTTCTCTTTTCGGCATCCACTGCTGTTTTACAAAATATTTGTAAAGTATCTTGCTCCATGTTTCTATATCATCGTCATAGCAAAAAAACTTGGTTTCAAACAAACTGCTGAAACGCCGGTCCCAAAATTTTACATTATCAGGTAAATACCATGTATTACGAGTGTCACGACATATCAATTCTATTGCTATTTTTTCAAGTATTACAGCCGGATCTCCACCTACACAGTCATAACTTCCAGCAACCATGCTTTGTGCGGCTTCTTCTTTTAATTCTTCATAGGCTGTCTTGCTGTCAAGTAAGACCAAGGCAATTTTGGCACGGTGACCGAATGCTTTTCCTGCACTCAATATTCGATACTTCTCAATTTGGTTCATAGTTCCTCCCGCAATTATTTTTCTTTATGTTTATTCATCTTTTTATAACAATTCCTTATACAGATATCACAATCCTCTCTAAGATTGATTTCTCTTAGTTGCTTTTGTTAAATAAAATTATTTTCTTGATTGATAGAATTCCTTGTACTTTGGATCGTCAGACTGGAAATATCGGTTGCCTACACCTTTTTGTTTGAGCAGATTCTTCCATAGTTCAAATGCTTCGTCTAAGTTTCCTAGTTCAAATTCATACTTTGCCTTCATGTGTTCAACCTCAGAATCAAACAAGTGTAGCTCATCATTGTTTTCGATCATTCTGTCCAACCAAGATTTTGCTATCACCATATCTCTATTTCCGATCGCATGCTTGAAAAAGCTTTTCGCATAGTTGTATCCCTGATTCCATTTTGCTCCCGACTCTGGAAAAGCGTTCCAACCTTGTTCTGCAAGAACGAATCTCTCCTCGAACTTATTTTCGCCTATCTTGGTTACAGCTTCCTTACCATAAGCAATAACCTCTGCATATCTTTCATCATCCAACAACATCCTACATTCCTCCTCAAATTTTTATTGTTATGTTATCTTTTCAGTCACATGATTGCATTCGTTTTTATCTCAGCAAATACGAATCTAAAAGAAAACCGATTATCGCGAAGTAAAAACATCGTAAATCTTACTATTGTCATCCTATTTTGCACAGTGCAACTTCTTTTAACCCTCTGTTATAAAGCGAAGTAATGCAACTATCTCCACTGATATTTTGCACCTTATGCTTGCTCATTCCTCTCGGAAGACCGATATCAAAATATTTTCTTACAGTAAGTGAAAAAAGTTTTTGCTTTCCCTTCCACTCATCTGTCTTAAAAAGAGGTGTCATTACTACGTAGTCGGAATCGGTGAACACTCCGTTCACACCGCCTTTTTTACTGGATTGTTTCAAATTGTCCGATTCTAAAAACTTTTCAACTACTGTTCCGTCTGCAGAGATTTTGGCAAGTGCATAGTAATCCATGCCCCATTTATTTACCGATGTTGTACTTTCTCCCGAAAGAAAAGCATAGATTTCTCGGTTAGCTATTTTCAGACTGTCTATTTTTGGTGTCTCATCTCTTCTGTCATCACGATGTGTGAATGCCTTTTTATCAATATTTGAAAAAGATTTCCATTCGGCATATTTTTTAGTAATATCAAATTCCAAAAGAGCAAAACATCTTGCATCTCCGTAATACACATTATTTTCAAAGCAAACCGGAATCAGCGAACTGTCCGATGTAACCTGAAAATATCTCTGTTGAGCTTTTTTAGGCACTATATTTTGTAAAACTGAATGACCGTTCTTTATCGATAATCGTTCAGGTGAGGAAAAATCACCAGTATAATATTCGCATTGTTGTCCTTTTTTTATGATTCCAAAACCTTCTTCAAAACGGAAAAGTACAGGGTAATTTCTTCTATCTTCAGAACAATTACAAATCTCTATTTTTTTGATATCTGAAGAAGACAATACAAGAACACAATATTTATCACTATCATCTGTTTCACTTGTCAGAATCAACACTCTACCGTCAGAAAGTAGAGCTGAACTATGCACAAAGCTATACTGCTCAGGCAGTTTCCATTTTTGTAAAAGACTTAATTTTATTTTCTCCATCACTCCTCCTACGAACCACTTGACTCTTCTGCAAACTTTTTCACTATCATTGCTTAGACGAATTTCAGGCAAGGCGCTTTGTAAAATTCCGTTTCCAACCTGTAATGTTTTCGAATATTTATAAAGCAGCTTGCCTTTTGGAAACTATTTTTTCTATCACCTTTCTTGATAATAATCTTCTCTCATTTTTGGTATGATTCGAAATATTCTTCCAACTGATGATATATCTGCATATCTTCATCTGAGCTGTCACATAAAACCGCGAACTCCTTCCGCTTCTCCGCATTGATAAAAACAAAATTATGTTCACCAAAATAAATCTGATACCCTATATCTACTAATGACCAAAGTTCTCCCTTTTTAAAACTAAAAATATCTTTTTTTACAAGATAAGTTTTCCCTACTTCCATTTTCATAATAGCCCTTCTCCTTAAAATACTAAACTATCTTTTACACATTTAAAAAAAATGACTTCAATGCTCCTCTAACATTAGCCTATCTAAGCGTTAAATTATCCATCATATTTTCTTATAATTATATCATTTTTAGAACATTTTATCAGCTGTGCTTAAGACTAGTTTCATCCTGTATCTTTATATTTATCCGAAAGATATTCTTCATTTTCTCTTACTCCTATTTTTATAAAGAAAAAACAGCAAACTTATTTTTATTTGCTGTTTCTGGAATTATCAGTATTATTCTTGTTCATATACCAACTTGGGATTATTCGGTTCATATAGTGATACCATTCTAAAATTTTCTTAGCTTGATTTTGCATTACTGCTACTTCCTCTTCTCCATAAGGAACAGCCCATGGAAGGGTTCCAACTAGGTTGCTTAGAATGTAAATTGCAAGAAGTTTCTAAAATAAATCCGGAACCTCGTCATCAAAATATCCATCTATCATACCAGATGCAAAAGAGGGAGATACTTGAGGTCTATCTTTTAAAAATTTACGAACTCCAAGAGAAGCAACTTTTTCCATAAAATCAAATTCAATTTTCTTAGAATCTAGCTCCTCTTTATCAGAAACACGCATAGCATAAACTTCCTCCCTGTGAACTATTGGTTTATACTGACATTCCTACTTGCCATACTCTTTTACTTTATCACCATATTTAGTCAAAAGATTCTTTGAATAAATTTTTTCATTTTTTGAATTTCTAACTTCTTTCCAAAGAATAGAAGCCACTTTTAGTTTATTCGAGTAGTTGCCACTATTTTCGTCTGCACAGAAATCCTTTAAAAATTGGTTCCATTGACAAACCGAATGGTCATACTTGGCATAATCTGAATTTCCATAATAAACTTTTAGCATATCTTGGATTGTAAAATTCAAATCATGTTCTCTTTTGACTTTTCTCCAAGCAGTGGCCATATCAGCAGTAAATTTAAAGGGCGAAACACCTGTTAAAGTTGAGAAATATTCTCTAAAGTGTGAATTAAAGGAGAACCCGTATTCAAGCAAGGGCGTATCTAAGGTAACGACTTCTACTCGTTTTTTTTTTTTCCTTTTTACTGATGATTTTTTAATCAAATTGCCCTTAAAGTACTGCTCAATAATATCATTGAGTTCTTGTTTTGTACCTCTATATTCAATCCCTAATGACTTGCATATCTGTGAGAGTTCATCACGATACCAATAGTATTTACTGAACTCATCAAAGGATTCGATTTTATCAAACTCAGGTCTGCTCTCTATCAATATGACACCTCCTTAAAAACAGTTTAGGTTTTCATTTCAAAATAATGGAATTTGGGCTTCTTTATTTTGAGGATTAGCAACGTTTCACTAACACACTCATCGGTTCGGACTTACCGTATCATCCGTGAAAAAACAATCCTCACAAAATAAAGGAAAATCCTTCGTTTTGATATTGTTCCATTCGTAAACTGAATCTACAATATCTCCAATAATTGCTCCTAGCATGGTATTCCTCCTTATGGCATATCAGATTCGTTATACATTTCTAATGAATCACTCTTTAAAAATGGCACCACCAAATCAACCCACTCTTGAGGCAGGTAAGCTGATAAATAGCCGTGATTATAGCCCTTTGCTTCATACAAAATCGTATTTGGATGTAGCTGCTGAAATAATTTCGCCGATGCTTTCACACAGTTTAATTCTTTTTCACCATAGATATACAAAACCTGAGCTTTGCTAGCAGAAATCATATCTTTCAGCTTGTAACACCCCATATAGTTTTTGTAAATGGTCACCATTGTTTTGACAGGCGTCCTTGGCAGATCCTTCAAATAATAAGCTTCTATTTCCTCTGGATAAGCCAGTTTAGGATAGAGTTTGTTCATCATGCTTAACTGAAGTTTGCAAGAGAATTTATTGAACATCAGTTTACCGAATAGAGACACTAGAAAGATGCTGATTTTAGCTAACCTTGGTTGAGGAATACAGAGGCTTCCGTCTATGATGGCCTTCTCAGCAATTTCACTGTCTAAAGACAAAAGCTCCATGGCAATTTGACCACCAAGTGAAACACCACCGATTGCAAACAATTTCCCACCACAGTTTGTTTTGATATAGTCTAGAATCTCCAAAGCAGAATCTTCAGTAGAAACATAATCAAGTTGATATTCCTCGCCGTGGCCATTCAAAGTGGGTAAAATAACACGGTATTCTTCTGACAAGATTCGTGCCTGACGAAGATAATTCCACCAAGAACTGCCACCACCATGTATCAGTAAGATGGGAGGAAAATTCTTATCACCAAATTCATGGAATTTCATGTTTAAACTCCTTACTTTAGGACTTTCACTAGCTACATCCTTGTTTATTCAGCTCATACAAGCAAAGCAACACACTCCACGTACGTCATTTGAGTAGCTGCCTCTGGACTATAGCCCAATGCTTCTATTCCAACACGAATCATTGTAACTTGAACATCAATTGGAGAAATGGACTCTTGAATTGCTTTAGCATTTAAAACACCAAATATATAGGAAGCTAAAATTTGCCTATTCATTTCGTCCTTTAGATCAATTTTAACCAATTGGATAATATCATTTGCTATTCTTAATGACTCGCTTACATATTGCTTTTCCATTTATTTC
Organism: Streptococcus downii; assembly: GCF_004353325.1. Classification (NCBI taxonomy): domain Bacteria; kingdom Bacillati; phylum Bacillota; class Bacilli; order Lactobacillales; family Streptococcaceae; genus Streptococcus; species Streptococcus downii. The sequence goes on from NZ_MZNX01000008.1 coordinate 363,246, forward strand.
TCCTTATCTCTCCCTATAATACTTTATATTTCCCTTTAGCATAGCCACAGGGAATATAACCCAATCGATATAAAGTATATAAATCATCAAAAAACGGTGAATTTACATTCAGACATTCATTCTTTATCGTTAAATATATCGAAATATTAATTATATCAAATCTAATTTGGGGTATCATTGATTCAAATATTTTTTTTTCTTCGACTAAAGCAAACAGTTTTTTTGTAACAATAGGAATAATTCTTTCTTTTGCATCCCTACTCAATTCATTCCATTTTTTGAAAATTTCTCTCTCGTTTTTTAATAAATATGCGGTTAGATCACCACGTTGTTCAAGAACAAAATTTTCCCATTTTAAACTTGTGATATTTTTTTCCGCAATGGATAACTTATCTAGCTCTATTATAGGAATATTAGTTTTTCGAGAATTCACTAATAATTTTATACTAGTTAAATTATCAACTACTTCTGAAATTATTTTCATTTTAAATACACACCTTACTACTTACTGCAGATAAAAATTTTCTGTTCCATCCTGAATATGGAGAATGCGGAACGTCTGCTCATCAATCCATCTTACTGGAACCAAAAGTGAACTTTTCTCCAAATTTGAAAGAAGCTGTTCCCTATTTTTTTCTGTTCTATTTGATGAAAAACGTTGTAAACTATCTTTGACGTTCATTCTTTTTTAATTCCTTATCTAAATCTTGAAGTAGGTAGATGATTTCTAAATTATAATTAGCAGTTGCATCTATCAACATACGTGCATGATCCTTAAGATGAACATTCGATGGGATAGTTTCTGTTTCCTTTATTGATCTAATAATGGTATAAAGAGCGTTAATTGCTCCTTTTTCCTGTATTTCTGAAGGATACTGTTCATCCATTATTTCTAAAATTTTATTGGCTATCTCTATTGATTTCATACTCATAATCTACTCCTTAATTAGGGACAGTCCTTACATCCACAACCCAATCCTGCGACCATTCCTGTGGTAATAATATTTGGTCAGCACCACCTTTCAGCACAGTCCCTGATGAAGAAATCTTCTGTGACGCAACTTTTCCAATACTTAATGTTTCTCCCTTATAGCAAAATGTCTTGAAATCCTATTTCTGATATTTGTTCATTAATATATTTTATTCCAACACCGTTTTCAATATCCCATTCACAATCACAAATGAAGCCTGCTTCGCGTGTATTATCATCAAAATTCATCGGAATCATAATTTGTTTTACTGTCAAAAATTTAAAGATTTCACTCGGATTATTTTTAGCATTTAATAACTTCTGACCAAAATTAGAATCTGAATCCAGTCTATCAATTACCTCATCAATTATTGAATTATAATATCCAACAATACCATTCTCGGCTTGGGTAACACGGTTCTGAATATCACTGAAAAAAAATTCAAAAGCTTTGATTTGATTTTCATCGAACACCGCATCTTCATCTGCATCAATATTTATTTCAACAGAAAATTCCTTTTTAAAAATATTTAATTTAATTCTCTTAGTCCAACCATAATTAAATGTCAATTCCCCAAAAACAGGATGTACTATCTTCATTTCACACCTCTTTTTCTACTGCAATAATTCCAACAACTTTTTAACTTCTGAAACACCGCCTAAGTGCCCAAATTTACTATTTATTATACTCGGAACTAGTTGCATACTCGTCATGTCATTAAATTCGTGCCACGTTAGTTTATTTTCTTTTCTAAACTTAACAATTTCTCGACGAGTTTTCTCTAATTCTCTAACAAGGAGCTCATCAGCTTGTCTAAAGTTAGTATTTCTGTCAATATCAATGATTTGAGTCAAATCTACAGCTCCGATGGCAGTCTCTGAAACCATACTTCCAGCTGCACCAATAAAATCTTCCGCAAGTAAGAGAGAATCTTTCAAGTCCTGTGGAATAGGTAGATTCCGTATTCCCTCAACAACATCGCCCCACTAGGAATCAATCTCATTCGAGAGTTCCTTCAGCCAGGCTTAGATGGGGCGATAATGTGCCAGAATTCCTTATATGCTACGCTTAGTAAGCGTATTCTGCGATACCAATAAACTCTAATGTCCCAGAACCATTGTTACTTACTTTTAATTCTTCTTTAGAATAATCAAAATCATAAATCAAAACAATTGTATTATAGGTTGTTGATATTTTAGGAAACTGCATAATAATCTCTTCATCGTATGAGAAACCTTCAAGCAAAACATCAATATTATTTTCAGAAACATCAACCCAATCTTTTTCAACTAAATCTCTATCATAGTACGACAAATGAAAGTCTGTCTCAAATTCTGAAGAAATGCTATCCCCATCCTCTTTATTTGAAATTTTGAAGTATTCTTGAAATTCTTCTTGACTGGCAAAATTACCAAGCCATAACGATACTTTTTGTTTCATTTTTAATACCTCCTCAATCCTTCTGGTAAATATAAAATTCCATTTTTCATTCTTCGACTTGCCCATTCATTTAAGAGGAATCAATATCTATTCTTCAATCTCCAAATTCATTTTCTTCGTCATCCAAGACAACTTCCCCTGAACTTTCCCATTCTTCTTTTGCTATTTCGCCACTTTGATACATGAAGTTTTTATTCATTTCAACTAAAATATCATCAAAGTCATCAAAACAATCGATTATCCCCCTAATTCCAGTTAATAGATTATAGAAAGCAATAGTATAATCTGAATTCTCTGAAGAGGAAATTGTAGTAATGTCTATCTTGTTAAACAATCTTAATCCTTCATAAAAACGATCTTCATATTTTTTTAGAAAGATATTTATCGTATTGTCTATATCTCTGATACTTTCTTCTCTAAGTAGCACACCTTTATTATTCTCATTAAGAATAGT
>NZ_MZNX01000009.1:0-1417 GCF_004353325.1 Streptococcus downii
GTGGATAGCTTAGGCAGTTACGAACTTCAAATTCCAGCTGGAACCAAACTCCCTGCTCATAGCTATCTAGGAATGAAGCTTGACCGTATCCATCAGATCAAGAGCATCCAGCTCCAAGGCCAAGCCAACCCTGCTCTTAGCCTAGAGTATTCTGCAAATGCGCAAGAGTGGACGTCAGCTAGCCAGTTGAAAGACAGATCTGTCGCAACCCACTTGGTACGTTATGTTCGTCTGGTCAACAAAACGGATCAGGAACAAGCTGTGACAGCCACTTCTCTCCTTGTGACAACCAAAGAAGTACAACCAACCAAACTAGAATCTACAACTATGGGCATTCATCCAACATACGGCAGCAATGATGTTCGTAAACTGAACAACCTAGATCAACTATTTGACGGTGTTTACAACAACTTCGTTGAGTTTTCAGACTATGCCCATAAAGATGGTCATGTAACCTTGAAACTTGGTAGCGAACGCACGATTAAGAAAATCAGAGCCTACATCCAAGACGGAACTCAAAACTATCTTCGTGATGGTAAGATCCAAGTCAGCCAAGACGGTAAAACTTGGACAGATGTCGTGACAGTAGGAGATGGTGTGGCCAATAGTCAACACGATGATTCATTGACAGATGGTTGGACACATGATTCTAAGATGCCAGGAAATCGCTATATCGAGGGTGAATTGACGACACCAGTCAAAGCCAACTATCTCCGTGTTCTCTATACTGCAGACTATGATGCTCGTTTTGTAGGCTTTACAGAATTGGTCATCAATGATGGTGAATTTGTCAAACCAATCAATGATCCGACAGTAGAAGGAAACAGTGGAGAAAGCCAAGGCAATCTCTACAACAATCTTGTAGACGGAAAAGTCTTGACCAGCTACAAGTCTGAAAAAGACAAGGGCGAATTGGTGTATCACTTATCTGAGCCAACCAATGCCAACCACCTTCGTCTCGTTTCCAGTCTTCCTGAAGGAGCGAAAGCACGTGTTCTTGCTAGAACACTCAAGGATGGCCAAGACAGTTGGACAGACCTCGGTGCCATTACATCTAGTCTCCAAACCTTCGCTATCCGAAATGGTGGCTCTCTTCTAGACGTCAAATTAGTCTGGGAAGGTGGCAAGGCTGAGTTTTATGAATTGGCAAGCTTCCATCAAGCATTAACAGAAGAATCGGTTCAATCAAGCAAGGGTGAAGAGCAACCACCAGTTCTGGAGGTTCCTGAATTCACAGGTGGTGTCAATGCGGCTGAGGCAGCAGTGCATGGAGTACCAGAGTACACAGGTCCACTTGGTACAGCAGGAGACCAACCAGCACCGACAGTTGAGAAACTAGAGTTTACAGGTGGTGTGAACGCGGTAGAAGCAGCAGTACATGAAGTACCAGAGTACACAGGTCCACTTGGTACAGCAG